>NZ_JACCPY010000003.1 GCF_013426975.1 Sphaerotilus sulfidivorans
GCGCAGGTCGTCCTCGGCGATGCTGATGCCGCGCTCGACCGAGGGCAGATCCAGCACCAGGTACTCCATCGTGACCGACTCGGGCGACTGGAAGCGGCGGGCGTTGGCCGCATCGTCGTAGTAGGCCTGCAGGTCGGCGTCCGTGACCTGGACCTTGCCGAGCTGCTCGCGGGCGTCGAAGCGCACCACCCGCACCTCGCGGCGCTGGTAGAAGGCATCGACCGCGGCACGCGCGACCGTCTCCGGCGCGAAGGCCGAGAGCGCGATCGCCGAGGTGACCTGGCTCATCGCGATGTCCTGCGACAGGCGCTGCGCGAACATCGCCGAGGTCATGCCCTGCGCGGCCAGCAGCTCCTTGCGCACGCTGCCGTCGGGATTGCGCAGCTGCTCGAACTGCGCGTCGGTCTTGAACAGGCGCTCCAGGCGCTGCTCGGTCGGGGTCAGGTGCAGGTCGCGTGCGGCGGCGAAGATCACCCGCTCGTCGACCAGCTGCTCGAGCACGCGCTGGCGCACCTCGGGCGTGTCGAGCATCTTCACGTCGATGCCGGGCATCTGCGCACGCATGCGCTCGATCTGGTTGCGATGGGCGTTGTCCCACTCCGAGCGGCTGATGTCCTGGCCGTCGACGCGCGCGACGCTGTCGCGGCCCTCGGAGAACTGGTCATAGCCCTGGATGCCGAACACCACGAAGGACGGGACGATCAGCAGCAGCAGGATGAACTGCAGGATCCGCGTGTGGCGGCGGACGAAATCGAACATCGGCGCTTCCTTGCGACATGAAAAAGGCGAACCGGGGTTCGCCTTTGATGATGCTGCCGCGATCGTCGGGCGCCACCGCGGGCACCGGGAAGATGCTGGTGGGTGCTGAGGGGCTCGAACCCCCGACCTACGCCTTGTAAGGGCGCCGCTCTACCAACTGAGCTAAGCACCCGGTGCGACCCGACTTCCGGCAGGACCGTGACTGTATCAGATCAGCCTCAGCGCGCCTTGGCGCGGATCTCGGGCAGCGCCTTCTGCAGGTAGTAGACCATCGACCAGATGGTCAGCACCGACGCCCCCAGGATCGCCACCGTGCCCCACAGCCGGGTGTCGACCACCCCGAACAGCCGGCCGTCGTAGAGCAGGAAGGGAATGGCCACCATCTGCGCGCCGGTCTTGAGCTTGCCGATCATGTGCACCGCCACGCTGCGCGAGGCGCCGATCTGCGCCATCCACTCGCGCAGCGCCGAGATCGCGATCTCGCGGCCGATGATGACCAGCGCCACCAGCGCGTTGACCCGGTCGAGCTGCAGCAGCACCAGCAGCGCCGCGCAGACCAGGAACTTGTCGGCCACCGGATCGAGGAAGGCGCCGAAGGACGAGGTCTGGTTGAGCCGGCGCGCCAGCCAGCCGTCGAGCCAGTCGGTCAGCGCCACGACGATGAACAGCACGGTGGCCATCAGGTTGCGCTGCGCCATCTCGACGGGCAGGTAGTAGATCCCGACGATCAGGGGGATGGCGACGATGCGCGCCCAGGTCAGCAGCGTAGGCAGGGTCCAGAACATGCACGCATTGTGCCTGCAGGCCGTGTGGTGCCGCTGACACGCGGTACCGCGGATTCAGCGCAGCGCCTGGTAGATCGCCTCGGCCAGATCCTGCGAGATGCCCTCGACCGAGGCCAGCTCCTCGACGCTGGCCGCGGCCACGCCGCGCACGCCGCCGAAGCGCTGCAGCAGCCGCGCGCGCTTCTTCGGGCCCACGCCGGCGATCTCCTCGAGCCGGCTCGAGCCCGCGCCGGTGCGCACCGAGGCGCGCCGGGCGCGCATGCCGGTGATGGCGTGGCGGTGCGCCTCGTCGCGGATCTGCGCCACCAGCATCAGCGCGGCCGAATCGCGCCCCAGGTACACCTTCTCGCGGCCGTCGGCGAAGACCAGCTCCTCCAGGCCGACCTTGCGGCCCTCGCCCTTCTCGACGCCGACGATCAGCGAGAGGTCCAGCCCCAGCCGCTCGAAGACCTCGCGCGCGACCGCGACCTGACCGCGACCGCCGTCGATCAGCACCAGATCCGGCAGCCGCGCCTGGCCGCTGCGCCGCGGCGGCGCGGCGCCGCCGTCCTCGCGCGCGGCCTCGGCCAGTTTGGCGTAGCGGCGCTCCAGCGCCTGGCGCATCGCCGCGTAGTCGTCGCCGCCGGTGATGCCGGTGATGTCGAAGCGCCGGTACTGCGCGGGCTGCATGCGGTGGCCCTCGAAGACCACGCAGGAGGCGCGGGTGGCCTCGCCGGCGGTGTGGCTGATGTCGAAGCACTCGATGCGCAGCGACTCCAGCCCGCCGTCGAGCCCCTCGGGCGCCAGATCGAGCGCCTCGACCAGCGCGCGGGTGCGCGCCTGCTGCGAGCCCTCCTCGGCCAGCAGCCGCGCCAGCGCCAGCTCGGCGCCCTTGATCGCCATGTCCAGCCAGGCGCGGCGCTGCTCGCGCGGCTGGTGCTGCGCCGCCACCTTGCGCCCGGCCTGCTCCGACAGCGCCGCCAGCAGCTCGCGCGAGACCGCGTGGCTGGTCACCAGCAGCGGCGGGCAGTCGGTGCCCAGGTAGTGCTGGGCGATGAAGGCCTCCAGCACCCGCAGCTCGACCGGCGGCGCGGCACCGGGGACCGCCTCGGCGGCGGTGGCGGCGCCCTCCTCGACCTCGTCGAACTGCAGCGCCATCGCGTCCTCGACATGCGCCGGGAAATGCGCCCGGTCGCCGAGGTGACGGCCGCCGCGCACCATCGCCAGGTTCACGCAGGCGCGTCCGCCCTGCACCTTCACCGCCAGGATGTCGACGTCGCGGTCGTCCAGGTTGAAGACCGCCTGCTGCTGCAGCACCTTGGAGAGCGTGGCGATCTGGTCGCGGATCTCGCCGGCGCGCTCGTATTCCAGCCGCTCGGCCGCGTCCATCATGCGCTGCTGCAGGCCGGCGAGCACCTGCTCGGTCTCGCCGCCCAGGAAGCGCGCGGCCTCGCGCACGTCGTGCGCATAGTCCTCGCGGCTGATCAGGTCGACGCAGGGGCCGGAGCAGCGCCGGATCTGGAACAGCAGGCAGGGCCGGCTTCGGTTGGCGAAGACGCTGTCCTCGCAGGTCCGCAGCCGGAAGACCTTCTGCATCAGCTGGATGCCCTCCTTCACCGCCCAGGCGCTCGGGTAGGGGCCGAAGTAGCGGTGGCGGCGGTCGACCGCGCCGCGGTAGTAGACGACCCGCGGGAAGTCGTGGCTGACGAACTTCAGGTAGGGATAGCTCTTGTCGTCGCGGAACAGGATGTTGTAGCGCGGGTTGAGCGTCTTGATCAGGTTGTTCTCGAGCAGCAGCGCCTCGGCCTCGGAGCGCACCACGGTCGTCTCCAGCCGCACGATGCGCGAGACCATGTGGCCGATGCGCGTGCCGCCGTGGTCGCGCTGGAAATAGCTCGAGACGCGCCGGCGCAGCAGCTTGGCCTTGCCGACGTAGAGCAGCTGGTCGTTGGCGTCAAAGTAGCGGTAGACGCCGGGCAGCAGCGGCAGCGCGGCCACCTCGGCCAGCAGCCGCTCGCGGGCGGCGGCCGCGGCGGCGGTCAGCGCGGCGGCGGCGGCGGCGGCGGCCTCGTCGGGCCCCGGTGCGGCGACCGGTTCGGCGACCGGTCCGGGCGATGTCTCGGGCGTCTGCGTCTTCTTCTGCGGCGTCGTCATGGTCACGATTGTGCCGCCCGGGATAATCGCGCCATGACCGAGGAAAGCCCTGCCCCCCTGCTGTGCATTCCGGCCGCGCTGCGCCGCTGGGATCTGTTCTGCCGCGTCATCGACAACCACGGCGACCTGGGCGTGTGCTGGCGCCTGGCGTGCGACCTGGCCGGCCGCGGCGCCGAGGTGCGGCTGTGGATCGACGACGCCTCGGCGCTGAACTGGATGGCGCCGCAGGGCGCGCCCGGCGTCGTGGTGCTGCCCTGGCGCGATCCGCAGGACGACGAGGTGCCCGGCGACGTGGTGGTCGAGGCCTTCGGCTGCGATCCGCCGGCGGCCTTCGTCGCGCGCATGGCCGCGCGGGCCGCCTCCGGCGCGCCGGCGCCGCTGTGGTTCAACCTCGAATACCTGAGCGCCGAGCCCTACGTCGAGCGCTCGCACCGGCTGGCCTCGCCGCAGTGGAGCGGCCCGGGGCGCGGGCTGACGAAGTGGTTCTTCTATCCCGGCTTCACCGAGCGCACCGGCGGGCTGCTGCGCGAGCCGGGCCTGCTGGCGCGCCGCGACGCGCACCACCGCGCGGCCACGCTGGCGCGGCTGGGCCTGCGCCTGGGCGCCGACGATCCGGCCGACCATGCGCTGATGCTGCTGTTCGGCTACGACCAGCCGCTGCTGCCGGCCTGGCTGGACCTGCTGGCCGACGGCCACGGCGGCAGCGCGCGGCCGTCGCGCGCCATCGGCACCACGCTGCTGGTCACGCCCGGCCACAGCGAGCGCCAGGTGCGCGCCTGGCTGGCCACGCGCGGTCTGCACCGCAGCGAGGCCGGGCTGGAGGTCGGCGCGCTGCGGCTGCATTTCCTGCCGCATGTCTCGCAGATCGAGTTCGACCGGCTGCTGTGGGCGAGCGATCTCAACCTGGTGCGCGGCGAGGACAGCGCGGTGCGCGCGATCTGGTCCGGCCGGCCGATGCTGTGGCAGCTCTACCGCCAGGACGACGGCGCGCATGCGCCCAAGCTCGAGGCCTTCCTGGATCTGGCGCTGCAGGGCATGCCCGCGCCGCTGGCGCGGCCGGTGGCCGAGATGATGCGGCTCTGGAACGGGCTGGAGTCGCCGGCGCGGCTGCCGGTGGTGTGGGCGCAGCTCTGGCCGCTGCTGCGCGAGGGCTGGGGCGCGGCCTGCCGCCAGCGCGCCGCGCGCTGGGCGCTTCAGCCCGACCTGGGCAGCGCGCTGCTGGCCGAGGCGATCGCGCGCAGCGGGCACGGCGCGCCGGCAACGTCCTGACGCACGAGCGCGCTAGAATGCCGGGTTTCGCGGTGTGGCGGGTCGATGTCAGCTCACCGCCATCACCGCCATGCCCGGCCGGGCGCACCCGCCAGACCCCGGCCCCAGCTTCCACCGAAAGTCGTCTATGAAACTCGCACAGGAAATCCGCGCCGGCAACGTCATCATGCAGGGCAAGGACCCGATGGTCGTGCTGCGCACCGAGTACAGCCGCGGCGGCCGTGGCGCGGCCACCGTCCGCATGAAGATGAAGAACCTGCTCAACGGCGGCGGCGCCGAAGTGGTCTTCAAGGCCGACGACAAGATGGACCAGATCATCCTCGACAAGAAGGAGTGCACCTACTCCTACTTCGCCGACCCGATGTACGTGTTCATGGACACCGAGTACAACCAGTACGAGGTCGAGGCCGAGAACATGGGCGACGCCCTGAACTACCTGCTCGACGAGATGCAGGTCGAAGTGACCTTCTACGACGGCAAGGCCATCTCGGTCGAAATGCCGACCTCGGTGGTCCGCGAGATCAACACCGAGCCGGGCGTCAAGGGCGACACCTCGGGCAAGGTCATGAAGCCGGCCCGCATCGTCCCGACCGGTTTCGAGATCGCCGTGCCGCTGTTCGTCGAAGACGGCGACAAGATCGAAATCGACACCCGCACGCACGAGTACCGCAAGCGCGTCTGAGCGCAGGGCGACTCACCCGCGGTCCATCGCGGGGCATGAAGAAGCGGCCTGAGGGCCGCTTTTTTGTTTTCTGATTTAGCCTGGCGGGATGTCTTTCCTGCCCCACGGTCTGTACGACCAGATCCTCACCGAAGCCCTGTCACGACAGATCGAGACCAGCGGCGCACAAGCCCACTGTCAGCCCTTGCAGGCTGATGCCACCGATGCGCTGATCGATCTGGTCGCTCGCCAGCTCAGTCAGGTGCTGCAGGACCTGCAGGGCGATCCCCAAGGCCGGGCGCATCAGCAGCTGGCGCTGGTCAATGAGTTGCTGATCTCGCTGCGCCAGCGTCTGGGTGAGGCACCCTGGATAACAACCAGCTCCGACAGCGCCGGCGTGGATCTGGCAGCAGCCCCACCGCGACAGCTCAAGGCCATCGAACACCATCGCCTGCTTTCGGATTCAGCACCCCAGACCGGTCTGATGGCACCCTGGCTGTTCACCGCGGGCAAGGCGTCGCCATCCCTGCTGCAGGAACTGCGTCGCGAACTGGCCTCAGCAGATCAGGTCGACATCCTGGTGAGCTTCATTACCGTGTCGGGCGTGCGCAAGCTACGTGATGTGCTGCTACAAGCCACTGCGGTGGGCGCCGACGGCCGGCCAGGCCTACCGATCCGCATCCTGACCACCACCTACACCGGTGCAACCGAGGCCAAGGCAATCGATGAGCTGGCACGACTGCCCGGCTGCGAGGTGCGCATTTCGCTGGACGGCAGACGCACCCGACTGCACGCCAAAGCGTGGATCTTCCGGCGTCACACGGGTTTCGGCTCGGCCTATATCGGCAGCGCCAACCTGTCGGGTGCTGCGCTCAGCGGGGGTCTGGAATGGACGGTAAAGCTGACTCAACGTGCGCAGGAAGCCTTGTTCGAGCAGGCCCGGGCGCATTTCGAAACGCTGTGGTCCGACAGCGAATTCCAGCCTTATGACCCGGATGACCCCGTGCATCGAGAGGCACTGACGAGTGCGCTGCGCACCGAATCCGGCGAGACCTTCACCTCAGGCGCACGCATCGGGTTCTTTGATCTTCAGCCCAAGAGCTACCAGCAGGACATGCTCGAGCAGCTCGCCATCGAGCGCGAGCAGGGGCGATGGCGCAATTTGGTTGTCGCGGCCACCGGTACCGGCAAAACAGTTGTCGCGGCATTCGACTACCGGCGCAGCTGCCAGCAGCACGGCGGTCGTCCGCGGCTGCTGTTTGTCGCCCACCGAGAGGAAATCCTGCGCCAGGCCCTGCGCACCTTCCGTGAGGTGCTGCGCGACCCCGAATTCGGCGATCTGCTCGCAGGGGGCCACGAGCCCGACAGCCCGGACCATCTGTTTGCCACCATCGACAGCGTCGACAGCCGCGATCTGCTGGCCCGCCATGGCCCAGGGCACTGGCACACCGTCATCATCGACGAGTGCCATCGCCTCGCCGGGGAGCGTTTCGACCGGCTGGCGCGCCAGATCCGACCACGCGTGCTGCTGGGACTGACTGCCACGCCTGAGCGCGGCGACGGCCAGCCCCTGACGCCCTACTTCGACCTCCGCGGCGACGGCTCAGCCGCGGTCGAGCTGCGGCTGTGGCACGCGCTGGACCTGCAATTGCTGGCACCCTTCGAGTACTACGCCTGCGACGACGAGACCGACCTGAGCGCCGTCCCCTGGGACCGTTCGGGCGAGCGGGCCGAACTCGATCGGCTGCTCTCCGGCAACGATGCGCGCGCCCGGGCCGTCATTCGCGAATGGGGCAGGCTGGCCGCCGACGCACGCCGCAGCCGCGCCCTGGTGTTCTGCGTCTCGGTGGCCCATGCGCAGCTGATGACCCACCACTTCAACGCAGCCGGCCTGCCGGCGGCCTGCATCGTCGGCGATACCGATCCCGAAGAGCGTCGCCGCGCACCGCGCCGGCTCGAGCAAGGCGAACTCTGTGCGCTGGTCACCGTCGATCTCTACAACGAGGGCGTGGATCTGCCCTTTGTCGACACCCTGCTGCTGCTGCGTCCGACACAAAGCGCCGTGGTCTTCCAACAGCAGATCGGCCGCGGGCTGAGGCTCAGCCCGAACAAGGAAAGCTGTCTGGTGCTGGACTTCGTCGGTCAGCACCGCGCCGACTTCCGCTTCGATCGCCTGCTCGGAGCACTGACCGGTCAATCCCGGCGCGAACTGATCGACAGCGTGGAGCATGGCTTCGGCTCGCTGCCTGCGGGTTGCCATGTGCAACTGCAGCGCCAGACACGCGACCGCGTTCTGGCCAGCCTGCGTCAAGCGGCCAACAACCGCTGGACACGCCTGCGCGCCGAGCTGCTGGCCTATGCGGCGCAACGCCCAGGAGGCGCACCGCTACAGCTCAGCACCTTCTTGCGCGATCAGCTCCTGAGCCTGGAGGACATCTACCGCCAAGCCACCGGCAGCAGCCCCAGCGGCTGGACCACACTGCGCCGCGATGCCGGCCTGCTGAACTCGGCAGCTGGCCCAGAAGAGGCTTATTTCAGCCGACGCTTCGGCGATCTGCTCCACATCGAAGACACACGGCGCCTGGATGCAATGGCGGCACTGGCACGCCCGGACAGTCCAGAACAAGCAGACGCGCTGACCGTGCAGATGCTGGCCTATCAGATCGACGGGCAGCACCACCAAACCGGCACCCCGGAGGACTGGACGGAACGGCTGGCGGCTCACCCGGACATCCGACAGGAGCTGGGTGAACTGACCGCACTGCTGCGAGCCCGCAGCACCCTGTCGAGCCAACCGCTGCCCGGCCTGGAAGACACACCACTGTGCTTGCATGCGGCGTATGGCATCCGCGAGGTCCTGACCGCTGTCGGCTGGCTCAGCGCTTCGCGACGTTCGCCCTTCCAGGCCGGCGTGTTGCCGCTGCATGACCGCCGCACCGAACTGCTGTTTGTCACGCTCGACAAAAGCGAGGGTTATCACGACCGCATCGCCTACCGCGACCATGCGATCAGCACGACGCAATTTCACTGGCAGAGCCAGAACAGCACTGGACCCGACACGGCCGCTGGCCGGCGCTATCTCGGCACGGACACGTCTGCCGCGTCGAGCTGGCAGTTCCAGCTGTTTGTCAGATCGCGCCCCGGAACGCCTTACCGTGCCTGCGGTCCGGTCCACCTGGTGTCCGCTGAAGGCACCCGCCCGATGAACATCATCTGGCAATTGGCACAGCCGCTGCCGGTGCGGCTGTTCCGAGAGTTCAGCGTGTTGCGTGATGTTTGAAAAATCGGCTCGCGTACAGTCCCGCCTCCCTCTTCTTCCCAAACACAAGCCGGATTCCCCCATGACCCTGCCCGCCTGCCCCCAGTGCCAGTCCACCTACACCTACGAGGACGGCGCGCTGCTGGTCTGCCCGGAATGCGCCCATGAGTGGTCGCCCCAGGCGGCCGACGCCGCGCCCGAGGTCGAGGCCGCGCGGGTGGTGCGAGACGCCAACGGCCAGGTGCTGGCCGACGGCGACAGCGTCACGCTGATCAAGGACCTGAAGGTGCGCGGCTCCTCGCTGGTGATCAAGGTCGGCACCAAGGTGCGCGGCATCCGGCTGGTCGAGGGCGACCATGACATCGACTGCCGCATCGACGGCGTCGGCGCGATGCAGCTGAAGTCCGAATTCGTCAGGAAGGCCTGAGCCCGAGCCGCTCGGCGGCGCGCTTCTCGGCGGCGTAGCTCTCGCGCAGGCTGCGGCCGTAGTCGGCCGGGCCGAGGTAGTCGGGCTCCTGGTCGTACTTGGCCAGCTCGGCCACATGGGCCGGGTCGTGCATCGCGGCGCGGAAGGCCTCGTGCAGCGTCGCCACCACCGCCGGCGCCATGCCGCTGGGGCCGACCAGCCCGTAGGGCGAGGTGGCGACGATGCCGTGGCCCAGCTCCTTGAGCGTGGGCACGTTCGGCCAGCGCCGGGTGCGGTGCTCGGCGAAGATCGCCAGCAGGCGCAGCCGGCCCGAGTCGACAAACGGCGCGAAGCCGTTGGAGTTGATGCCCAGCATCACCTGGCCCGAGGCCACCGCCAGCATCTGCTCGGAGGTGCCCTTGTAGGGCACATGGATGTAGCTGAAGCCGTGGCGCGCGGCCAGCTCGTCCATCACCGCATGCGGCGTGGTGCCCGCGCCGTTGGTGGCGACCGTCAGATCACCCGGGTGCGCGCGGGCGAAGGCGATCACGTCGGCCACGCTGCGCAGCGTGCTGCCGGCTGGCACCACCATGCCGAAGGTCACGCCCGAGATCTGCAGGATCGGCGTGGTGTCGCGGATCGGATCCCACAGCACCCGCTGGATGTGCGGCGCGCGCAGCGCCGGATAGGGCAGCTGCGCGAGGGTGTAGCCGTCGGGTGCGGCCTGCTGCAGGATCGGCATCGCCAGCGTGCCCCCGGCGCCGGCGCGGTTCTCCACCACCACCTTCTGGCCCAGATGGCGCCCGGCCAGCTCGGCCAGCAGCCGCATCGTCAGGTCGGTGGCGCCGCCGGCCGGCCAGGGCACCCACAGCGTGATCGGACGCAGCGGAAAGCGCGTCTCGGCGCCGGCGCCAGAGGCCGCGCCGCCCGGCTGCGCCCGTGCGGCCAGCGCCGCCACCGGCCCGGCCGCCACCGCGGTGGCCAGCGTTCGCAGCAGCTGCCGGCGATGCGGCGCGTGCGGATCCTTGCTCATTGCCATTCCATCAGCTCCATCGTCATCGTGCCGCCGGTCAGGAAGGTGGAGTTGGCCGGCTCGCGCCGCTCCACCTTGACCAGCCCGACGCCGGGGCAATACCACTCCAGCGTCGTCAGCGGCATGTCCTTGAACCCGTTGACCGGATCGGCGAACAGCCGCAGCAGCGCCAGCCCCTTGACGCGCACGCACTGCTCGAAACGCCCGGCCGGTACCTCGACCCGGTCGTCGAGCGCCTCGATCGTCCAGACCACCGGCACCGACGGGTGGGCATGGCGGATCTCCGGCGGAAATTCGGAGTTGCGCCGCATCAGGTAGGTGGTGGTGGTGGTCTGCCAGCTGGTGCCCACCGCGATCGGCGCCTTGAGCACGAAGCGCGGCGCCGGATCGGGCTTCGGCTCGGCGTCGACATCGCTCTTGGCAGCCACCCGGTAGATGCCGGTGGCGTCGGCGCGCAGCCAGTAGTCCAGCCCGGTGTCGCTGCGCCGGTGCCAGGCGCTGCCGGACTCGAGCGCGCTGTCGCGCCCCAGGTTGCTCAGCACCACCGTCTCGCGCTCGCGGGTGTCGTTCTCCCACTCGCTGCTCAGGCGGTAGGTCCAGCGCCGGCCCTCCTCGAGCGGAAACAGCGAGCTGCCCGGCGGCTTCTTGCAGCCGGCCAGCAGCGCCAGCACCGCAGCGGCCAGCAGCGCGGCCCGGGCACGGGAGGAATGGCGGCTCATCTCACTTCTCCGGCAGCTGGGGCGCGGGCAGGTCGCGGATCTTGACCACCTGCTCGTCCGAGCCCGGGCGCAGCCAGCTCAGGCCCTTGGGTCCGCGCTTCGGCTCGGACGTGCCCAGCTGGGTCACGCCCTGGCGGGTCTTCTTGATCGCCTCGCCCAGGAGCGCATGCAGATCCTTGCTGTAGGGCAGCTGGTAGGCGCGCGGCTGCGGCAGCGGCTTGCCGTCGCGGATCTCGTTGACCCACACATGGAGCGCGCCCTCGCGGCCCTTGGCCGGCTCGTCGAACACCGCCGCCAGCAGCACGAAGCGCTCGGGCAGCGCATGGCGGCTCGGCCAGCCCCAGACCTGCTCGAGCGCGGCGTCGCTCCAGAAATACAGCGCGGTCACCGCGGTCACCAGCAGGCCCTTGGCCCACACCGGCCAGCGCGAGGCCACCAGCGCCAGCCCCAGCACGAACAGCACCGCGACAAAGGCCCACAGCACGCCATCGGTCGTCGTCATCGCCTCAGATCCTTTCCACCAGCGTCTTGGCCAGCGTATTGACCCCGGTGACCCGCCCGTCGCGGTCCACCGAGAAGCGCACCGCGGTCGCCTCGTCGCCCTTGCGGGGGAGGTTCACGGTGCCGTAGAAGACCACCTCGGCGCGCGGATTGACCTTGACCACCGAGACATTGACCGGCACCGGCTGGCCGTCCTTGCTGTCGTAGTAGAAGACGTTGACGACATACTCGCCCGGCGCGAAGCCGCGGATCGTCACCACCTCCTGGTTCAGCGGGTTCACCACCTGCTGGCCGTTGACCACGATCGAGTCGTTCGACAGGCCGCGGTCGTCGCGGTCGAGGTGCATCATTCCGCCCTCGCGCTGGCGGAACCACACCCGGTTGCCGCCCGGATCCTCGATCCAGGTGTCGATGTCGTTCGGGTTCATGTCCGGCCAGGTCACGGTGACGATGAACTCGGCCTTGGCGTCGATCACGCCGGTCTTCGCCTTCGGGTTCATCGCCAGCAGCGCGACGGTGAACAGCATGACGAAGATCAGCAGCGTGTTGAACAGCAGGTCGCTGAACGGGTCGATCTCGTCGGTGCGACGCGGGCGCAGCACCGCCATGTCAGGCCCCGCGCACGGTGCTGGTCGCCGCAGCGTCGGCCAGGATGTCGGCCGCCAGCCGGTCGGCCAGGCGGTCGAGCAGCAGCAGCTGCAGCCCCAGCCACAGGTTGACCACCAGCCCGGCCAGCGTGGTGTAGAGCGCGATCGCCATGCCGCCGGTCATCTGCTGCAGCAGCTTCTGCACCTCGGCCAGCTCGAAGCCCTGCGACTGGCCGATCTGCATCGACATCAGGATGAAGCCCACCACCGTGCCGAGCAGGCCGAGCTTGATCGTCGCGGCCGCGAACCACCAGGCGGTCTCGTGCGGACCGTGGGTGCGCTCGGACAGCAGCGCGGTCGCCTCGGGCTGGCCGCGGCGCAGCTCGTCGAGATAGCGGGCGCGCCAGCCCTGCGCCAGACCGGGCTGCGCCTCGGCCTGCAGCCGCCAGGCGCGCCGGCCGCACCAGCCGGTCACCACCACGCCCAGCAGCACGATCAGCAGGCTGATGCCGCTGGGATCGCCCTCGATCAGCCGCACCCACCAGCCGTGGCGCTGCATCCACCAGATCAGGAAGAAGGCCACCCCGGCCAGCAGCGCCCAGCCCCAGAACAGGCGCTGCGCCAGCGCGGACAGATCGGCCGCACCCGCCACGCCCGCAGCCCCGCCAGGCGGCGCGTAGTCGGCGGGCAGGGCCGTGCCTGCGCGGTTGCGTTCGCGCATCGATTGCCAGAAACCGGACATGTCAGCCTCCTGCGCCGCCGGGCGGACCGCCGCCGCCGCCACCGCGTTTCGTCAGCGCGCCGAAGCCGCGCTGCGGGTCATAGCCCCAGGCCGCCAGGCCGAAGCACAGCGCCAGCGTGCCCAACACGATCCACGGCGCCCAGCCCGGATCCTTGCCGTACATCGCGTAGCGCATCCACTCGACGGCGTGGGTGAAGGGATTGAAGCGCGCGATCTGGTACACCCAGGCCGCGCCCGACTCCTCCAGCTTCCACAGCGGGTAGAGCGCGGTGGACATGAAGTACATCGGGAAGATCACGAAGTTCATCGTGCCGGCGAAGTTCTCCAGCTGCTTCACATGCACGCTCAGCAGCAGGCCGAGCGCCCCGAGCATCAGCGCCGCGCTGACCAGCGCCAGCAGCACCTGCGGCGTCTGCGGCCCCCACAGCGGCAGCTCGGTGCCGATCGCCCAGGCGATCAGCACGAAGGCCAGCGCCTGCAGCAGCGACAGCACCGCGGTGGCGGTCAGCTTCGAGAACAGGATCCAGGGCCGGGGCAGCGGCGCGGTCAGCAAGAGGCGCATCAGCCCCATCTCGCGGTCGTAGACCATCGCCAGGCTCGACTGCATGCCGTTGAACAGCAGCACCATGCCGATCAGGCCGGGCGCGATGTAGACGTCGTAGGCGATGTAGGTGTCGTAGGGCTCGGCGATCGCCATGCCGAAGACATTGCGGAAGCCGGCGGCGAACACCGCCAGCCACAGCAGCGGGCGCACCAGCGCCGACACCAGCCGGCCGGTCTGGCGCGAGAACTTCGCCACCTCGCGCCAGACGATGGCGCGCATGGCCTGCAGGGCATGCATCGGGCCGGCCATCAGCGCGCCACCTTGCAGAGCTTCTCGGGCGCGTCCACGCCCAGGGTGTCGAGGCTGTTCTTCGGATGCAGCACGCCGTCGACCGGCGCGGTGCCGATGACGCCCTGGCCATCGGTCAGCAGCATCGTCTGGCGCAGCTGGCCGTCCCAGGGGCGGAAGCTCATCGCCACGCCCTTGGAGCCGTCCAGTTCGGTCTCCAGCAGCGCCTTGTGCACCGCGGCGGCCGGCCCCTTCGGCGCGGCGACCACCGCGGCGGCCAGCGCCTTGCCGCCCATCCAGGCGCTCCAGTCGGCGGCCGACATCGGGCGCTGCGCGCCCTTGGCGAAGCGGCGCGAGACCTGCGGCGCGCCGAAGCGGTCGTACTGCGCATGCCAGGCCAGCGCGGTCAGGCCGGCGTCGCCCACCACCGGGCGCGGCGTGGCGGTGCGGTAGGGCAGCATCCGGGCGAACTCGCCGTCGCTGTCGACCACCCAGACCACATCATGCGCGCCCTGCGTCAGCAGCAGCGGATTGGCCAGATCGCGCTCGCGCGGATCGCCCGAGAGCTTGAAGGGCCTGGGGCCGGCGAGCTTCAGGCCGTAGCGCCGGATCGCGGCCTGCGCGACGGCGGCGCGCTGGGCATCCTGCGCCGACGGGCCGGTCAGCAGCAGCACGCTGCTCCACTTGCGGCTGACCAGGGCCTGCGCCAGCGCATCGGCGCGCATGCGCTCGCTCGGAATGACATGCAGCAGGCGCGCCCGGCAGTCCTGCTGGCGCAGCCGGTCCTCGGTGGCGCCCAGGTTCAGCACCGGCAGCCTGACCGCGTCCGCGCCGGCCAGCAGCCAGTCGGCCGGCAGGTCGGCCAGCAGCGCCACCGCCCCGCCCTTCTCGGCCTTCTGCGCCGCCGCACGGGCCTCGGCGGCCGAGCCGACCTCGACCGTCTCGACCGCCAGCGAGGCACCGGCCGATTCCAGCTCCAGCCGCGCCTCCTTCAGCGCCACCTGCACCCCGTCGGAGGCCGGCCCGGTCGGATGGCCGAAATAGGCCCGCTCGACCCGGGTGCGGTCCAGGCGCTCGTCGCCGGCCGGCACCAGCAGCGTCGCCTTGAAGGCGGCCGCCGGCGCCAGCGTCGCCACGCCGAGCAGCGCCGCGCCGATCGCCCGATCCCGCCAGGACATGAACTGCAGCCGCGGCATCGTCTTCATCACTCCACCACCACCACGCTGTGCGGCACCCGCCCGACCGCCACCGTCTTCAGCGCCTTGGCCGCACCCACGTCGATGATCGTCAGATCGTCCGACAGCCCGTTGGCCACCAGCAGCCGGTCCTCCGCCTTGTTCAGCCCCAGCCCCCATGCCCGCTTGCCCGCCAGCACCAGGTCCGTCACCTTCCGGCTCGCCACATCCACGAAGGCCACATGGTTGGCCTTGCCCAGCCCCACGAACGCACGCTTGCCGTCCGCCGTCATCGCCAGCCCCACCGGCGTGATGTCCGCCGCGCGAGCGCCCTTCACCTCGAAGCGGATCGTGTCCACCACCTCATGGTCCTTCGTGCCGATCACCGTCACGCTCGCGCCCAGCTCGTTCGTCACCCACAGCTGGCTGCCGTCCGGCGTCAGCGCGAAGCGCCTCGGCCGCTTGCCCACCTTGATGTTCTTCGTCACCTTCCCGCTGGCCGCGTCGATCACATGCACCAGGCTCGCCACCTCCGAGGTCACGTACACCGTCCTGCCATCCCGGCTGACCAGCACGCCCTCCGGCTCCTCGCCGACCTTAATCTCGCCGCTGCGCTTGCCGCTGGCCACATCGACCACCCCGACCACGCCGTCCTCCTCGTTCGAGACATACAGCGTCCTTCCATCCGGCGTCAGGTCGAAGATCTCCGGGTCCTCGCCCAGCCCGATCTTCCTCACCGACTTGCGCGTGGCCAGATCGATCAGGTCGGCCTGGCCCGAGTCGCCGCAGGCCACCAGCAGCTGCCGGCCCTCCGGCATCAGCACCATGTGGCGCGGGCGCTTGCAGGTGGCGATCGTGCCCGTCACCGCCTGCGTCTTCAGGTCCACCACCGTCAGCTTGTGGTCCTTCTCGCTCGAGACGAAGGCGGTCTGTGCACGGGCCGGCAGCGTGGCGGCGGCACTCAGGGCCGCCAGGGCGGCGAGCGAAAGCAGATGGCGAGCAGTCATGGTTCTTGTCTCCTGGATCGATTTCATCTGGAAGTCTTGAAGTTCAGGGCTTCAGGGCGTGTGGGTGGCGCGGATGAAGGCCTCTTCGAGCCGCTCGCCGCCCAGCGCCACCGTGACCGCGGCCGGCGAGCCATCGGCCAGCAGCCGGCCCTTGTGCAGCACGACGACCCGGTCGGCGGCCTCGGCCTCCTCGACCAGATGCGTCGCCCACAGCACGGTGGTGCCGCGCGCGGCGATGTCGGCGCGAATGGCGGCGAGCAGATCGCGGCGCGACTTCGGGTCGAGCCCCACGGTCGGCTCGTCCATCAGCACCACCTTCGGCCGGTGCAGCAGCGCCCGCACCAGCTCGACCTTGCGCCGGTTGCCGCCCGAAAGCTCGCGCACCGGCCGCGCCAGATCCTTGTCGAGGCCCAGCGCGCGGCAGCCCTCGGCGAGGCGCTCGCCCGCCACCCGGCGCGGCAGGCCGTGCAGGTCGGCATGGAAGCGCAGATTGCGCTCGACCGAGAGGTCGAGATCGAGCGACATCTGCTGGAACACCACGCCGATGTCGGCCAGCGCACGCACCGCCGAGCGGCGCAGCGACTGGCCGGCCACCTCCACCTCGCCCTCGTCGGCGGCGAACAGGCCGGTCAGCACCTGGAACAGCGTCGACTTGCCGGCGCCGTTGGGCCCGAGCAGCGCGACGAACTGCCCGGCCGGCAGCGCCAGCGTCAGACCGGCCAGCGCGGTGCGCTCGCCGTATCGCTTGATCAGGCCCTGGATCTGCAGCATGGCATCGGAATCGGAAGGAAGAGGCACGGCACGGGTTGCGGACGCAAGGGTTCGGACAGGGCCGGTTGTACCCAGGACCGGCCCGGCTGTCCCGTCCGGGCTTTCACCAAGGCAGATTGCCCGGGGCGGGATCAGCGGTCGATGTCAGAGGTCGATTTCCATCCGGTCGGCGGTCAGCTCGATGCCGTGGCGGGCCAGCACGCCGGCGGGCACCGCCGCGCTCAGGCCGGACTCCGGCACCGGCATCAGCAGCTTGCGCCGCGCGCCGACCTGATCGAGCTGCGCCAGCAGCTGCTCGCCGGCCTCGACCTGCTCGCCGGCCTCCAGCCGCGGATCGATCGCGTCGTCGCCCAGCAGCAGGCAGTCGGCCTGCTGCATCCACTCGAGCGCCTCCGGCCCGGCCTCGAGCAGGCTGCGGGCGCAGAACAGGCGCTGGCCGGTCACCACATCGCGCACCGCCAGCGCGATCGTCTCGCCGACCGCCGGTGCGGCCGGCCGGGCCGAATGCAGCGGCAGCGGCCCGTCGGTGGCCACCGCGGTGAACTCCAGCGTCGGCTGGCCCTCGACCCGGAACACCGCCTCGCGCGATTCGCCCGCCACCGGGATCACATGCCAGTGCACGCTGCAGTAATGCTGCAGCAGCGGCAGCACCGGCAGGGTGTGGGTCAGCTCCTCGAAGACGGCCGGCGTCGCGTAGAGATGGATCGGCGCGCCATCGCGCAGGCTCAGCAGGCCGGTCACATGGTCGACCTGCGAATCGGTCAGCACCACCGCGCGCACCGGCGCGTCGGCCAGGCCGCGGTGGCGCAGCAGCCGGGCATCGGTGCCGAGCTGCCCGGCCACCGCCGGCGACATGTTGATCAGCACCCAGCGCATCTGGTCGCCGGACAGCGCCAGCACGCCCGGCGCACGGGTCGAGTTGAGCGCCGGCGCGATCGGCTGGAACGGCACGGCGTCGCCGCCTCCCTTGAGTACGACCAGCTTCATGGCATCTCCGGCTGCCCGACCCCTCGGGAAAGAATGCGGCAGGCCTGCTGCACTTCGAGTTCGGTCATGATGGAATGAGAAAAATGGGGTCCGAGGTCGTTTCGGACGCTGGCCTGTTTCGTGCAAGACGCGTGCCGGACACGGAGTGTCGTTCGGCCGACGCCTGAGGCAGGCCCGCGCCGCTTCACGACCGACACGACAGGGACATTCCCGAGCCCGGACCGGGCCCGGATCGAGCCCCTGCGGTGACATGTCATGCACTGCTCCATTTGGGAACAATCCACACCCACACGCTGACACAGGGGCAACCCGAATGCCTTGGCCTGACACGAAGATCGCCGCCCTGGCCATGCTGCTGACGGCCACCGGCGCTGCGAGCGCCACGCCAGCGCCCTGCCCGGGCCCGGCGCTGCCGATCCGGGCGCTGGCCGACGGGGTCTGGCTGATCTCCGGCAGCGCCGGCGACAGCAACGCAATCAACCAGGGGCGCATCTCCAATCTGCTGGCGGTGCGGGAGGGCCGGCGCCTGTGGCTGCTGGGCAGCGGCCCGGATGCGCGCTTCGCGCGGGCGCTGGACTGCCAGCTCGCGCGCCAGGCCGGCCGACGGGTGAGCGACATGATCGCACCCTGGCCGCGGCCGGAGCTGGTGCTCGGCCAGGGCGGGCTGCCGGCCGCCCGACGCTGGGCGCATGAGGAGGTCGCCGCGGCGATGCGGGAACGCTGCCCGCAGTGCGTGGAGCGGCTGGCGCAGCGCCGCGACCTGCCCGCCGGCACGCCGGCCGAGCCGGTGGTGCTGCCGGAGCGGCTGCTGCGCGGCACCACCGGCCGGCTCGGCCCGTGGCGCTGGCATCGGCTGATGCGCTCGGACACCACCGCGGTCACCGTCTGGCAGCTGCCACGCCAGCGCATCGCCGCCGCGCACGGCCTGCTGTGGAGCGACGGCGCGCCCGACCTGCGCGACGCGCGCATCGCGGTGATGAAGACCTCGCTGCAGGCGCTGTCGGCGCTGCAGCAGCAGCCGGACGGCCCGCTGCACTGGCTGCCGGAACAGGGCGAGATGCTCGGCGCGCAGGCGCCCGCCGGCCACCTGGCCTATCTGGAGACGCTGGAGCGCCAGGCCGACCAGGCGATGGAAGACGGCACGCAGGAAAGCGACCCGCCGCCGGCGCCCGAGGCCGCCGCGATGGCCGCCGGCCTGCGCCATGGCCTGAACTGGCAGCATGCCTGGCGCGAGGCCGAGGCGCGCTGGTTCGGCGCCACGGCGCCGCGCTGAGCCTCCCCGACTGACCGCGACGCGCGGGCCTCGGCGGCCCGCGCGCGGTTCAGCGGCCGTCGCTGCGCCAGCGCAGCTTGCGGTAGATGGTGTTGCGGCTGATGCCCAGGCGCTTGGCCGCGACCGAGATGTTGCCGCCGGCCGCATCGACCGCCTGCTGGATGGTGCGCAGCTCGATGTCCTCGAGCGACATCGCCGGCTCGTCGGGCAGGCGTGCAGCGACCGGTGCCGGCATCTGCGGCGCCGGCATCGACGCGGCGGGCGGCACCGGCTCGACCGGCGCGGCCGCAGGCGGCATCGGCACGGCGGCGACCTGCTGTGCCGGTCCGGTCGGCGCGACAAAGACCGGCGCGACCACCGGCTCGGCGCTGGCGGCGCGCTGCTGCGCCACCCGCCGCGCGTCGTCGATGAAGTCGTCCGACAGATGATCGCGGGTGATCAGCGACTCGCCAGAGGCCATCACGCAGGCGGTGCGCAGCACGTTGAAGAGCTGGCGCACATTGCCCGGCCAGTGGTAGCCCTGGAACAGCCGCACCACCTCCGGACTCAGGCGCAGGCGCCGCTCCGGGCTCTCGCGGTCCAGGATGCGCTCGACCAGCGCCATCAGGTCGGAGCGCTCGCGCAGCGGCGGCAGGCGCACCGCCAGCCCGTTGAGGCGGTAGTAGAGATCCTCGCGGAAGGCCTTCTGCTCGATCATCTCGCGCAGGTTGCGGTGGGTCGCGCAGACCAGCGTCACATCGACCGAGACCGACTTGGCGCTGCCCAGCGGCGTGACCTGGCGCTCCTGCAGCACCCGCAGCAGATGCGCCTGCAGGCTGATCGGCATGTCGCCGATCTCGTCGAGAAAGAGCGTGCCGCCGTTGGCCTGCACGATCTTGCCGACCGCGCCCTTGCGCCGCGCGCCGGTGAAGGCGCCCTCCTCGTAGCCGAACAGCTCGGCCTCGATCAGCGTCTCGGGAATCGAGGCGCAGTTGACCGCGACGAAGGGCTGGCGGGCGCGCTCGGAATCCTGGTGGATCGCGCGGGCCAGCAGCTCCTTGCCGGTGCCGGTCTCGCCGAGGATCAGGATCGGAATGTCGCGGTTGAGGACACGGCGGATCTTGTCGATCAGCGCGGCGAACTGGGTGTCGCCCAGGCTCAGGCTGGCCAGGCCGGTGGCCGGCGCGGCACCGGCCGCCGTGCTGCCGCCCGCGCTGCCGCTGCTGCTGCCCGCACTGCTGCCGCCGCCGCCGGCCTCAGCGGCGCCCGCCTCAGCCCCGGCCGCCTGGGCAGCGGACGCGGTCGCCTCGGCCGCAAAGCCGCTGGAGGCCGCATGCCAGACCGGCCAGTTGAAGCGTGCATAGACATGGAACTGCCGGCCGCTGGAGAGCTCGACCGGCAGCGGCGTGGCCAGCGGCGAGCGGAAGCGGTCGACCAGCGCCGCCACCGTGGTGCCGAACAGCGACGAGATGGTGTGCATGCGCAGCGCCGCACCCGACAGGCCGAGCTGCTCGAGCGCGCCGCGGTTGGCACCGACCAGCTTGCCGTCCTGGCTCACCGCCAGGATGCCCTCCATCAGCGTGCCGATGAACTCGACCCGGCTGTGGAAGTGCAGCCGCATGACATTGCGGTAGTCGTCGGTCAGCCAGTGGTTCTCGATCATGCGTGCGCTCATCTTCACCAGGCCCATCGTGTGCTGGTGGTAGCTGCGCTGGTCGCCGGAGACATCGAGCACGCCCAGGATGTTGCCGCGCGGATCGAGAATGGGCGCGGCCGAGCAGGTCAGGAAGTGGTTGGCATGCATGTAGTGCTCGTCGGCATGCACGAGCGTGGGCGACTCCTCGATCAGCGCGGTGCCGACCGCATTGGTGCCCTTGGCCTGCTCCGACCAGTTCACGCCGGGCTGCAGCGCGACCTTGGAGGCGCGGTTCAGGAAGTCCTGATCGCCGATCGAGTGCAGGATCGTGCCGGTGGCATCGCACAGCAGCACCATCGACTCGCTGTTGACGATCTGCTCGTAGAGCATCTCCATCACCGGCGCGGCATGCGCGTACAGACGCTGGTTGCGCTCGCGCACCACGCCCAGGTCGGATCGTCCCAGCGGCGAATAGTCCAGCCGCTCGATGCGCGACAGCCCGAAGGCGGCGCAGCGCTGGTGCGACTGGTCGATCTTGTGCACATGCTCGTTGTCGAGCGGCAGCGCCGAGGCGATCGGGCGCCGCGGATCGCTGCTGCTGCCGGGGCGCATGCGCAAACCAGCGGATGCCGGGGTATAGGGACCTGCCATGCTGTCTCCTGATCTTCTCTGGTCTCTGGGCGGTGGAGCACGAGACGCCATTGTCTCGCGTTCCTGCCAGTGGACGGACATGTTCGCGGCGGGATCGAACAGGGCCATCCGGGTTGTCATCAAATCGAACACATGACCCGGTCACATGTCACAGGGCGCTGGAAAACACCATGATTGCGCGCAAATCGGAAGCAACCGACACCCGCCAGATCAGGACAGACCCTGGTTTTGCCGCCCGATCCGCCCCGGTTTCCGTGCTTGGCACAGTGATTGCAGATTCGATGCCAGCAACTGCAACAAGCAGCCGATGCCCGCAGGCATCCACTCCACAGCACCCTCCAGGAGACACGAATGGCACGTGGCACTTTCTTTCGCGCAGCAGCCCTCGCGGCCCTTGCAACCCTCGGCGGCCAGGCGCTGGCCCACGGCGACGTGACGCCGCAGTCGGTCGACACCTCGGCACTGCCGCAGCTGGGTGCGGAGTGGCGCGCTGAAAACCCCTATCGCAAGAACGACAAGGCCATCGAGGTCGGCACCTCGGCCTACACGCAGAACTGCGCGCGCTGCCACGGCCTGGACGCCATCTCCGGCGGCATCGCCCCGGACCTGCGCAAGCTCGACAACGACTGCGCCAACATCAAGGCCCCGGCCCGCCAGGCGGCCTGCGTCAAGGATGTCGACGACTACTACCTGACCAGCGTGCGCCGCGGCAAGGTGCGCAACGGCGCGGTCTACATGCCGCCGTTCGAGGGCACCTTCAACCAGGAAGCCATGTGGGCCATCAAGGCCTACCTGGAGACCCGCCGCGAGAAGCCGCTGCCCTGAGTCCCCGCGGACGACCGACAATCGACGCCGGCCGCCACCCTCGGGTGCCGGCCGGCTTTTTCCATCCGGACTTCCCCCTCCGGACAGATCCCCAGAGACGGAGACAAGAACCATGACCGATCGTGACGAGACCACCGACCTGCCGCGCCGCCGCCTGATCACCGCCGCACCGGCGCTGGCCCTGGGCGCGCTGCTGGGCGTCGGCAGCAGTGCCCGGGCTCAGGACGAGAAGAGCGCACTCACCCGGGTGCGCGAGCGTGGCCGGCTAGTGGTCGGCCTCTACCACGACCTGCCGCCCTTCCATGTCAAGGGCCAGGGCATCGACATGGAGCTGGCGCAGGCGCTGGCCAAGGGGCTGGGGGTGGAGCTCTCGCCGCTGCCCTTCAATGCCGGCGAGAACATGAACGACGACCTGCGCAACATGGTCTGGCGCGGCCACTACCTCGGCTACGGCCCGGCCGACGTGCTGCTGCATGTGCCGGTCGACCGCCCGCTGATGATGGAGAACCCGCAGGTCAGCATCTTCGGCCCCTACTGGCGCGAGCGGGTGGTGGTGGCGCGCGACCTCTCGAAGCTGCCCGAGCTCGACAGCCTGGAGCCGCTGCGCGGCCGGCCGGTGGCGGTGCCGGGCCAGTCGCTGGCCGGCTGGCTGATGATCGGCGCCGAGTCGGGCATGCTGCGCGACTCGCTGCAGACCCGGATGGACAACGGCGTGATCGCCGCGCAGATGCTGCAGCGCGGCGAGGTGGTGGCCGCCGCCGGCCTGCGCTCGGAGCTGGAATCGACGCTGCAGGGCGATCCGCGCTTCGCCATCGGCCCGATGCCGATGCCGCGCGCGCCCAAGGACGGCTGGGCCGTCGGCATGGCGACGAAGAAGAACGCCACCGACCTGGCCGAGGCGCTGCAACGTGTGGTCAACGAGCTGGCCGCCTCCGGCGCGCTGAAGGCGATGTTCGCCAAGGGCCGGCTGGAGTGGCGTCCGGTCTGAGGTCGCCGGGCGCGGCCGGGCGGCACCGGGCCCCTCCCGGATAATCCGCCCGATGGAACACTTCGACGCCATCATCGTCGGGGCCGGCGCGGCCGGCCTTTTCTGCGCCGCACGCGCCGGCCAGCAGGGTCTGCGGGTGCTGCTGCTCGACCACTCGGACCGGATCGCCGAGAAGATCCGCATCTCCGGCGGCGGGCGCTGCAACTTCACCAACCGCGACGCCGGCCCCGCCAACTACCTCTCCGACAACCCGCGCTTCGCACGCTCGGCGCTGTCGCGCTACACGCCGGCCGACTTCATCGCGCTGGTGCAGCGCCACCGCATCGCCTTCCACGAGAAGCACAAGGGCCAGCTCTTCTGCGACCACAGCGCCGAGGACATCATCGCGATGCTGCTGCGCGAGGGCGAGGCCGGCGGCGTGGTCCGCCGCCAGCCCTGCGGCGTGCGCGGCATCCGCCGCAGCGAGGGCGAGACCCCGCGCTTCGAGCTCGACACCGACGCCGGCCCGGTGGCGGCGCCGCGCCTGGTCATCGCCACCGGCGGCCTGCCGGTGCCGGCCATCGGCGCGACCGACTTCGGCCTGAAGGTGGCGCAGCAGTTCGGCCTGGGCGTGATCGCGCCGCGGCCGGCGCTGGTGCCGCTGACCTTCGACGCGCAGGCCTGGGCGCCGTTCGCAGCGCTGTCGGGCATCGCGCTGCCGGCCGGCATCTCCTGCGGCGCCGGCAAGACGCGCACAACCTTCCTCGAAGACCTGCTCTTCACCCACCGCGGCCTGAGCGGCCCCGGCATCCTGCAGATCTCCAGCTTCTGGCGGCCGGGCCAGCCGATCGAGATCGACCTGACGCCGGGGCTGGATCTGGCCGCGCGGCTTCTGGAAGCCAAGCAGGGCTCGCGCCGCCAGCTCGGCAACGAGTTCGCCACGCTGCTGCCCGCCCGGCTGGCCGAGGCCTGGCTGGCCGGCGCCGGCCTGGACGCCGCCCGCCCGATGCCGGAATGCCGCGACCGCGACCTGCAGGCGCTGGCGCAGCGCGCGCGCGCCTGGTCGCTGCAGCCTGCCGGCGACGCCGGCTGGAAGAAGGCCGAGGTCATGGCCGGCGGGGTCGACACCCGCGAGCTGAGCTCGCAGTCGCTCGAGAGCCGCAAGGTGCCGGGCCTGTACTTCATCGGCGAGGTGGTCGACGTGACCGGCTGGCTCGGCGGCTACAACTTCCAGTGGGCCTGGGCCAGCGCCGCGGCCTGCGCCGATGCGATGGCCGCCGGCCGCGCCTGAGCCCGATCGGGCCCGGCGCGGTGCTACACTCGCGGATTCGCCACTGCCTGCAAATCTGGGCTACAATCCGCGGCTTTGCTGGCAAAGAAGTCCGTTCGAGTCGACGACATCTGGGTTTTCCGGAAACCCCGCGCCGGCCACCGAGGACACAACCGAAGGATCCTTCAGTTCATGACGACCATCCGAGTCAAGGAAAACGAGCCGTTCGACGTCGCCCTGCGTCGCTTCAAGCGCACGATCGAAAAGCTGGGCCTGCTGCCCGAACTGCGTGCTCGCGAGTTCTACGAGAAGCCGACCGCCGAGCGCAAGCGCAAGAAGGCTGCCGCCGTCAAGCGCCACTACAAGCGCGTGCGCTCGATGCAGCTGCCCAAGCGCCTGTACTGATCGGCAGGGTCCGCCGCCTCGGCGGACACCGTCCCGTCAGGCACTGCCAGAACCCGCACGGGACGCCGTTGCGGGTTTTGTCGTTTTCAGACCACCAAGGAATCCACCATGAGCCTCAAGGACCAGATCACCGCCGACATGAAGGACGCGATGCGCGCCAAGGACAGCGAGCGCCTGGGCACCATCCGCCTGCTGCTGGCCACGGTCAAGCAGAAGGAAGTCGACGAGCAGATCACGCTGGACGACGCGGCAGTCGTCGCGGTCGTCGACCGCCTCATCAAGCAGCGCAAGGACTCGATCAGCCAGTTCACCGCCGCCGGCCGCACCGACCTGGCCGACAAGGAATCGGCCGAGCTGAAGGTGCTCGAGGTCTACCTGCCGCAGCGCCTGAGCGCCGAGGAGATCGACGCCGCGGTGCAGGCGATCGTCGCCGGCCTGGGCGCCACCGGCCCCGGCGCGATGGGCCAGGTCATGGGCGCGGTCAAGCAGCAGCTCGCCGGCAAGGCCGACATGGCGCTGGTGTCGGCGGCGGTCAAGCGCGCGCTGGCCGGCTGACCGTCCCGACCGGCCAGGCCGTTCCGGTCTTCTCCACTCCCGCTTCAGCGAGGTTCCCGATGAGCAACACCCTGCCGATCCAGCAAGTCGCCCCGGACTTCTGCGTGGCGCCGCAGCTGGCCCCGGCCGCGATGGCCGAGGCCGCCGCCGCGGGCTTCCGCAGCGTCATCAACAACCGCCCGGACTTCGAGCACGGCCCGGACCAGCCGACCAGCGCCGAGATCGCGGCGGCTGCACAGGCTGCAGGCCTGCAGTACGTGCACCTGCCGGTGGCCGGCGGCTACCAGAGCCCCGAGGAGATCGCCCGCTTCGCCGAGCTGCTGGCGACGCTGCCGCGGCCGATCCTGGCCTTCTGCCGCAGCGGCGCCCGCGCGACCCGGCTCTACATGCAGGCCACCCAGGCCTGAGACCGGTCCGCCAGCCCGCCTTGCCGCCGCCATGACCGCGACCGCCGCCCCGTCCGAGCCGATCGGCCCGCGGCGGCTGCGCCGGCGCATCCTGCTGCTGGCCGTCATGCCGCTGCTGGCGGCGGTGGCGGTGATCGCGCTGGCGGTGCGCTCGCAGGCCCAGGATCTGGCGCTGCAGGAACGGGCGCTGGTCGAGACCGCCTACCTCGCCAGCAAGGAGGCCGAGCTGCGCCACCATGTCGAGATGGCGATGAACATGATCCGCCCGCTCTACGACAGCGGGCGCGACGACGAGGCCACCCGGCAGGAAGCGATCCGCATCCTCAACGCCTTCGACTACGACAACGGCGACGGCTACTTCTTCGCCTACGACTACAGCGGCCGCTGCCTGGTGCTGCCGCACCAGCCCGAGCTGGTCGGCCAGAACCTGTGGGACATCCGTGACCGTGACGGCCAGCCAGTGGTGCAGGCCCTGATCGCCAAGGCCCGCGAGGGCGAGGGCTATTTCCGCTATGTCTGGAACAAGCCCAGTGCCCGCGAGGTCGCGCCCAAGCTGGGCTATGTCGTCGGCCTGCAGCGCTGGGGCTGGATGGTCGGCACCGGCATCTACCTCGACGATGTGCAGGCCACGCTGGACGCGCTGGAGCGCCAGGGGCGCGCCAACATCGACAAGACCACCGGCTGGATCGCGATCATCGCGCTGATGGCGCTGGCGCTGGTGGGCGGCAGCACGCTGGCGATGAACCTGGGCGATCACCGCGCCGCCGACGCGCAGCTGCAGCAGCTGGCGCGCCAGGTGGTGCAGTCGCAGGAAAACGAGCGCGCCCACCTCTCGCGCGAGCTGCATGACGGCACCGGCCAGACGCTGGTGTCGATCAAGCTGCTGCTCGACAGCACGATGGAGCAGCTGCGCAGCGAGCACGGCCGGGCACCGGTGGCGCTGGAGCGCGCGCGCAGCCGCATCGAGGAGGCCCTGGCCGAGGTGCGTGACATCTCCCACCGGCTGCGCCCGGTGGTGCTCGACACGCTGGGCCTGCCCAGCGCGCTGCGCCACCTCGGCGAGGAATTCGCCGAGCATGCGCAGATGGCCTTCTTCATGCGCATCGGCGGACGCGAGCGCGATCTGCCCGAGGCGGTCAACACGGTGCTGTTCCGCATCACCCAGGAAGCGCTGACCAACATCGAGAAGCATGCCCAGGCCAGCCGGGTCGACCTGCGGCTGATCTACCTCGGCGGCGAGGTGCGGCTCACGGTGGCCGACGACGGCCACGGCTTCGATGCGGAGCGCATCCAGTCCGACCCGCGCCGGGGCATCGGCCTGCTCAACATGCGCGAGCGGGTCGAGGCGATCGGCGGCGTGTTCCGGGTACAGTCGCGCCCGGGCTCGACCCGGGTCGTCGCCCAGATCGGCGCCGATGCCGTCCGCCGGCTGGCCGTACCCGCCCTCCAACCCCTGGCTCCCCTCCGATCCGATGCGCATCCTGATCGTCGATGACCACCCGCTCGTGCGCGAAGGCGTGCGCACGCTGATCAACCACCAGAGCGGCCTGGAGGTCGTCGGCGAGGCGGCCGATGCCGACAGCGCGCTCGAGGCGATCGCGCGACTCGAGCCCGCGCTGGTGCTGACCGACATCGGCATGAAGCAGGTCAGCGGCATCGCGCTGGCCGCGCAGATCCGCGAGCGCTGGCCGGCGATCCATGTGATCGTGCTGAGCATGTACGACAACCCGGACTATGTGCACCAGGCGATGCAGGCCGGCGCACGCGGCTATGTGCTGAAGGACGCGCCCTCGTCGGACATCGTCGACGCGATCCGGGCGGTGGCCGCCGGCGACACCTTCCTGAGCGCCAGCCTGTCGCGCCAGAGCGCACGCAGCGACGGCCCGCGCCCGATCCTGTCCGAGCGCGAGGCCGAGATCCTCGCCTGCCTGGCGCGCGGCCTGTCGAGCAAGCAGATCGCCGCCGAGCACGACCTGAGCGTGCGCACCGTCGAGACCCACCGCCAGAACATCCGCCGCAAGCTGCGCATCGAGGGCCAGGCCGAGCTGATCCGCTACGCGGTCGAGCACTGCCGCACCGCGGGCTGACCGCCCCGGCGGGCGGCCCCGCTACCATTGCGGCCATGAGCGACACCCCCTCCTCCCCGTCCCCGGCCCGCGATCCGAGCGGCTCGCTGCTGGGCAAGACCGCCAGCTACCGCGCGACCTACGCGCCCGAGCTGCTGTACCCGATCTCGCGCACCCCGAAGCGCGAGGAGATCGGCCTGAGCGCAGAACGCATCGCCGCCGGGCGCCTGCCCTTCATGGGCGCGGACCTGTGGACCGCCTACGAGCTGTCGTGGCTGACGCCGCGCGGCAAGCCGCAGGTGGCGATCGCCACCATCACCGTGCCCTGCGACTCGCCCTGCATCATCGAGAGCAAGTCCTTCAAGCTCTACCTCAACAGCTTCAACATGACCCGGGTGGAGTCGCCCGAGCGGCTGCGCGAGATGCTGGTGCACGACCTGAGCGCGGCTGCCGGCGCCCGCGTGGGCGTGCGGCTGGTGCTGCCGGAGGCCTTCGACGCGCAGCCGATCCACGAGCTGTCGGGCGTGCTGCTCGACCGCATGGACATCGACTGCGACCGCTACGGCCCGCCCGCGCCCGAGCTGCTGACGGCCGCCCTCGACGAGCAGCCGGTCACCGAGACGCTGACCTCGCACCTGCTCAAGAGCAACTGCCTGGTCACCGGCCAGCCCGACTGGGGCAGCGTGCAGATCAGCTACACCGGCCCGCAGATCGACCAGGAAGGGCTGCTGCGCTACCTGATCAGCTTCCGCGAGCACGACGAGTTCCACGAGCAGTGCGTCGAGCGCATCTTCACGGACATCCTGGAGCGCTGCCAGCCAGTGCGGCTGCAGGTCTACGCGCGCTACACCCGCCGCGGCGGCCTGGACATCAGCCCCTGGCGCACCAGCCATCCGGCGACGCTGCCGGCCAACGTGCGCACCGCGCGTCAGTGATGGAAGCGGCGATGCAGACCCCCGCGCCCCGCGTGCTGACGCTGCACGGCATCCCGAACTGCGACACGGTGAAGAATGCACGCGCCTGGCTGGCCGCGCAGGCACCGGCCGCCGGCGTCGAGGTGCATTTCCACGACTTCAGGAAGCAGGGCGTGCCCGCCGACCTGCTCGGGCCCGCCAGCGAGGCGCTGGGCTGGGAGCGGCTGATCAACCGCAGCGGCACCACCTGGCGCCGGCTCGACGAGGCCGAGCGGGCCGCCGTGACCGACGCGGCCACCGCGATCACACTGATGCAGACCCAGCCCAGCGTGATCCGCCGGCCGCTGGTGCGCTGGCCGGACGGCCGATTCAGCGTCGGCTTCGACGCGGCGGACTTCGCCGCGCGGCTGGCGCGCTGAGCCCGCCCGGGGCGCATCAACCGCCGGTCAGCAGCTCGAAGCCGGCCTCGGCCAGCGTCTGCCCGTTGACCTGCAGCGTGACCCGGTGCCAGCCGGGATGGTGGCGTCGGGTGCTGATCGCGCGCAGCGCATGGCGGCGCACCAGCACCCGCGCCTCGCCCGGCGCCAGCGTCAGGGTCCAGCCCTTGAAGACCTTCGGCGAGGTGCGGCCGTCCGCCTTCACATGGTGGACCGCATAGTCGATCACCAGCGGCTGCGCCGACCCGGCCTGCGACTGCAGCCCGACGCGCAGCTCCACCGCCTCGCCCAGCGCGATCGCGCCGGGCCGCAGCGTGAGCGTCGCGCGGCCGGCCAGCGGCTCGCCCTGGCCCCAGGCGGCCAGCACCTGCGCGTGGCCGGCCTTGATCAGCGTGCGGCTGGCGTGGCGCAGCAGCGCCCGGCGCGGCGCCGGTGCCTGCGGCAGATGCACCTGCAGCCAGCGCAGCAGTTGCTCGGGATGGTCGCGGGAAATGTCGTTGAGGTGATTGGCGACCGAGCGGCGCACATAGGCGCTCGGATCGTCCTGCAGCCGCGCCAGCAGCGGCAGCGTCGGCGCGGGATCGCGGATCAGCCCCTGCAGCTGCCGGCCCCAGGGCAGGCGCGGCCGGCTGCCCTCGCTCGCCAGCCGGCGCACATGCTCGCTCGGATCCTCGCACCAGGCGGCCAGCCGCGCCCAGGTCCGCTCCGGATGGCGCTCGATGAAGGGCCGCACCGCCCATTCGGCGGTGAAGCGCTGGGTCATCGCGTGCAGCGCATCGAGCGCACGATCGGGCTGATGCAGGCCGCAGCGCGCCACCCAGTCGGTCAGCGGCCACACCACCCAGCCCGCCAGGCCGGCGGCCGGATCGGCCGGCCCCTGCGGCGCCTCGCCCCAGGGCACCGTGCCGGGCGGCGCCAGCGCCGCCTCCAGCGCGTCGCAGGCGGCCGCGAAGTCGTCGGCCAGCACCCGCTGCAGATGGCGCTCGAGCACCGCCGACAGATGCTGCACCCGCGCCTTGAGCTCGAGCGCCTGCAGCCCGGCACAGGCCTCGGTCTCGAAGGCGTGGCGGTCCAGCCCGGGCAGCACCCGTGCCAGATGAAATCCGAGCTGTCCGACGGCCACTTCGTCGAGCAGGTTCCTGAGGGCTTCGGCCATGATCGCAGCATAGCAACCCATGCCTTGGCCGGGGCCGCGACTCGGTACAGGCGGTTACAGTGCGGGGCTGCCGTCGGTCCAGCATCGACCTGTCGGGGCCAGACCCTGTTGCCGAACCTGCCACCGCCCGTCCTCCTGTCGTGACGAAGAAGTCTCTCGTCCTGTCCTGCCGCCGGATCCTGCTCACCCTGGCGGTGCTGCTCACGCTGCTGCTGCTGGCCGGCTCGGCAGCGGTCGCGATCGCGGTGGCCCGGCTGTGGCCGCAGCTGCCCGCGCTCGACCGGGTGCTGCACTACCAGCCGCAGCAGCCGCTGCAGGTCTTCACCGCCGACGGCGTGCCGATCGCCCAGTTCGGCGAGGAGAACCGCGAGTTCGTGCCGATCGCGCAGATCCCGCCGCTGCTGCAGCAGGCGGTCATCGCGGTCGAGGACCGGCGCTTCCTGCGCCACCCCGGCATCGACCCGATCGGCATCGCGCGCGCGGTGCTGGCCAACCTCGGCGGCGAGCTGCGCGAGGGCGGCTCGACCATCACCCAGCAGGTGGCGCGCAACTTCTTCCTCAACCAGGACCGCACGCTCGAGCGCAAGCTGCGCGAGGCGCTGCTGGCGCTGCGCATCGAGCGCGAGCTGGACAAGCCGCGCATTCTCGAGCTCTACCTGAACCAGATCGACCTGGGCCAGCGCAGCCATGGCTTCGCCGCTGCGGCACGGACCTATTTCGGCAAGTCGCTGCAGACGCTGACGCTGGCGGAGACCGCGATGCTCGCCGGCCTGCCGCAGAACCCGGCCTGGGCCAATCCGGTGGTCAACCCGGAACGCGCACGCACCCGGCAGCGTCAGGTGCTGCAGCGCATGGAGCGCGACGGCCTGATCAGCGCCGCCCAGCGCGCCAGCGCCGAGGCCGAGGTGCTGGTGGTTCGCCGGCCCAGCCAGACCGAGGTTCAGGCCGGCCATCTGGCCGACATGGCCCGGCGCTGGGCAGCGGCGCGGCTGGGCGAATCGGTCTATGCCCAGGGCTACCGGATCTACACCACCGTGACCGCGGCCGAGCAGCGCGCCGCCCATGCCGCGCTGCGCCAGAGCCTGATGGCCCAGGAGCGCACCCGCCTCTGGCGCGGCCCGGAGGGGCAGGAGGATCTGCCCGAGGGCATCGAGGGCAGCGCGCTCGACCGCATCGCCGCGCAGGCGCTGCGCGACCGGCGCGATGACGAGGATCTGCGTCTGGCGGTCGTGACCACGGTGCGGGTCGACGGTCTGGAAGCCCGGCTGGCCGACGGGCGGGCGGTGGCCCTCGGGCCGATCGGCCTGCAGCGCCTGCACGAGGCGCCGCCGGGCACGCCCGCGCTGCGCCGGGGCGCGGTCATCCGGCTCGAGCGCCTGCAGCGCGAGGACGGTGGCACCTTCTGGAGCCTGGCGCAATGGCCGCAGGCCGAGGGCGCGCTGGTGGCGCTCGATCCGATCGATGGCCGGGTGCGCGCGCTGGTCGGCGGCTTCGACCATCACCGCAGCCCGCTGGACCGGGCCACCGCGGTCTGGCGGCCGGCCGGCTCGGCGCTGCAGCCCTTCATCGATTCGGCCGCGCTCGAGCGCGGGATCATGCCCGACAGCCTGATCAGCGACGCGCCGCTGCCCGAGGAAGGCGCGACCCTGGCGCAGGCACCCGCCGGCGAGGCCCGGGTGCTGACGCTGCGCCAGGCCCAGCTGATCGACGCGCGCCATGCCGCCGTGCAGCGGCTGCGGCATGTGGGCATCGACACGACCCGCGACTGGCTGGAGCGCTTCGGCTTCGACCGCGACCGGCTGCCCAGCGACCTGACCCTGGCCACCGGCCAGGCCGGCACCACGCCGATGCAGCTCGCCCGCGCCTACAGCGTGCTGGCGCGCGACGGCGGCGATCCGGTCGCGCCCAACTTCGTGGACCGGATCACCGACGCCTCCGGCGTGGTGATCTACCGCCCGCCCGCGCTGCCGCCGCATGATCCGGGCCAGCGGGTGGTGCCGGCCCGCAATGCCTTCCTGATGGGCACGCTGCTGAAGGATCACCTGCTGGCCGGCCAGGCCGCGCCGGTGCTCGACCGGCTGCAGCGCCCTGACCTGTTCGCCCGGGCCGGGCGCTCCGACCAGGGCGACGGCTGGTTCGCCGGCTACCAGCAGCGGCTGGTCACGGTGACCTGGATCGGTCGCGCCGCCACGCTGGCGCCCGATGCCGGTGCCTTCGACCCGGTCGCGCTGGCGCGGCAGAGCTGGATGGACTTCATGGCCAGCGCGCTGGCCGGCAGCGCCATCGCGCCGGCCCCGCCGGTGCCGGCCGGACTGCAGCCGGTCGGCGAGGACTGGCGCTATGTCGAGCAGGCCGAGGAGCCCGCGCCGAGCTACATCGGCACGCTGCCGCCGGACTCAGCGGTAGAGATCGCGCGGATCATCCATCGCCGCAGCCGAGAGCACCCGGCCGTCGAAGTCGAAGCTCACGCGGAAGATGCGCCGCGTCGGACCGTCCTGCCAGCGCCAGTCCCAGACCTCCTCCTTCTTTAGCGCATAGGCCTCCTTCAGCGCCGGCGGGCCGAGTTGCTCGCGCACCTGCTCGACCGTCATGCCGGGGCGGATCTGCGCGAAGCTCTCGGGCTGCAGCAGCTGGCGCAGCTGCACCAGCCGGCCATCCGTGCCGATCGTGGCGACATGGTTGGTGGATCCCTCGGGCTGGGCCGAGAACTCCAGCCGGCGCAGGCCGTCAGGCTGCACCCGAATCGTCACCGGCGTGCCGAACTCGCGCAGCACCTCCTGCTCGGTGGCCTGGCCGGGCTGCAGCCGGGCCTCGCGCTGCGCATCGCAGCCCGACAGCGCCAGGGCCAGCCCGAGCGCCAGCCCGGCCTGGAGCGACAACGACCGCGACGACGATGCGAAGATGCGCGCCGCCCGTTGCGTGATGCCTGAGCCCATGATGAAGATCCTCCCGATGACAAAACCGATGATGGTCCGGCCGGCCGGCCTGGCCGCCCTGCTGCTGGGCGCCAGCGCCCTGGCAGGCGCGGCCGGTGCCGCGCCGCTGGTGCGCTGCCATGTCGACTACGGCGGCGAGACCCGCGTCGTCGAGCTCGACGAGCGCGCCGATGCGCTGGGCACGCCGGCGCAGCCGGTCGGATCCTACTTCCTGTGGCGTGCGGTGCTGCAGCGCGACGGCCGCATGATCGAGCTGCGTGTCGACACCGATGCCGACCGCGATGCCGACCAGTCGCCGCTGCCGCTGCATCAGGGCCGCTTCCGGCTGCCGGCGCGTGGCTCGGCACGCGCGGCCGACGGCGGCTTCACCGGCTGGCAGCGGGTGCACGAGCCGCTGCGCGACGGCGAGCTGCAGTACGCCTGCGAACGTACCGCCGCACCACTGCCGCCACCGCCTCGGCCGGTACCGGCCGCGCGCCCGGCACGGCGCACCGACCCCGACGCCCGCGTGCGCCTGGTCTTCGCCGGCGACCTGATGCTCGACGACGGGCCGGGACGGCTGATCGCGGCGGGCGGCGATCCGCTGGCCCCCTTCGACGCGCTGCTGCGCCAGGCAGACGTGCGCATCGGCAACCTCGAGTGCCCGGTCGCCGCCAGCGGCACGCCGCTGCCGAACAAGATCTACAGCTTCCGTGCCGACCCGGCGACGCTGCGGGTGCTGCAGGGCCGCTTCGACGCGCTGTCGGTAGCCAACAACCATGCGGGCGACCAGGGTCCGGCGGCCTTCGTCGAGACGCTGGAGCGGGTGCGCGCGGCCGGCATCGCGCCCTTCGGCGGCGGGCGCGACCTGCGCGAGGCGCACCGGCCGCTGTGGATCGAGCGCGCCGGGCTGCGCATCGCGCTGCTGGCCTACGACGAGTTCAAGCCGCGCAGCTTCCGAGCCGGCCCGTCCACGCCCGGCGTGGCCTGGAGCGACGACCTGCAGGTGGTGGCCGACATCCGCGCCGCGCGCCAGGCCGGCGCCGACGTGGTGATTCCCTTCATGCACTGGGGCTGGGAGCGCGAGCCGGAAGCGGGCGAGCGCCAGCGCCGCCTGGCGCGGCGCATGATCGAGGCCGGCGCGGACGCGGTGGTCGGCGGCCACCCGCATGTCACCCAGGGCGCCGACCTGGTGGCCGGACGGCCGGTGGTCTGGAGCCTGGGCAACTTCGTCTTCGACGGCTTCGAGGATTTCGCACCGGCACGCCGCGGCTGGCTGCTGCGCATGACGGTGGACGCACAGGGCGTGCGCGACTGGGACACGGTGCAGGCCGACCTCGATCTGCAGGGCACACCGCATCCCGACCTGCAGGCCTGGACGCCGTGCGGGCAGCGCGGCGTCGGCACGGTGCTGCGCTGCCAGGCCGGCGCTCAGCGCTGAGGCGACTCGGGCAGCTCGATCTTGACCTCGAGCACCTCGAGGTTGTCATGCCGCTCGAGGTGGACCTTGACATCGTTCGGATGGATCGCGACGTACTTGGTCACCACCGCCAGCAGCTCGCGCTGCAGCGCCGGCAGGTAGTCGGGGCTGGAGCTGCGCGAGCTGCGTTCGTGGGCCAGGATGATCTGCAGCCGCTCCTTGGCCACCGTCGCGGACTTCTGCTTCTCGCCGAGCATGAAGGAAAGAAACCCCATCGGGTCACCTCGCGCCGAAGAGCCGCTTGAAGAAGCTCGGCTTGACCACATCGATGAAGCGCATCGGCTTGTCCTCGCCGAGGAAGCGCGCCACCACATCCTTGTAGGCCTCGGAGGCATCGCTGCCGTTCATGTGGATCACCGGCACGCCCTGGTTGGAGGCCTGCAGCACCACCTCGGACTCCGGAATCACGCCGATCAGCGGAATGCGCAGGATCTCGTTGATGTCGGCCAGCGACAGCATCTCGCCACCCTGCACCCGGCTCGGGTTGTAGCGGGTGATGAGCAGATGCTCCTTGACCGGCTCGCGGCCCTCGATCGCACGCAGCGTCTTGGAGCTGAGCATGCCCAGGATCCGGTCGGAGTCGCGCACCGACGACACCTCGGGATTGGTCACCACCAGCGCCTCGTCGGCGAAGTGCATCGCCATCATCGCGCCGGTCTCGATGCCGGCGGGCGAATCGCAGACGATGTACTCGAAGCCCTGCTCGGCCATCTCCTGGAAGACCCGGCCGACGCCCTCCTTGTTGAGGGCCTCCTTGTCGCGGGTCTGCGAGGCCGCCAGCACATGCAGGTTCTCGCAGTTCTTGTCCTTGATCAGCGCCTGGTGGAGGTTCACCTCGCCGTTGATCACGTTGATCAGGTCGTACACGACCCGACGCTCGCAGCCCATGATCAGGTCGAGGTTGCGCAGACCGACGTCGAAGTCGATCACTGCGGTCTTGTGCCCCCGCATCGCCAGCCCCGACGCGAAGCTTGCGCTGGTCGTGGTCTTGCCGACTCCACCCTTGCCGGAGGTCACTACGATGATCCTGGCCATCCGTCGTGGTCCTTTCTTCGTCTTTGTCTGTTGTCGTTGTCCCGCCTGCAGCCCTTGTGGGGGCTTCAGGCCTTGATGGCCTCGATGACCAGCGTGTCGCCGTCGAGCCGGACCTGTGCGGCCTTGCCGCGCACCTCGACCGGCAATGGCGGGTCGGTGGTCTGGTAGATGCCGGCCACCGAGATCAGCTCCGGCTCCATGCAGGTCGAGAAGATGCGCGCGCTGATGTCGCCGGTCGCGCCGGCGATCGCCTTGCCGCGCAGCGGCGCGTACACATGGATGCTGCCGTCGGCGATCACCTCCGCGCCGTGGCTGACCAGCGCCAGCACCACCAGGTCGGCGTTCTTCGCATAGACCTGCTGGCCCGAGCGCAGCGGCCGGTCGACCACCAGCAGCGTCGGCACCGGCAGCGCCGGTTCGTCCTCGGACAGCGCGTCCGGATCGGTGGCATCCGCTGCTGCATCGGCCGGCGCGACCGGCTCAGGCTCCGGCGCTGCGACCGGCTCCGGCGGCGGCGCGACGCGGGCATGGGGCAGGTCGGCGCCGGAATCGGGCGCCTCGCACAGACCCGCCTCCAGCGCGGCTTCCAGCTGCTCGGGCGAGCCCGAGCGCACCGCCACCGGCACCATGCTGTAGCGCCGCAGCAGCGCGGCCAGACCGGCGAAGTCGACCGGCTCGACCTGATCGCGCACATGCGTCAGGTCGATGACGACCGGATCGCGATTGAAGAAGTCGGCCGACGGCGCGATGCGCGCCTCGAACTGCGCCTCCAGCTCGTCGAGACGGGTGGTTCGCAGCACCAGCGCGACCAGCGCCAGCGAGGCGCTTTTCAGGTCGAAGGCGTTCGACGGATTTGCCGGGGAAGATGCGGCCATTGTGGAGAGCGAGTCGGTACCGTCTGGTGATCGATTTATGAAGAAACCTGCAGGAACGAGTGTACCCACGCACCACCGCCCCGCCTGCCGGGATCAGCCGGAACTTGAGGACGAATTACCGGATAAATCCGGACGTTGATACATCAAGTTTCATTTTCACCCAGAAAACCGCCACTCTGCCGCGCCCAGAGTCGGGCGTAGAGTCCGCCTTGCGCCAGCAGCGTGGCGTGGTCGCCCTGCTCAACGATGCGGCCGCGGTCGAGCACCACCAGCCGGTCCATCGCCGCGATGGTCGAGAGCCGGTGCGCGATCGCCACCACCGTCTTGCCCTGCATCAGCGTGTCCAGGCTGGTCTGGATCGCCGCCTCGACCTCGGAGTCGAGCGCGCTGGTGGCCTCGTCGAGCAGCAGGATCGGCGCGTCCTTCAGGATCACCCGCGCGATGGCGATGCGCTGGCGCTGGCCACCCGAGAGCTTGACGCCGCGCTCGCCGACCTGCGCGTCGTAGCCGCTGCGCCCGGACGGGTCGGAGAGCTGGCGGATGAAGCCGTCGGCCTCGGCGCGGCACGCGGCCTCGATCATCTCGGCGTCGCCCGCGTCCGGGCGGCCGTACAGGATGTTGTCGCGCACCGAGCGGTGCAGCAGCGAGGTGTCCTGCGTGACCATGCCGATCTGCGCGCGCAGGCTGTCCTGGGTGACGGTGGCGATGTCCTGACCGTCGATCAGGATGCGCCCGCCCTGCAGGTCATGGAAGCGCAGCAGCAGATGGGTCAGCGTCGACTTGCCCGCGCCGGAGCGCCCGACCAGGCCGACCCGCTCGCCCGGGCGGATGTGCAGGTCCAGATCGCGGATCAGCGGCTCGTCGGTCGCGCCGCCGTAGCCGAAGGTGAGCCGCTCCAGCCGGATCTCGCCGCGCGGCACCGCCAGCGTGGCCGCGTCCGGCCGATCGACCACCCGGCGCGGCTGCGACAGCGTGGCCAGGCCGTCCTGCACCGTGCCGATGTGCTCGAACAGGCCGGTCATCTCCCACATCACCCAGTGCGACATGCCGTTCAGGCGCAGCGCCATCGCGGTGGCCGCCGCCACCGCACCGATGCCGACCTGGCCCTGGCTCCACAGCCACAGCGTCATGCCGGCGGTGGAGGCGATCAGGCCCATGCTCAGCAGATGGTTGACGATCTCGAACAGGCTGACCAGCCGCATCTGGCCATGCACCGTGACCAGGAAGTCGCCCATCGCGCTGCGGGCGAAGTCGGCCTCGCGCCGTGCATGCGAGAACAGCTTGACGGTGGCGATGTTGGTGTAGGCATCGCTGACCCGGCCGGTCATCAGCGAGCGCGCATCCGCCTGCGTGCGACCGACCCGCGCCAGCCTCGGCACGAACCAGGCCACCGAGGCGGCGTACAGCAGCAGCCAGACCACGAAGGGCAGCAGCAGCCAGCGGTCGAGCCCGCCGGCCAGCAGCGTCATCGTCACGAAATAGATGGTCACGAAGACCAGGATGTCGGTCAGGATGAAGGTGGTGTCGCGCACCGCCAGCGCGGTCTGCATCACCTTGGCGGCAACCCGGCCGGCGAACTCGTCCTGATAGAAGGCCAGGCTCTGGCCGAGCATCAGCCGGTGGAAGTTCCAGCGCAGCCGCATCGGGAAGCTGCCGGCCAGCGTCTGGTGCTTGAGCATCGTCTGCAGCGCCACCAGCGCCACGCTGCCCAGCACGATGGCCAGCAGCAGCAGCAGGTCGGCGCGGTGGGTGGGCCAGAGCCCGGCCGGATCGGCCTGCCCGAGCGTGTCGACCACCGTGCCGAGCGCACCGAACATCCAGGCCTCGAAGGCACCGATCAGTGCGGTGCACAGCGCCATCACCAGGATGTGGCCGCGCATGCCGGCGCTGCTGTCCCAGACGAAGCGCCACAGCCCGGGGCGCGGCGGCGCGATCTCCTCGGCAGGAAACGGATCGACCCGCCGCTCGAAGGCCTGGAAGACGGCCCGAAAAACGAAAAACACGTCTTGGTTCTCTCTGATACGCGCCAGTGGCGGATTGTGCGACCGGGAAACGGTCCTTACCGGGCCCGATGCCATGAACACAGACACTTGCGGCGGGGACCGGAACAATGATGTCCATGATGAAGAACACCGCCCCCACCTCCGTCGCCCCGACCGATGCCCCGATCGCCATCGGCCCTGTCGAAGCCCTGACGCACACCGCCTCGCAGCGGCGCCAGCTGCTGGTGGCGCTGGCCGCGCTGGGCAGCGCCCCCGGCCTGTGGCCGGCCCGCGCCGAGGCGCAGACCGTCACTCCGGTCTACGGCAGCCTGAAAGGCGCCAGTCTGGGCAACAACGCCGCGCTCAACGGCGCCCTGCCCTTTCCGGCCGGACAGGCCTTCAACACCGACATCTCGAAGGCCGCGGTCGACCCCGGCTCGGCGGCCATCATCGCCAGCATCGGCGCCACCGCCAGCCTGCGGCCGGACTTCGGCTCGGGCACCTGGGACGGCGGCCCGATCGGCATTCCCTATGTGGTGGTCTCGGGCAGCCAGGCCAAGGTGACGATCCGCTTCACCGCCTATGCCTCGGAGAGCGAGCCCGGCCCCTATCCGGTGCCGCGCACCGCGCCGATCGAGGGCGGCGCCGCCAGCTCGGGCGATCGCCATGTGATCGTCATCGACCGCGACAACAACCGCCTGTACGAACTCTACCGCGCCTTCCCCAACGCCGACGGCAGCTGGTCGGCCGACTGCGGCGCGGTCTTCCACCTCGACAGCCTGACGATCCGCCCGACCGCCAAGGCGGGCTGGACCAGCGCAGACGCCGCCGGCCTGCCGATCTTTCCCGGCCTGGTGCGCTACGACGAGGCGATGCGCGGTGCCGGCGGCATCCGCCACGCACTGCGCTTCACCGTGCCGAGAACCCGCAAGGCCTATGTGCCGCCGGCAACGCACTGGTCGTCCAGCAACACCAGCACCGCGCTGCCGCCGATGGGCGCACGACTGCGCCTGAAGTCGACCTTCGTGATTCCGACGACCTTCAGCAACGAGGCCAAGGCCGTCCTGACCGCGCTGAAGACCTACGGCATGTTCGTCGCCGACCATGGCAGCGCCTTCTACCTGAGCGGCGCCCCCGATCCGCGCTGGAACAACAGCCGTCTGGTCACCGAGCTGAAGACGGTCAAGGGCAGCCACTTCGACGTGCTGACGATGACCGGCCTGGTCAAGGGCTGAGGCGAGACGCGCCGCCTCAGCGCGGCCGGCGCTTGGCCGCGCCGGTGACGCGCGGCGGCAGGCCGGTGTGCTGGGTCAGGATCGTGCCGGGCTTCGGCGGCGCCTTGGCCGCAGGCGCGGCCTGCCCCCGGCTGCCCGGCACGAGGATCTTCTGGCCCGACGGCGCGGCGCCACTCTTCGCGCCCGCCTTGGCCACCGGCCGGTTCGGCGCCGCCTTGACGCCGACCGGGGTCGAGTTCTTGCGCCGCGCGCTCTGGTAGCTGCCGTCGGTGGCGGGCTGGAAGGTCGGGATCAGGTGGTGCTTGCCGTTGCCGATCAGGTCGGCACGGCCCATCTCCTTCAGCGCCTCGCGCAGCAGCGGCCAGTTGTTCGGATCGTGGTAGCGCAGGAAGGCCTTGTGCAGCCGGCGGCGGCGCTCGCCGCGCACGATGTCGACCTTCTCGGCGCGTGCGGCGTCGCGGCTGATGCCCTTGAGCGGGTTCAGTCCCGAGTGGTACATGGCCGTCGCGGTGGCCATCGGGCTCGGGTAGAAGGTCTGCACCTGGTCGGCGCGGAAGCCGTTCTCCTTCAGCCACAGCGCGAGGTTCATCATGTCCTCGTCACGGGTGCCGGGGTGCGCGGCGATGAAGTACGGGATCAGGAACTGCTTCTTGCCCGCCTCCTCGCTGAACTTCTCGAACAGCGCCTTGAAGCGGTCGTAGGTGCCGATCCCCGGCTTCATCATCTTCGACAGCGGCCCGCTCTCGGTGTGCTCGGGCGCGATCTTCAGATAGCCGCCGACATGGTGCGTCACCAGCTCGCGGATGTACTCGGGCGACTTCACCGCCAGGTCATAGCGCAGCCCCGAGCCGATCAGGATCTTCTTGATGCCCTTGAGGTTGCGCGCGCGCTTGTAGATGCGGATCAGCGGCGAATGATCGGTGCGCAGGTTGGTGCAGATGTCCGGGTAGACGCAGGACGGCTTGCGGCAGGCCGCCTCGATCTCGGGCGACCAGCAGCCCAGCCGGTACATGTTGGCCGTCGGGCCGCCGAGGTCGGACACCACGCCGGTGAAGCCCTTGACCTTGTCGCGGATCTCCTCGACCTCGCGGATGATCGAATCTTCCGAGCGGCTCTGGATGATGCGGCCCTCGTGCTCGGTGATCGAGCAGAAGGTGCAGCCGCCGAAGCAGCCGCGCATGATGTTGACCGAGAAGCGGATCATCTCCCAGGCCGGGATCTTGGTCGCGCCCTCATGGCCGCCGGTCTCGTCGGCATAGCTCGGGTGCGGGCTGCGCGCGTAGGGCAGATCGAAGACCTGGTCCATCTCGGCCATCGTCAGCGGGATCGGCGGCGGGTTGATCCAGACGTCGCGCTCGCCGTGGCGCTGCACCAGCGCACGGGCGTTGCCGGGATTGGTCTCCAGATGCAGCACCCGGCTGGCGTGGGCGTAGAGCACCGGGTCGGACTTGACCTGTTCGTAGGACGGCAGCCGGATCACGGTGCGCTCGCGCGGCGGTAGCTGGATGCGCCCCGACAGCGCCCGGGCCGACGGCACGATGCGGATCGGCTGCGCGCCGTCGGCCGCCGGGGCGCCGCCGGATTCCTTCGCGCAGGTCGTGCCCTGCTCGGCCGCCTGCTCCTCGGTGGTCTGGTAGGGGTTGATGAAGGCGTCGATGCGGCCCGGGCGGTCGACCTCGGTCGAGTCCAGCTCGAACCAGCCGGCGGCGCTGGGGTCGTCGGTGCGGCGCAGGAAGGCGGTGCCGCGCACGTCGGTGATGCGCTCGATCGGCTCGCGCGCGGCCAGGCGGTGCGCGATCTCGACGATGGCGCGCTCGGCATTGCCGTAGAGCAGCAGGTCGGCCTTGGCGTCGACCAGGATCGAGCGGCGCACCTTGTCCTGCCAGTAGTCGTAGTGCGCGATGCGGCGCAGGCTGGCCTCGATGCCGCCGGCGATCACCGGCACGTCCTTGAAGGCCTCGCGGCAGCGCTGGGTATAGACCAGCGTGGCGCGGTCCGGTCGCTTGCCGGCCACGCCGCCGGGCGTGTAGGCGTCGTCCGAGCGGATCTTCCGGTCGGCGGTGTAGTGGTTGATCATCGAATCCATGTTCCCGGCGGCGACGCCGAAGAACAGGTTCGGTCGGCCCAGCGCCCGGAAGGGCTCGGCCGAGTTCCAGTCGGGCTGCGCAATGATGCCGACGCGAAAGCCCTGCGCCTCGAGCGTGCGGCCGATCACCGCCATGCCGAAGCTCGGATGGTCGACATAGGCGTCGCCCGTCACGACGATGACGTCGCAGGAATCCCAGCCGAGCTGGTCCATCTCGGCGCGGCTCATCGGCAGGAAGGGCGCGGTGCCGAAGCGTTTCGGCCAGTACGGACGGTACTGGTTCAGCAGCTTCGGGGGGCTGGGCGGCGCGGTCAGGGTGGAGGCGGTCACGGGTCGGGCCCTCTCGGCAGATCTGGCGGGGCGAAGGGGAAACCCTCCATTGTCGCCGCAGTCCGGCCCGCGCCGCCAGCCGGATCGCCGAAGGCCACAGGCGGCGACGGATTCGACCGCCTTGACCGTCATCAAGGCCGATTCCGTCGCCCAACATACCATAGCGGGTATCAACCACTCCAGGCCTGCGCTGCCGGCCCTGCCCGCCATGTCAGAGATCCACTATCCCGACCTCACCCGCGACATCAGCCGCGAGCTCGCCAGCCTGCGCCAGACCCAGAAGGGCACGATGCAGGGCTTCGGCGCGATGGCCGCGGCCTCGATGGCCGACGGCGCGCTGTCGGAAAAGCACAAGGAGCTGATCGCCACCGCGATCGCGGTCAGCCAGCGCTGCGCCGGCTGCATCGGCTTCCATGTCAAGGCCCTGGTCCGCCTGGGCACCACGCGGGCCGAATTCGAGGAGATGCTCGGCGTGGCGGTCTACATGGGCGGCGGGCCGGCGCTGATGTACTGCGCCGAGGCGCTGCAGGCCTGGACGCAGTTCGCGCCGGCGCCGGCCTCAGCCCCAGCGGCCTGAACGGGTCGCCTGCTGACGCCGGCGGCCGAAAACGGCCAGGCCCAGCAGACCGGCGCCGAACATCGCCGCGGCCGCCGGCTCGGGCACCGGCGACGCCACCTGGATCGTCAGCACCTGGGTGGTGTTCCAGGACTGCGCCGCCAGCGCCACCCGACCGCGCAGACCATCGCTGAACAGCACCTCGACATAGGCATTGCGCAGCGAGCTGCCGGTGCTGTCGATGGTCTCGCTGTCGATGCGCACCGGCGAGGTCGAGGCGATGCGGTCCAGGTCCAGACCGCCGAAGCGCATCGACTGGCCGCTGTCAAGGCTCAGGCCGCCCCAGTAGGCGGTCGAATAGTGATCGCTGGTGCCGGTCAGCGGATCGAGCGTCTGGTGACTGCCCTCGTAGCGCTCCCAGACCCCGATGCCGGCCTCCTGGGCCCCCATCGAGTACCAGAACCCGGTCAGCGTGATGCCGTCCGAGGAGTCGTTGCGGACCTGGCCGGACTGCAGGTACCAGTTGCCATCGAGCGTGATGACCGCCGCATGGCGGGTCTCGGCGGCGACCGGTGCCGGTGCGGCAGCGCCGATCAGGAGCGCCGCCAGCAGGGCGGCGGTGGAAGCGGCAGCAGAAGTGGCGGCAGAAGTGGAGGCGATCTTCGTGCGGATCATGTCGGACCTTCTTGGTGGTGCATTGACGACACGCGGAGGCTCGTCGGACGAGCTTCTTGCTTTCTGCGTGGGCCGGGTGTCGCATTCCCCTGATCTGCACCGTACCTAGAAAAATCTCGAAAATCACCGCCACAACACCCGCATCCACGGGGTTGACTCTTAAGAATTGGTCAATGATTCAATTCAAAAGAGGAATATTGCACAGCAAAAACCCCCTGTTTCAGGGTTGACCAAAGATCACGACTTTGCTTCCGGATTTCTGCCGCGATGCCCGAAGTCGTCGGCCATCAGGCGATGCAGGAAGTCGTCGCCGGCGATGGGGCGGCCGAGCAGATAGCCCTGGATCGCGTCGCAGCCCTGCTCGCACAGGAAATCGAGCTGCTCGACCGTCTCGACGCCTTCGGCGACCAGGCCGATCTCCAGCGCGCGCGCCATCGACACCATCGCGCCGACCAGCCGGGAGCTGCCGGCATCCTGCGGCACCTGGCGCAGAAAGGAGCGGTCGACCTTGACCCGCTGCACCGGCAGGTCGCGCAGATAGGCCAGGCTGGAGTAGCCGACGCCGAAGTCGTCGATCGCCACGCCGACACCCAGATCCGCCAGCCGCGCCAGCAGCAGCCGCGCCTGGGCGACATCGCCCACCGCCAGGCTCTCGGTGATCTCCAGCTCGAGGCGCTGTGCCGGCAGCGCGTGGCGCCGCAGTGCCTGCGCCACCACCGACGCGATGTCGTCGCCCAGCATCTGCCGCACCGACACATTCACCGCCACCCCGATCGGCCGGCACGCCAGCGCCGACCATTGCGCCGCCTGGCGACAGGCCTCGTCGATCACCCAGCGTCCGATCGGGACGATCAGGCCGGACTCCTCGGCCAGCGGGATGAAACGGTCCGGCGGCACCATGCCCAGCTGCGGATGGCGCCAGCGCAGCAGGGCCTCGGCGCCCACCACCTGCAGCGTGCGGCCATCGAACTGCGGCTGGAAGAACAGCTCGAGTTCACGCCGCTCGATCGCATGATGCAGATCCGCCTCGAGGCGGAGCTGATCGACCGGCACCGGCACCTCCTGCCCGGCATCGATGCGGAACTGGGCACGGCCGGCGCGCTTGGCCTGGTGCAGCGCCCGATCGGTGCGCACCATCAGGCCGATGTCGTCGGCGCCGATGCTCAGGTCCGCCACCGCGCCGGCGTCGATCCAGGCCAGCCCCAGGCTGCAGCCCGGACGCAGGGTGTGGCTGCCGACCTGCAGCGGCTGGCCGAGGCGATCGATGAGCTGGCGCGCCAGCGCCTCGATCACCGCCACGTCGCCCAGCACCGGCCCCTGGAACAGCAGCATGAACTCGTCACCGCCCAGTCGCGCCAGCAGGACCGGCTCGGCCGGCAGACCGCTCGGCGCCCCGTTCAGGCCGCCAAGCCCGCGCAGCCGCTCGCCGATCGCCAGCAGCACCTGGTCGCCCGCCCCGTGGCCGAGCATCTCGTTGATCTTCTGGAAGCGGTCCAGGTCGAGCTGCACCAGCACCAGCCGCCCGGCCGCGGCCGGCTGCAGCGCCCACAGGTGCAGCCGCTCGGCCAGCAGTTCCTGAAAGGCCTCGCGGTTGAGCAGACCGGTCAGCCCGTCCTGGCGGGCGATGCTGCGCAGCCGAGCGTCATCGTCGGCAACGATGCTGTCGAGCCGGCGGCATTCGGCTTCGCTGCGGCTGGCGCGCCGCAGCAGCCGCATCACCAGCGCAACGGCGGCGGCCGTCAGCGCCAGCCCGGACATCAGCGCCAGCAGCGGCATCGCGCCCAGCAGCGGCTCGGAGGGCGGGCGGACCAGACTCAGGCGCCAGAGCCGCTCGCCGACCTCGAAGGTCAGATCGCGCCGGTCGCGCGATGACACCGGCGCGAGCCCGCCGGGATCGGCATGGACCGTGCGGACCGGCTGGGGCGAGCGGCCATCGGCCACGCTGCCCACATCGCTGAGCTGGAGCCGCAGCCCGTCGAACTCGGCCTCGCCCACCCGGCTGACCTGCATCAGCCGCGCCGCATCGACCAGCACCCGCAGGTGGCCGGCCTGGTTCTCGCGCCGGCTCTCGACGGAGCCGGGGTCACCCTCGCCGCCCAGATAGACCGGCGCGCTGATCTGCAGCGCCACCCGGCCGTCGGCCAGATGCAGCGGCGCATGCATGACCGTCAGGTTGCGGTCGCGGCTGTCCTCGTCGACCGCTGCGGCATCCGCCGCATCGCCAGGCCTGGCCGGCAGATCGCGACCCGCCGTGCCCAGGCCGTTCGTGCTCAGGAAGACCGGCCCGGCACAGACCGCCGCAGCGGAGCAGTTCTCGTAGCGCACCGACAGCACTTCGGGCAGACCGCGGGCGACCTGCAACACATCGAAATGCGCCGCGAACTCCCGGGCCGACACCTCCCGGCTGGCGAGGAACAGCCCCTGGAAGCTGCGCGCCAGGCGCTGCAGATGGTCGACATGGCGCACCAGATGCTGCTGGCGCACCTGCACCTGGATCTCGAAGCGGTGATCGGCCTCCTGCGCCTGATGCCGGGCCAGGGCCCACCAGGCGACCAGCGACAGCAGCAGACCCAGCACCAGCACGCCCGCCACCACCGGATGACGGAAGGACAGCTCGCCCGCGGGCGAATCCAGTGGATCCGGTGAATCGGCAGAGGAAGGGGAGGAAATGATCGACACGCCGCGATTGTCGGCGCGGGCATGCAGCTACTGAAATTTCAGTGTCAACCGAGCCGGCACGCCCAGATCAGGAGCCGTTCAAGTTGGCCCGCTGATCGGGCGATATGGCAGGCAATCACCGCGCAGATCCGGTCAGACGCCGGCTTGCACTCCCTTAACAGCAGGGGATGACTCATGCATCGATCACAAAAAGATACCTTGTTGAGGTTATTCTTACAAAGAGAAACAAGTCGGCAAAGGTAATCCTTCCCATGCCGACACGCCCCCAGACGATGTCCCGCCCCCTGAATTCCCCGTTTCAGCCCCTGCCGGCTGCCCCGCGACGGCACCCGCGGCTGTGCCTGCTCGCGCTCGCACCGACCCCGGCGGTCGCCAGCGCCGCGCCCGGCTGGCAGCTCGAGGTCGACAGCCTGCTCGGCCCGGTCTGGGCCTGGTCGCTGCTGGCGCTGATGGCCACGATCGTCGCGCTGATGGCGGTCTACACCGTGCGCCACTACGGCTTCACGCTGAACCGCATGTTCGGCCGCCAGCGCCATCCCTACGCCAGCCTGGTCAGCGCCGACTGGCCGCGGGTGACGATCTTCGTGGCCGCGCACAACGAGGAGGCGGTCATCGAGGACTGCCTGGTCAACCTGATGGGCGTCGACTATCCGCAGGACCGCATGATCGTCGTGCCGGTCAACGACCGCTCGAAGGACCGCACCCGCGAGATCATCGACGCGGTGGTCGAGCGCTATCCCGGCCGCATCCGCCCCTTCCACCGCACCGACGGCAAGCCCGGCAAGGCCGCGGCGCTGAAGGACGCCACCGAGACGGTGGACACCGACTTCATCATCGTCTTCGATGCCGACTACCTGCCCTCCAAAGGCCTGATCCGGCGGCTGATGGCCCCCTTCTTCGACCCGGAGGTCGGCGCGGTGATGGGCCGCGTGGTGCCGCAGAACTGCGGCGCCAACCTGCTGACGCGGCTGCTCGACCTGGAGCGCTCCGGCGGCTACCAGGTCGACCAGCAGGCGCGCATGAACCTGGGACTGGTGCCGCAGTACGGCGGCACGGTGGGCGGCATCCGGATCGCGGCGCTGCACTCGGTCGGCGGCTGGCATGACGACGTGCTGGCCGAGGACACCGACCTGACCTACCGGCTGCTGCTGGGCGGCTGGAAGACCATCTACCAGAACCGCGCCGAATGCTACGAGGAGGTGCCGCAGAGCTGGGCGGTGCGCACCCGCCAGATCAAGCGCTGGGCCAAGGGCCACAACCAGGCGATGTGGCGCCACACGGTGGGCTGCCTGACGCAGCCCGACCTGAGCTGGCGCGAGCGCATCGACGGCGCGCTGCTGCTGGGCGTCTACCTGATGGCGCCGGTGCTGCTGCTGGGCTGGCTGGTGAGCCTGCTGATGTATTTCACCGTCTCGGTGGCCTGGAGCGCGCCGGCCCTGGTGGTGCTGGCCTTCATGACGCACGGCGCGCTGGGCAACTTCGCCGCCTTCTACGAGATCGCCGCGGCCACCCACATGGACCGATCGAGCAACCGGGTGCGGCTGCTGGCCTTCAACTGGCTGGGCTTCATCGTCAGCGCGATGGCGATCTCGCGCGGGGTGCTCGAGCAGGTGGTGCTCGACCGCCTGGGCACGCCGCAGCTCAAGTGGGACAAGACCGCGCGCTACCGCAGCGCGCCGGCCCGCACGCCGGGCGCAGCCGCCCAGCCGGGCACCCCGCCGGGAGCGCAGCCATGAAGATCACGCTGCTGCTGATCGGCCTGACGCTGCTGGTGATCGTGCTGCCGCTGCTGCCGGCGCTGCAGGAGTGGCGCCGCCCCAGCGATGTCACCCCGCTGCCGATCGACGAGGCCGATGCGCTCGAGCCCGACTACATGGCGCAGCGCTTCGGCCAGCGCCTGGACGATGCGATCGACCGCGGCCTGATCGAGATCGGCGGCGTGCCGCTGGTGCATCTGCCCGCCGAGGCGGTGCGCGCGCCCTGGCCGCTCGACGAGCGCGAGGTGCGCAGCGGCCGCAGCCGCCGCATCTGGCACAGCGACGGCGACTGCCGTCTGCCCGAGCGCCTGCACGGTCTGGCCGAGATGTCCTGCGCCGGCACGATGCAGGCTGCTGCCGGCCACACCTACCGCGCGCTGCGCGCCCGCCAGGCGCTGCTGCTGCCCGAGCGGGTGCGGGTGCTGCGCTGGGCGCATGGCCGCCAGGTGGTGGTCGGCGACCGCGGCGTGCTGGCCGGGCGCATCAGCGCCGAGCACTCGCTGCTGATCGGGCGCGAGGTGAGCTTCTCGCTGCTGCATGCGCCGGTGATCCGCTTCGCCGGTGCGGTCGATGCCGCGCATCGCCCGCATCCCGAAGGCCTGCCCGCCGCGCTGGGCCGGGCCGACGGGCTGCGCCCGGGCGCACCGGGCCAGCCGGCGCGGGTCGAGGGCGCGCTGATCGTGGCCGCGCTGCGCCACTGGGACAGCGACCTCGATGTCGACGGCCATGTGACGATCGGCGAGGGCTGCCACGGCCAGGGCCGGCTGCGCGCCACCGGTGCGGTCCAGGTCGGCGCCGGCGCGGTGCTGGCGGGCAGCCTGGCTGCGGCCGGCGAGATCTACATCGCCGCCGGGGCCGAGGTGCAGGGATCGGTGATTTCCGAGAGCACGATCGTGCTGGGCGCGGGCTGCGTCATCGGCCTGCCCGGCACGCATGCGACGGTGCGTGCGCCCCGGGTCGAGATCGGCAAGGGCGTGGTGGTGCACGGCACCGTCTGGGCCGGCCAGCGCCGCATCGACATCGACACCGCGCCGCCCGGAGCCGCGGCGATCGGCTACGACGCGCCGGTGCGCTGGGACAGCATCGCCCGGCGCGGCCTGGCCACCGCCTCGCTCGCGCTGGCGCCGCGCTCGCATCACCAGGGCGATCTGGTCTGCCAGGGTGATCTGGAGATCGGCGCACGCAGCCGCATCCAGGGCAGCCTGAAGGCCCATGGCGATCTGGCCGTCGGCGCCGGTGCCCGCATCGACGGCACCCTGGCCTCGCCCGGCGAGATCGTTCTGGGCGCGGGCAGCCATATCGCCGGCTCGGTGATGTCGGAGGAGGCGGTGGTGCTCGGTCCGGGCTGCGTCGTCGGCTCGCCGCAGCATCCGGCCACCGTCTGCGCGCCGCGCATCGAGGTCGCGCTCGGCGTGGTGGTGCACGGCACCGTCTGGGCCGGCAGCAGCGGCGACGCGCCCTCGCCGCTGCTGGACACCGGCGGCCGCGACGACGAGACGCTCGACGAACGCACGCCGCTGGCGCCGCTGCCCGGCCAGGCCGCCGCCTGACACGCATGACGGCCACATCGCATCCATGACCGACCCACGCCCCTCCCCCCGCACCGCCCGCTCCGCTGGCCTGTCCCTGCTTGCCCTGTCCCGTGCGGGCTGGCAGCGTGTCGGCGTCGTGCTGCTGCTGGTCGGGGCGGCTGCGGCCACCCACTGGCATTTCCATCAGGACGGTGATGCCCCGGCGAGCAGCGCCCGGCTGATCCTGGTGCTGCCGGACACCGAGGCGGCCGATCCGGCGCCGCAGGCCGCCTGGCAGAACGCCGCCGACGAGCTCGGCCTGAAGCTCGAGCCGATGAGCGCCTCCGAGCTGGTGCGCCAGCGCGGCGACGGCCGCGGCGATGCGCTGATCCTGCCCGACGCCCTGCACCGCCGCATGAGCGACGCGCTGGCGATGACGCTGCGCGAGCGGGTGCGCGCCGGCGACCGGCTGATGCTGGTGCATGACGCGGGCCTGCAGGACATCGACGGCCGCTACCGCGCCGAGCGCTCGCGCCTGTCCGATCTGGCCGGCGTCGACTACGGGCTCTACGGCGAGCTGGGCACCGGCATGCTGCGCGAGACCGAGGTGCAGGTGCAGCCGAGCCAGATCGCCGCCCTGGGCCTGCCGCCGGGCAAGCTGGTGCGCGGCACGGACGACCTGCCCTACAGCCGCTACCGCCCCGACCCGGGCCCGGACGGCGAGGCGCTGCCGGTGCTGGCCGGCTACCGCTACGGCCGGATGCGCCATGCCAGCTTCGTCACCCGCGGCGACTTCGACGGCACGGTGCTGATGCGCGCGCCCGACGGCAGCCTGATCGCCGGCGAGCGCGCGGCCGGCCGCGGCCAGGTGCTGTTCGTCAACCTGCCGCTGACCCCGCTGAAGCTGGCCACCGACGGCCTGCTGCTGCACGGCTTCCTGCAGCATTTCGCCCGCGATCTGGCCGGCCAGGCGCAGCTCTCCGCGGTGCCGGACGGCGTCGGCGCGGTGGTGATGAACTGGCACATCGACGACCGCAAGGCGCTGCCGGCGCTGGAGCGCGCCGACGAGCTGGGCGCCTTCGCCAAGGGGCTCGGGCCGTATTCGATCCATCTGACGGTCGGCCCGGATGTCGACCAGCCCGGCGACGGCCGCGGCATGGATCTGGCGGCCAACCCGCAGGCGCAGGCCTGGGTGCGCCGCCTGGCCGCCGAGGGCCACGAGATCGGCAGCCATGGCGGCTGGATCCACAACTGGTTCGCGGCCAATCTCGACACGATGGCGCGCGAGGCCGCCGAGGCGATGATCGACCGCAACTCGCTGCTGCTGACGCAGTTCTCCGGCCGGCCGGTGCGCGAGTACTCCGCGCCGGTGGGCCATCACCCGGCCTGGGTGACCGGCTGGCTGCGCCAGCGCGAGATCCGCGCCTTCTATTTCACCGGCGACACCGGCATGGCGCCGACCCGCAGCTTCCAGGACGGCCGGCGCCCGCGCCCGGACATCTGGAGCTTTCCGGTGCTGGGCTTCGGCCGCCATGCCTCCTTCGAGGAGGCGCGTGCGGCCGGCACGCCGGAGCAGGTCATCGCCGACTGGCTCGACGAGGTCTCCGACTTCTGCGCCGAGCAGAGCACGCTGCGGCTGGTCTATTTCCATCCCTTCGGCCTGGTGATGTATCCGCAGGCCTTCCAGGAATGGCTGCGCCACAGCGGCGAGCTGACCACGGCGGGCCGGCTGCGCTGGATGACGATGACGCAGTACAGCCAGTTCGCCAACCGGCGTCTGCGCACCGTCTGGTCGCTGGCCCCCGAGGGCCGCCAGCTCCAGCTGCAGGCACGCCACCCCGAGTCGCTCGAAGGCATGACCTGGCTGCTGCCGGCCACGCGCTACGACCGGCCGGTGGTGCTCAGCGGCAGCGCGCAGGTCGATCGCAGCGGCACCCAGTGGCGGGTGCGCGCCGCCGACGGCCGCGCGCTGAAGGTGCGCGTCGACCCGGTTCCCGCCTGAATCCGCCCCCCCGAATCCATCACGAAAACCCAGAGAGAGCGTCCCCGATGAACCCGAGCCCCTCCCCTGCCCCGATCCTCATCTCCGTCGGCACCCGTCCCGAGATCATCAAGATGGCGCCGCTGCATGCCGAGCTGCGCCGCCGCGGCCTGCCGGTGGCCTGGGTGCACACCGGCCAGCACCGCGAGATGGCGCAGCCGCTGTACGAGTTCTTCGGCATCGAGCCGGAGCACGAGGTCACGCTGGAGCGCCGCAGCGGCGAGCTCTCGCACCTGAACGCGCTGCTGCTCGAGGGGCTGGCCGCGGTGTTCGAGCGCACCCGCCCGGCCGCGGTGCTGGTGCATGGCGACACCACCAGCACGCTGGCCTCGGCGCAGGCGGCCTTCTACCAGGGCGTGCCGGTCGGGCATGTCGAGGCGGGCCTGCGCACCTTCAACCACCGCGAGCCCTTTCCCGAGGAGATGAACCGCGAGCTGACCGCGCGGCTGTCGCGCTGGCATTTCTCGCCGACCTCGCGCGCGGCCGGCAACCTGGAGCGCGAGGGCATCCGCGCCGGCGTGCATGTCGTGGGCAACACCGCGGTGGACGCGGCGCTGCAGGGCACCGCGCGGGTGGACGCGCTGCTGGCCGAGGGCACGCCGGTGCTGCCGGCCGCGCTCGATCCGCTGCGCCAGGGCCTGGAGCTGGCGAAGTGGCGCCTGATCACCGTGACCGCGCACCGGCGCGAGAACTGGGGCGAGGGCATCGCCTCGATCGCGCAGGCGGTGGCGCAGCTGCTGGAGGCGCATCCGGACGTCGCCGTGGTCTGGCCGGTGCACGGCAATCCGGCGGTGCGCGACGCGGTCCACGCCGAGCTGGCCGCGAAGGTGCCGGCGCTGGAAGGCCGCCTCACCCTGTGCGAGCCGCTCGACTATCCCGCGCTGCTGTGGTGCCTGCACCGCAGCGTGCTGGCGCTGACCGACTCCGGCGGCATCCAGGAGGAAGGCGCGGCGCTGTCCTGCCCGGTGCTGGTGCTGCGCAACACCACAGAGCGCCCCGAGCTGATCGACGCCGGCGCCGGCCTGATCGTCGGCACCGACCGCGAGCGCATCGTCTCGACCGTCTCGGGCCTGCTCGCCGAGCCCGACGGCGCCGGCCTGCAGCGCATGCGCGACGCCACCAACCCCTTCGGCGACGGCACGACCTCGCGGCAGATCGCCGACGTGCTGCAGCGCGACCTCGGCCTGTGAGCCCAGCCCCGGAATTCCCGATGAAGACACCGAACACCCCCGTGCCGCGCCTGGCGCGGATCGCCCTGGCCGGCGCGGCCGCGCTGGCCGTGCTGGCCCCGCCGGCCGCCGCCCGCGACACCCTGGAGATCGGTGCCGGCACCAGCCGCTACAGCGCCGGACTGCCCGACGGCCGCAGCGCCCATCTGCGCGGCAGCTGGGCGCTCGGCAGCGGCACGGTGCTCAACGCCGAGCTGCTGGGCGAGCGCAAGTTCGACGCCGATGGCGGCATCGTCGCCGCCGGCGTGACGCAGACGATCGACGCCGACTGGTTCGCCGGCGCGGCACTGGCCGGCGGCTGGGGCGGGCCGAACTGGAACCGCTCGCGCGTCGATGCCTCGGTCTCGCGCAAGTGGGGCACCGAGCGGCGCTGGGTCACCACGCTGGGCGGCTACCACGCCCGCTTCGACGCCGGCCGCAGCGACAGCGGCCTGAAGATCTCGGCCACCTACTACGCCCAGTCCTTCGGCGTGCTGGAGCTGGGCGCGACGCTCAACCGCAGCCGCCCGGGCAATGTCAGCTCGACCATGCCCTGGCTGGCGGTGACGCTGGGCGTGCCGGGCGAGCAGACCCTGGCGCTGCGCGTCTCGCACGGCCGCGAGGCCTGGCTGGCGCTGGGCGACACGGTGCAGCCGGTCGACTTCTCCAGCACCACGATCGGCGCCGACTGGCGCTGGTGGATCGCGCCCGACTGGGGCGTGGTGCTGCGCACCGAGCGCTATCTGAACCCGAGCTACCGCCGCACCACGCTGGGCGGCGGCGTGTTCGTGCAGATGTGAGGCCCGGTGCCGCGATGAGCAAGCTCCTGCGCCGGCTCCTGGGCCGCACGGCCCGGCCCGACTTCCGCCACAGCCTGCAGCATTCGGTGCTGGGCGAGCTGCAGCACCATGGCCATCGTGGCGGCCGCATCGCGATGCACCGCTCGATCTGGGGCCTGCAGCTGCCGCGCCAGCGTCTGTTCAAGGGCCTGCTGCTGGCCACGCTGCTGACCGCCGTGCTGGCGAGCCAGATCGACGCGGCCGGCCAGCTCTGGGGGCGCCAGCTGCTGTGGTGGCTGGAGCGGCTGGAGCTGTCGGGCCGCTTCCCGGCCGCGCTGCATCCGGCCGATCTGCCCTTCCTGATCGCCACGCCGGCCCTCGAGCTCTTCGTCGATCTGCCCTCGCCCCGCACGCTGGCCTTCAACGCGATCGGGGTGGTGGCGCTGTGGTGGGCGGCCGGGCTGCTGCCCGACGCCGGCCGCCCGGCGATGTACCTGCTGCGGCTGGCGGCCCTCATCCACGGCGCGGCGGTGCTGTTCTTCGTGGTGTGGCCGGCGAGCTTTCCGCACACCGCCCGCGAGCATGTCGGCAACGGCCTGCAGCAGATCTGGGTGCTGATGCTGCTGACGCCCTGGATCCATCTGCCGACCTTCTGGTTCTTCCAGGTGAGCTGGTGGGCACGGCTCGGCGTCACGCTGCTGACCTGGGCCTGGCTGCTGCTGCTGGCGCCGTTGCTCTACGCCCTGCACGCGCTGGTGCTGCATCACGCCGGCCTGCTGGCGATGCCGCTGCTGCATCTGCTGTTCGGGGTGATGGTGGCGATCATCGGCTTCGTCGCGATCTACGGTTGGGCGATCAGCCTGGCCAACGCCCGCACGCTGCGGCGGCTGGAGCCGCGATGAGAAACGCACGGAGATCCGCAGCGCGGGCGCGCCTGAGACCGATCCTGGCCGCGCTGGGCTTCAGCCTGGGTCTGGGTCTGACGCTGCCGGGGCGCAGCAGCGCGGCGCCGACCGCACCGCCGCTGGAGAGCGGCTGCGCCGCCGCCGCGCTGGTCGATCCGGCCTTCCGCGACGCGGCGGTGCTGATGATGCGCCGGCTGGTGGTGCGTGCGCCCGGCCAGATCAGCGACGGCGCGATCCGGCGCACGCTGTCGCCGGCGCATGTCGACGCCTCGGGCCGGGCCTGGCACCACATCGCCGCCTACGAGGCCAATCTCGGTCTGATCGGCGCGCTGCGCATCGACCCGACGCTGCGCGAGGAGGCTGCGCGCTGGCTGCGCTGGCAGATCCGCCATCTGCCGGTCGACGGCCAGGACCGCGGCGTGCTGTTCGACCGCTGGATCAGCGCCGACGGCCGCGAGATGACGGTCTGCCCGCCCGACATCGAGCCGCGCCACTGCCGCCAGATCGACGCCACCGACAGCACCATCGCGTCGATGTTCCTGCTGGCACAGGCCTATCTGCGCCACGGCGGCGACCCGGCGCTGCTGCGCGATCCGGTGATCGAGCGGGCCTTTCGCCGCGCCGCCACCACGCTGGCGCAGCTGCAGCAGCCCGACGGGCTGAGCCACGCCAAGCTCGATCACCCGGTCAGCTACCTGATGGATGCGGTCGAGGTGGCCGCGGGCTGGCGGGCGCTGGCCGCGCTGCAGCAGGAGGTCTGGAAGCAGCCGGCGGTGGCCGAACTCAGCCGCGAGCGCGAGCGGCGCACCTGGCGCGGCATCGAGCAGGTGCTGTGGCAGCCGCAGGCCGGGCTCTGGCTGACCAGTGCCGGCGCCGCGCCGGTGCAGAGCGGACGCTGGTATCCGGACGTGATGGCCCAGGCCTGGCCGCTGCTGTGGAGCCTGCCCGAGGACCGGCTCACCCGCGAGCGCGGCCGCCAGGCCTGGCAGCGCGTCTCGGCGCGCTGGCCGGAGTGGCCGCGCCGCAATGTCGATCCGGCCGGCTTCTGGTGGCCGGCCGCCGCGGTCGCCGCGCACTGCAGCGGTGACGGCCGCGCCGCCGCCGAGTGGGTGGCGCGGGCGCGCGCAGCCTGGCTGCGTCCGGACACGCCCTTCGCCTGGCCCTTCCAGGTCAGCGACCTGCTGTGGCTGCTGTGGCTGGCCGAGCCCGGCCCGCCGCAGGCCCCGCTGCCCGAGCCGCTGGACGTCGCGGCCCCGGCCAGCGGGCGCAAGCCCTGAGCCCCGTCGCCCACATCACGAGTTCCGCATTCCGCATTCCGAATCCCGAATCCCGAATCCCGAGTCTTCCGACAACCACAGAGAGAGAGCAGACGATCATGACATCGAAGTTCAGTCCCCCTTCCCTGGCCGCGCTGGTGAGCCGGCTCTGGCGCCGCCCGGCCGCGCGGCTCGCGCCGCTGGTGCTGGCCACGCTGGCCAGCCTGCCGGCCGCCGCCCAGTCGCGCGACACGCTGGTGCTGCTGGTGCCCGACGACGCGGTGGCCAGCAGCTGGCCGGTCAAGGTGTGGACCGACTCCGCCGCCGAGGAAGGCGTGAAGCTGCAGACCATGACCAGCTCGCAGTTCCTCGCGCTGGGCAGCAGCTCGGCCGCGAAGATCTCCGGCCTGATCATGCCCGACAGCGCCCATGTCAAGGCCAGCGATGCGGTGGTGGCTGCGGTCAAGCAGTACACCAACCTCGGCGGCAAGCTGATGCTGGTCTATGACGCCGGCGCGCTGACCGACGCCGGCTTCTACGCACCGACCAAGTCGCGCTTCTCCGATCTGGTCGGCGTCGACTACACCCTGTACGACAGCCTGCGCGACCGCGTCGTCGGCTTCGGCCCGGTCGTGGGTACCAAGGCGCGGCTGGAGAAGCTCTCGCTGCCGCCGGGCAAGTACCTGCCCTACGTGTCGGCCAGCAGCACGGCCGGCACCAGCAGCACCACCACCTTCGTGCCGGCCAGCGCCAGCGATCCGGGCGGCACCCGCCACATGCAGTCGGCCATCATGGCGCGCGCGATGAAGCGCATCGACGCCAGCTCGCTGAACGTGCGCAAGCGCCAGACGCTGGCGGTGCGCAACCTGCTCGGCCTGAACGCGCTGCCGGTGCCCAGCGTCAGTCTGTCGACCAAGGTGAGCGCAGCCACCTCGACGCTGCCGCTGCTGTCGCTCAGCTCGGTGCAGATCACCACCGACTTCCTGCGCGCACTGCTGTCGGGCGGCAGCTATGTCGACCAGAGCGGCACCACCAGCACCGCCGACAGCACCCCGCAGGCGATCAGCACCTACGGCTACGGCTACGCCGACTACTTCAGCTATGTCACCACCGGCAGCTTCGGCGGCAATGTCTGGCTGTCCTCGCCCGATCACGGCCTGGTGGCCGGCACGCGCAATGTCGGCAGCGGCCAGGTGCTGTTCGTCAACATGCCGCTGGGCTATTTCAAGGCCGTCGGCACCGACTCGGCGCCGCTGCACGGCTTCCTCGACGCCTTCGCCCGCGATGTGGTGAAGCTGCCGACCATGTCGGTCCAGCCGCGCGGCAAGGGCGGCCTGATCTACAACTGGCACATCGACGACGGCGACGATCTGACCGCCGACGCCAAGTACCTGCTCGACAGCACCTCGGTGCTGAAGCGCGGCCCGTTCTCGATCCACTTCACCGCCGGCCCGGACGTGGTCTCGCTCGGCGACGGCAACGGCATGAGCCTGGACACCAATGCCGCCGCACAGACGCAGTTCAAGCGCATCCGCGACCTGCCGGTCGGCCATCAGATCGGCTCGCACGGCGGCTGGAACCATGACCTCTACGGCCTGGGCGCCAGCGAGGACAACGCCGCCACCTATCTGCCGTGGCTGGAGCTCAACCATGCCGCCGTCGACCGCCTGAACGGCAAGCGCGCCACCGAATACTCGGCCCCGCAGGGCAACAACCCGACCTGGGCGGTGAACTGGCTGGAGAACCGCGGCGTGGTCGGCATGTACTTCGTCGGCGACACCGGCGCGGCCGGCGTGCGCTCCTGGCGCGCCGGCAACCGGCTGACCCGGTCGATGTGGAGCTTCCCGATCGTGCCGCTGGGCAAGTACGCCACCTTCGAGGAGTTCGAGGAGTTCGGCATCAGCGACCAGCAGTCGGGCCAGTGGCTGCTCGACCTGCAGAGCTTCGTGGTCAACCAGCGCACCAACCGGATGTTCTACAACCATCCGCCGGGCGCACGCGGCCACCTGCCGGCCCTGGCGCCGATGCTGCAGCGGGCAGACTGGCTGCAGGCCATGGGCAAGTTCAAGTGGTACACCATGACCGAGATGGCCCAGTTCGGCAACCGCCGTCTGGACGTGCAGTGGAACGCCAGCACCAGCAACGGCTTCGCGACCTTCACCGCACGCCACGCCAGCTCGCTCAAGGACATGACCTGGCTGCTGCCGCGCGACAAGTACATGCTGCCGGTCGTGACCAGCGGCTATGGCCAGGTCGGCTACGACAGCACGAACTGGATCATCACCGCCAATGGCGGCACCGCGCTGAAGTTCGTCGCCGCCCAGCGCTGAGCGCTGCCGCCACCGGCCCGATGACCTGACGGCGCGTGGCAGCACCCTCAGGGTTCAGGCAGGATGAAGACGATCTGTCGCAGAATCGCGGCCGTCTCTTCATCCTGCCGTCATGGAGGTTGCGTGATGTGGAAGCGTCTGACCCTGATCTGGTCGCTGGTGCGAGGTGATGCCAAGGTGGCCTGGCATGCCTTCAGGCACCCGCATGCGCCGGGCTGGTTCCGTGCCGGCGTGATCGGCCTGGGGCTCTATCTGTTCTCGCCGGTCGATCTGATTCCGGACATCCTGCCGCTGCTCGGCCTGGCCGACGATCTGGTGCTGGTGCCGCTGGCGCTGCACTGGCTGCTGTCGCGGCTGCCGGCCGAGGTGCTGCAGGAAGCACGGCGGCGGGCCGCCGGCCAGCCGGCGGGTGATGCTCGCCATCCGGGCCGGGCGCCGCTGGTCAAGCGGGTCGACTGAGACCGGCGCACCGCGCACCGGCTACCATCGGGCGGATGAACCTGATCGACTTCGAACTGCGCGGCGACTTCATCCCGCTCGATGCCCTGCTGAAGGCCACCGCCGTCGCGCACAGCGGCGGCGCGGCCAAGACCCTGGTGGCCGATGGCCAGGTCCAGGTGGACGGCCAGCCCGAATCCCGCAAGACCTGCAAGATCCGCGCAGGCCAGGAGGTGGTGGTCGAGGCGGCCCATGTGCGCATCCGGGTGCATGCGCCCCCGCTCTGAACCCGCCCGGATGCCGGCCCTGCCAAGATCAGGGTTATCCCGGGGAACTTGCGAACCGCGAAACCGGTCTCATCTGGCGTGTTCAACCTCACTCTCGACGAGACCGCGATGAAAACCTTCCTGCGCACTGCCGTGTGCGTGCTGGCCCTGTCCACCGCCCTGGCTCCGACGCTGGCCGAAGCCAAGCGCCTGGGCGGCGGCGGCTCCTCCGGAATGCAGCGCAGCGCACCGGCCCCGAAACCCGCACAGCAGCCGGGAACGCCCGCCCAGGCGCCCAACCAGGCACCGGTGCAGCAGGCCGTGCCGGGCGCGGCCACGGCGGCCACCGGCGCAGCGGCCGCCGCAGGCAAGCGTTCCTGGATGGGCCCGCTGGCGGGTCTGGCTGCCGGCATCGGCCTGGCGGCGCTGCTGAGCCACTTCGGTCTGGGCGAAGCCTTCGCCGACATGATGATGATCGCGCTGCTGGCGCTGGTGGCGGTCTTCGCCATTCGCTGGCTGATGAACCGCAATCGCAAGACCGCACCGACGCTGGCCCCCGCCGGTGCAGGCGCCGGCTTCGGCGGCCAGCCGATGCAGCGTGGCAGCCATGAGGCCAGCTGGCCGAGCCCCGCGGCCCCGCAACAGGGCAACGGTCCGTCGGTGGCCATGCCCGGCAGCGCGGCAGCCAGCTTCGGTGCCGCACCGGCTGCAGCCGCCTTCGCCCCGTCGCTGCCGGCCGACTTCGACCGTGCCGGCTTCGAGCGCGCGGCCCGGATGATCTTCATCCGCATGCAGGCAGCCAACGACCGCGCCGACCTCGAGGATCTGCGCCGCTTCACCACGCCGGAAATGTTCGCCGCGGTCCGCGTCGACCTGCAGGACCGCCAGGGTGCGGCGCAGCAGACCGACGTGGTCGAAGTGCGCGCCGAGGCGATCGACTTCGCCCGCGAGAGCGACCGCGACATCGTCAGCGTGCGCTACAGCGGCCTGATCCGCGAGGAGGCCGGCCGTGACGCCACCGCCTTCGACGAGATCTGGCATCTGGTGCGCGAGCATGCACGCAGCGACGGCAACTGGCTGATCGCCGGCATCCAGCAGAGCCACTGAGCGGCAGACAGCGCTCGGCTCAGAGCGGGTTCAGACTGACCCAGCCGCTGGTCTGAACCTGGTTGCGGCCGGCATGCTTGGCACGGTAGAGCAGCATGTCGGCCCGCGCGAAGAGCTGGTCGGCCGAGGGCGTCATCCGCTCGGCCAGCGGGTCGAAGACCACCGTGCCGGCCGACACCGTCACCTTCAGCCGCACCGCGCCCGGCTGCTCGACCACCAGCCACTCGACCTCGCGGCGCAGCGCATCGACCACCTCATGCGCGCCGGACCGGTCGGTCGACGGCAGCACCACGCAGAACTCCTCGCCGCCCATGCGGCCGAAGATGTCCGAATGACGCAGCCGTGAGCGCACCGCCTGCGCGAAGCCTTGCAGCACCGCATCGCCCGCCGCATGGCCGTGGCTGTCGTTGATGCGCTTGAAATGATCCAGATCCAGCAGCACCAGCGCCAGCGGACGCCGCTCGCGCCGGCTGCGCTCGATCTCGTGGCCGACCAGCGTGCGGGTGGCACCACGGTTCAGGCAGCCGGTCAGACCATCGGTGGTGGCCATCTGTTCGAGCTGCGCCGCGCTGCGCTCGAAGCTCGCCATCAGCAGGCCGAACATGATCGAGAAGGCGCCGAAGCTCATCGTCAGGAACAGCCAGGCACTCAGCGGACTGGTCGGCTGCAGCAGCGAGACCGGCGCCTGCGTGGCCAGATGGGGATCTGCAGCACGTGCCATCGCACTCAGCCCGCCCACCAGCCCACCCACCAGCACCATGCGCAGCGCACGCTCGCGGCCATGGCGCATCACCCGCCACAGGATCGGCAGCAGCAGCACAGCCAGCCACAGATTGACCCACGAAACGATCCAGGCATAGGCCGCGCCTTGCATCAGCAGCAGCGCGAGACCGATCGCACCGCCCAGCAGCAGCAGCAGATCGCAGCGGCTGAAGCTCCGGCCGGTCAGCAGACAGCGTGCGGCGGCACTCAGCAGCACCGCACCGAGAGCGATGCTGGTGTTGGACAGCAGCAGCCAGAGCGGGCCGGACAGCTGCTGGCGCCACATCAGCAGCAGATCGCCGACACAGATCGCCAGCATGGCCAGCAGCAGCAGCCGGATCTCCGGCCGTCGGCCCAGCACGGTACCCCGCACCGTCAGCAGGTGAACCAGAAGCAGCGCATGGCACAGCAGCAGCGCCAGCAGCAGCGTGGCAATATCCTTGGTCATGGTCCGCACTCCCTGCGTGCCGCTTCGGGCCTTCCCGTGCTGCGGTCTGTCGCTTCATCGTGAACCTGGACCGAAGTATGGCGCCGCACCCATGCGACACGCCCGAAAAGTGCAAGAAACCGTTCCCAGGCGCTGCTGTTTGCCAGAGATTTCACGATGAGCAATACCCCTGATGGCATGAAACCGGCACTTGCACCCAGCCGCATGGACCGGCTGCTGGTGGAGCTGCTGCGCACCCGGCGCACCCTGGCGCTGGGCACAATCGACGAGGCCGGCGGCCCGGCCGTCTCGATGGCGCCGTGGGCGCTCGATCCGGCAGGGCCCGACCTGATCATCCTGATCAGCGCCCTGGCCGCGCACACCCGGCAGCTGATGCTTCATCCGCACGCCAGCATCTTGATCTGCGCCGGCGAGGAGGCCGCCGACAGCGTGCACGCGCTGCCGCGCGCCACGCTGCAGGTCGAGGCGCTGCACCCCAAGTCGGGCAGCGACGATGCCCGCGCGGCGCTGGCGATCTACATCGCGCGCCATCCGGCCGGAGAGATGCTGGCCAGCCTGCCGGACTTCAGCGTGGTGCGGCTGCGGGTGCAGGCGGCGCGCCAGATTGCCGGCTTCGGTGCGGCGCGCGATGTCAGTGCCGCACGCCTGCGCGAGCTGCTGCGCGAAAGCGACAACTCGACGGCCTAGCCCAAGGAAGGTGGCGCCGCAACCGGAAATCCGTCACATTCGATATGTGCAATATTGCACATTCGAGGAGGATTTCTGATGAACATCGACACGATCCAGACCTTCCTGGGCACCACTGCGATCGACCTGCTGATGAAGATCGGCGCCGCGCTGATCTTCTGGATCGTCGGCCGCTGGCTGATCTCCAAGGTGGTGCACCTGATCCAGGCGGGCATGAACCGCAACTCGATCGACCCGACGCTGACCAAGTACCTCGGCTCGATCATCACCATCGCGCTGAACATCACCCTGGTGCTGGGCATCCTGGGCTACTTCGGCATCCAGACCACCTCGTTCGCGGCGATGCTGGCCGGCGCGGGCGTGGCCATCGGCGCGGCCTGGAGCGGCATGCTGGGCAACTTCGCCGCCGGCGCCTTCATGCTGGTGCTGCGGCCGTTCAAGGTCGGCGACTTCGTCTCGATCGGCGGCGTGACCGGCACGGTGCACGAGCTCGGCCTGTTCGGCACCACGATCATCACGCCGGACAATGTGATGACCATCGTCGGCAACGGCAAGGTCTTCGGCGACACGGTGCAGAACTACTCGGCGCTGCCGGTGCGCCGCGTCGAGCGCACCGCGCAGCTGGCGCAGGGCGTCGATCCGCTGGACGCGATCACGCGCCTGAAGGCGGCCATCGCGCAGATCCCCAATGTCGCGCAGAGCCCGGCGCCGGAGATCAACCTGCTCGACTTCAAGCTCGAGGGAGCGGTGATCGCGGTGCGGCCCTACACCCACACCGACCATTACTGGCAGGTCTATTTCGACACCAACGAGGCGATCGCGCGCGTCGGCCAGGAAGCCGGCTGGCCGGTGCCGGCCGCCCACCACAAGGTGGTCCAGGCCTGATCAGGCCGAGGCTGCGCGCGGCAGCAGCTGATCGAGCAGCAGCCGCGCGGTGCTGGCGTTGGTCGCGCACGGCACGTCATGCACATCGCAGGCGCGCACCAGCGCATGGATGTCGGGCTCATGCGGCTGCGGCGTCATTGGATCGCGAAGAAAGACCACCGCGTCGATCTCGCCGACCGCCAGCCGCGCGCCGATCTGAAGATCGCCACCGAGCGGGCCGCTGAGCAGCCGCTCCACCTCCAGACCCAGCTCGGTGGCCAGCCGCCCGCCGGTCGTGCCGGTCGCGCACAGCGTGCAGCCCCGCAGTCGCGGGGCAAACTCCCGGGCCAGCGCGATCATGCGGTCCTTGCGGCCGTCATGGGCGATCAGGGCCAGGCGCAGCGGCCGGGACGCGCCGGCAGGATTCGATTCCGTCATCCATTCATCCTTTGCTGTGCGGATTTTTCGTCCGGACGATCCTAGCGGTGCGCGGTTACAGGCCGGATTCTTCCGCTTCGGGATCAGCTCGAGATCAGACGACAGACGTGCAGTCCATCAGGGAATGCGCTAGAATCTGAGTCTGCTGTTGATGCCGCTTTCACGGGCAGCACCGTTCAGCCTTTCGCACATCCCCTCTGACCTTCCTCTTTCCCTCATCCTCCGGCAGACCGCATCCTTTTCAGGAATCGGCGACTGCGGGGCTGCAGGCGCGGTCGGCGGCGATGCTATTCGACCCCGGCAGGCTTGATTCCAATCCCCTGTACCGACCGCGAGCCAGGCGCCATGCGGATGACGCGCCTTTGCCTTCGCCGGCCTGCCATCCCGTGTTTCCACCTCGCCCGCGGCGAGCCGGAAACCCCTGCCGAATGGCGCCCGAGTGGCGCCGGATGAGAGTATTCACATGAGCTTTTCGACCCTGGGCCTGAACGAGGCCATCCTGCAAGCCGTCACCGCTGCCGGCTACGAGAACCCGACCGACGTGCAGGCGCAGACCATTCCCGCCGCGATGACCGGTGCGGATCTGCGCGTGTGCTCCAACACCGGCAGCGGCAAGACCGCCGCCTTCGTGCTGCCGGCACTCGAGCGCGTGCTGGCCGCCCGCGAGGCCAATCCGGCCGCGAGCCGCCGCCCGCTGCGCGGTCAGCCGCCGCAAGGTCCGCGCGTGCTGGTGCTGGCCCCGACCCGCGAGCTGGCCATCCAGGTCTCCAAGGCCGCGGTGACCTACGGCAGCCACATCCCGCACCTGAAGGTCGCCACCGTCGTCGGCGGCGTGCCCTACGGCGCCCAGCTGGCCGCGCTGCGTGGCCCGATCGATCTGCTGATCGCCACCCCGGGCCGCCTGATCGACCACCTCGACAGCGGCAAGGCCATCCTGGGCCAGGTCGAGATGCTGATCCTGGACGAAGCCGACCGCATGCTGGACATGGGCTTCATCGAGGACATCGAGCGCATCGCCGAATCCCTGCCGGCCGGCCGCCAGACCGTGATGGTCAGCGCGACCTTCGCCGGTCAGGTCGGTCGCCTGGCCGACCAGATCCTGAAGGACGATGCCCAGCGCATCGAGGTCGCCAACCACACCGACAGCCACGCCAACATCGAGCAGCAGCTGCTGTGGGCCGATGACCTGGACCACAAGTCGGCGCTGCTCGAGAACCTGCTGACCAGCACCGAGATGCAGCAGGCGGTGATCTTCACCAGCACCCAGCGCGACGCCGACGAGCTGGCCGCCCATCTGTACGAGATGGGCCATGCGGTCGCGCCGCTGCACGGCGGCATGCCGCAGGGCCGTCGCAACCGCACGCTGATGGCACTGCGCCGCGGCGAGCTGCGCATCCTGGTGGCCACCGACGTCGCCGCGCGCGGCATCGACGTGCCGACCATCAGCCATGTCATCAACTTCGGCCTGCCGATGAAGGCCGAGGACTATGTGCACCGCATCGGCCGCACCGGCCGCGCCGGCCGCTCGGGCCGCGCGATCACGCTGGCCGAGCGCCGCGATGTCGGCATGATCCGCCGCATCCAGCAGTTCACCACCCAGTCGATCCCGGTGGGCACGCTGGCCGGCCTGGAGCCGAAGCGCCCGGCGCCGGAGATGTTCAGCCGTGCTCCGCGTCGTGACGGCGGCCGTCCGCCGCACCGCGGCCATGGCGGCCCCGGCGGCTATGGCGGTCGTCCGGACAACCGTGGCGGCGACCGTGGCGGCTACGGCTTCGCGCGTCCGATGGACGGCGCACCGCGTCGCGGCGGCTTCGATGGCCCACGCTTCGATTCGGCACCGCGCTTCGATGCGCCCCGCTTCGAGGCTCCGCGTCACGAAGGCCGCCCGGAGTTCCGCGGCGAGCCCCGCCATGACGGCCCGCGCGGTCAGGGCCCGCGTCGTCAGGAAGGCGCTCCGCGCTTCGACGGCGAACGCCGCTTCGATGAGCGCAGCGGCCCGCGTGGCGGCTTCGGCGGCGGCCGTCCGGCCCCGCGCGGCCGTGGCCACGGCCCGCGCTGATCCGTTCAGTCGTCCTGCCAGCGGCCGCCCCGGCGGTCGTGATGACCACGGCCTCCGTGCCCGCGTCGGTCTTCCGGCACGACGATGACCCGCGGCGCCGGTTGCGGCGCCGGCACCACCACCACATCACGCCCGTGACCCCGGTGGTGACCGTGGCCCGGCACCGGGACCACCACGCAGCCAGACAGCACGCTCAGCCCGCCCAGCATCAGCAGCGCGGCGCCTGAGCGCCGCCATGTCGACTTCTTCATCGTCATGACACGGCCATGAAGGCCGAAATGAGTTGCAACAGCAGCTCAACGCGCCAGCATGCAAACCGGCCGACCGGCCTTCAGCCCGGCCTCAGGATCGGACAGGCGCCATATTGCCGCTCACCGGCAAGGGCACCAGCCGCAGCGTGATGCCCCCCGGGCGCACCTCGATCGGCCCGGGCTGCAGTCCGGCCTTGGCCGCCAGCTCCAGCGCCAGCCGGTCGATGCGGTGGATCTCCAGACCTTCCAGCATCGACTCGGCCAGCCAGCCGCCCCAGCGGTTCAGGCCGGTGGCCAGCAGCGGCGGCAATCCGTCGATGGCGATGTTCTCGCGCCGCACCCGGTCCAGCCGGATCGTGCCGTCGGACGGCTCATAGCGCAGCGCACTGCTGAACATGATGTTGCCGCGAAGATCGCGCCGGCTCAGCACTGTCTCGCGCAGACCCATGTCGAAGCCCAGCATCATGCGGCCCGCCCCCGGCTGCAGCAGCACCCGCGGCGAGCTGATGCGCACCTCGAACACCTCCAGCACCTTCTGCTGCAGCGGGAAGCGCGAGGACAGCGCCGCCTGCATCTCGCGTTCGCTGGTGGTGAACTCCCTGGGCACCACCGAGGCACAGCCCCACAGCCCGCCGACCAGCACCATCGCGCCGATCCTCAGCAGCCCGCGACGACCGCCTGCCGGCCGACCGCCCTGTGCAGATGCTGCCCCTGTCATTGCACTCACTTCATTGCTCCACTACATTACTGACCGGTTAGTCATTATCATGCCCCGGAAACCCGCCTTGTCCGCCGAACCGTCCGAACGCTCCGACCTGCCCGAACCGGCTGGCACGCCAGCGCCGCCGGCCTCGCACCAGCGCCGCAAGGCCGAGCGGCCCAGCGAGCTGCTCGACGCCGCGCTGCAGCTCTTCGTCGAGAAGGGCTTCGCCGCGACCAAGACCGAGGACATCGCCCGGCTGGCCGGTGTCTCCAAGGGCACGCTCTACCTGTATTACACCAGCAAGGAAGACCTGCTCCGGGAGGTGATCTCGCAGCGGGTGTCGACCCGCATCGCCGAGGGAATGGCCCGGGCGGCCGCCCATCAGGGCAGTGCCACCGAGCTGATGCGCACGCTGCTGGTCGACTGGTGGATGCAGACGCTCGAGAGCGATGCCTCCGGCGTGTTCAAGCTGGTGGTCAGCGAGGTGCGCAACTTCCCGGAGATCGCCGAGCTGTGGTTCAACGAGATCTCGCAGCCCGGCTCGCAGCTGATCGGCGGCATGGTGCAGCGCGGCATCGACTCGGGCGAGTTCCGGCAGGTCGACGTGCTCTCGGTGGTCTATTCGATCGTCATGCCGCTGGTGATGCTGTGCGTGCACCGGCACTCGCTCGGCGCCTGCGAATGCCCGGGCATGGGCCTGGATCCGCAGACCTTCATCCGCGCCCACATCGATCTGGTGCTGCGCGGCATCTCCACCCATCCGGAACCCTGACGCCGATGAAGCGATCGACCGCTCTTGCCGCCGGCGCTCTCGCGCTGGGCCTGCTGGGTCTGGCCGGCTGGAAGCTGTCGAGCCGCACGGCAGGCGCCGCCGCACCGGCCTCGGCCAGCGCCACGCCGCTGCCGGCCCAGGCCGCGCTGCAGCTCCAGGACAGCGATCTGGTGACGCTGCGCCGGGCCGAGCTGGTCGATGCGGTGGCGCTGACCGGCAGCCTGAAGGCGGCGGTCAGCGCGCTGGTCAAGGCACGCAGCGCCGGCGAGCTGCTGGAGCTGGGCCCGCGCGAGGGCGACACGGTGCGCGCCGGACAGATCGTCGGGCGCATCGATCCGGCCGATGCGCAGCTGCGGCTGCGCCAGGCCGAGCAGCAGATCGAGTCGGCGCAGGCCCAGCTCGACATCACCGGGCGGACGCTGGACAACAACCGCGCGCTGGTCGAGCAGGGCTTCATCTCGCCCACTGCGCTGGAGACCTCGGTCTCGAACCACCGCGCCGCCCAGGCGGCACTGCAGTCGGCCCGCGCCAGCACCGATCTGGCCCGGCGCGCGCTCGACGACACGGTGCTGAAGGCACCGATCAGCGGCCAGGTCGCGCAGCGCCTGGCCCAGCCGGGCGAACGGGTCGCGCTGGAGGCGCGCCTCCTGGAGATCATCGATCTCGACCGGCTCGAGCTGGAGGCGACCGTGCCGGCGGCCGAACTGGCCCGCACCCGCATCGGCGCAGGCGCGGTGCTGCAGGTCGAGGGCGTGGACACGCCGGTGCGGACCCGGGTGCTGCGCATCAGCCCGGCCGCGCAGGCCGGCACCCGGTCGGTGCCAGTGCATCTGGCCATCGAGCCGGCACCGGGGCTGCGTGCCGGCCTGTTCGCGCGCGGTCGGATCGAGCAGGGCCGGCGCAGCACGCTGGTGCTGCCGCTGTCGGCGGTGCGCGTCGACCAGCCGCAGCCGCATGTGATCGAGCTGGACACCGGCGCGGGCCTGCTGCGCCAGCGCGCGGTTCGCACCGGGGCGCGTGGCGAGGTCGACGGCACCGCGTCGATCGAGATCCTCGACGGCCTGACCGAGGGCGCGCGGGTGCTGGCCGGCCGGCTCGGCCCGGTGCGCGACGGCACGCCGGCCGTGCTGCGCTGAACCCCACGCCGTCACACCCATCATGTGGTTCACCCGCGTCTCGATCGCCAATCCGGTCCTGGCCACCATGGTGATGCTGGCGCTGGTGGTGCTGGGGCTGTTCTCCTTCCAGCGCCTGAAGGTCGACCAGTTTCCCGACATCGAGTTTCCGACGGTGGTGGTCAGCACCGAATATCCCGGTGCCGCCGCCGAGATCGTCGAGACCGAGCTGACCCGCAAGATCGAGGAAAGCGTCAACGCGATCGCCGGCATCAGCCAGCTGTCCTCGCGCAGCTATGCCGGCACCTCGGTGGTCATCATCCAGTTCGACCTGACGATGGACGGCCGGCGCGCCGCCGACGATGTGCGCGAGAAGCTCGCCATCCTCAAGCCGCAGCTGCGCGAGGAGATCGGCGAGCCCAAGGTGCAGCGCTTCGATCCGGCAAGCCGGCCGATCTGGAGCGTGGCGGTGCGGGCGTCTGGCAACGCCGATGCGCCGCCCGACGCGGCCGATGCGGCCGGCGCGATGCGGCGCACGCTCTGGGCCGAGCAGGTGCTGAAGAAGCGGCTGGAGAATGTGCGCGGCGTCGGCTCGGTCACGCTGGTCGGCGCGGTGCGGCGCGAGATCCAGATCCAGCTCGATCCGGTGCGGATGGAGGCCGCCGGCATCAGCGCCGAGCAGGTGATCGCCGCGGTGCGCGGCGAGAACCAGGACCTGCCCGCCGGCCTGCTGCGCTCGGCCGAGCAGGAACGCGTGGTGCAGATCCGCGGCCGCATCGAGCGGCCGGAGGACTTCGCCCGGCTGGTGGTCGCGCGCCGCGGCGCCACGCTGGTGCGCCTGGGCGAGGTCGCGCAGGTGGTCGACGGCCCGCAGGAGACCGACTCGCTGGCCCTGCTCGACGGCCAGCGCAGCCTGGTGCTCGAGGTGCAGAAGGCCCAGGGCCAGAACACCATCGAGGTGGTCGACGGCCTGGAGCGCGAGCTGACGGCGCTGCAGGCCGCCGGCGCGCTGCCCGCCGACCTGCGGCTGGACCGGGTGCGCGACAGCTCGCGCCCGATCCGGGTCTCGGTGGCCAATGTGCGCCAGACCCTGATCGAGGGCGCGCTGCTGACGGTCGCGATCGTCTTCCTGTTCCTGAACTCCTGGCGCTCGACCGTCATCACCGGCCTGACGCTGCCGATCGCGCTGATCGGCACCTTCCTGTTCATGCAGTGGTTCGGCTTCTCGGTCAACATGATCACGCTGATGGCGCTGAGCCTGTGCGTGGGCCTGCTGATCGACGACGCCATCGTCGTGCGCGAGAACATCGTGCGCCATGTGCAGATGGGCAAGGACGCCCGGCGCGCCGCGCTCGACGGCACCGCCGAGATCGGCCTGGCGGTGCTGGCCACCACGCTGTCGATCGTCGCCGTCTTCCTGCCGATCGGCTTCATGGGCGGCATCATCGGCCAGTTCTTCCACGAGTTCGGCATCACCATCGTCGCGGCGGTGCTGATCTCGATGTTCGTCAGCTTCACGCTCGACCCGATGCTCAGCGCGGTCTGGCATGACCCGGCGGTGCAGGCCGAGGGGCAGCCCTTCCGGCCGGTCACGCTCTACGAGCGCACGCTGGGGCGGATCACCCATGCGGTCGACCGCGGCTCGCACCGGCTGGGCGAGGGCTATCAGGCGCTGCTGGGCTGGTCGCTGCGCCACCGGCTGCTGACGGTGGTGCTGGCGCTGGGCACGCTGGTGGCGGCGCTGGCGCTGACCCGCTCGCTCGGCACCGAGTTCGTGCCCAAGGCCGACTATTCCGAGACCTTTGTCAGCTTCCACACCCCGGTCGGCTCCTCGCTGGAGGTGACCGAGGCGCGGGTGCGCGAGGTCGAGGCGCTGATCCGCCGCCGCCCCGAGGTGAAATACACCCTGGCGACGATCAACGCCGGCCAGGCCCAGGGCCGCATCTTCGCGCAGATCTACATCCGGCTGGTCGACCGCAAGGACCGCCAGCTCAGCCAGGACCAGCTCGCCGCGCCGCTGCGCCAGGAGCTGCTGCAGGTGCCCGGCATCACCGTGACCCATGTCGGCCTGCTGGATGCGGTCGGCGGCAACAAGCCGCTGATGCTGTCGCTGCAGGGCAGCGACCTGGGCGAGCTGCAGCGACAGACCGAGCGGCTGCTCGAGCGGCTGCGCAGGATTCCCGGCCTGGTCGATCTGGACAGCAGCGCCCGCGCGGACCAGCCGACGCTGGCGGTCACGCTGCGCCGCGATGCCGCAGCCGACCTCGGCCTGGGCGTGGCCGGCGTGACCGGCACGCTGCGCGCGCTGGTGGCCGGGCAGACGGTGGGCAACTGGCGCGCCAGCGACGAGCTCAATGTCGAGGTCAAGGTCGAGCTGGCGCCGCAGGCCCGCGACAGCACGGCCGACATCGCGCGGCTGATGATGCCGGCCGGCCAGAACGCCGACGGCAGCGCCCGGCTGGTGCGGCTCGACCAGATCGCCGAGCTGGGCGAGGACCGCACGCCCCAGCAGATCAACCGCCGCGACCTCGCGCGCGAGGTCGAGATCACCGCCAACGTGCAGGGCCGCTCGCTCGGCGAGGTCTCGGCCGACATCCACCGCGTGCTCGAGAGCGAGCCGCTGCCGCCGGGCCTGCGCTGGCGCTTCGGCGGCTCGACCAAGGACATGGCCGAGAGCTTCGGACACGCCGTCTCGGCGCTGGCGATGGGCGTGATCTTCATCTACATGATCCTGGCCTCGCAGTTCCGCAGCTTCATGCAGCCGGTGGCGCTGATGAGCTCGCTGCCGCTGACGCTGATCGGGGTGGTGGGCGCGCTGCTGATGTTCGGCTCGACGATGAACCTGTTCTCGATCATCGGCGTGGTGATGCTGATGGGGCTGGTGACGAAGAACGCGATCCTGCTGATCGACTTCGCGATCCGCGCCCGCGCCGGCGAGGTGCATCTGGACGATGACGGCGGCCAGCCCGGCCGGCGGCTCGGGCGCGAGGAGGCGCTGCTGCTGGCCGCTCGGGTGCGGCTGCGACCGATCCTGATGACCACGCTGGCGATGGTCTTCGGCATGGTGCCGCTGGCCTTCGCGCTCTCGGAAGGCGCGGAGCAGCGCGCGCCGATGGGCCAGGCGGTGATCGGCGGCGTCATCACCTCCTCGCTGCTGACGCTGGTGGTGGTGCCGGTGATCTATTGCTGGATCGACGACCTGAGCATGTGGACGAGGCGACGCTTCGGCCCGGATCGTCGGCCCGATGCCACATCGGGCACCGGATCGGCCTCCTAGAATGTCGGGTTTTGTTGCGCATGCTCTTTCTCGCGAGGAATCCAAGATGAACGTCGAACAGGCCCGTTTCAACATGATCGAGCAGCAGATCCGTCCGTGGGACGTGCTCGACCCGTCCGTGCTGTCGCTGCTGGCCGTCGTCAAGCGCGAGGACTTCGTTCCGGCCGCGCACCGCGCCGTCGCCTTCATGGACCTGGAAGTGCCGCTGCCCGGCGGCCAGGTCATGCTCGCCCCGCGCGTCGAGGCCCGCCTGCTGCAGGAGCTGGGCCTGCTGCGCCACGAGAAGGTGCTGGAAGTCGGCACCGGCTCGGGCTTCATGGCCGCGCTGATGGCGCACAAGGCGCAGACGGTCGTCACCTACGAGAAGCGCGCCGAGCTGGCCTCGCTGGCGCGCGAGAACCTGCGCCATGCCGCGATCATGAATGTCGAGGTCCGCCAGGGCGACGGCTCGAACGGCGACGCCGGCCGCGGCCCCTGGGACGCGATCGTGCTGTCGGGCTCGGTGGCCGAAGTGCCCGAGGCGCTGCTGCAGCAGCTCAAGGTCGGCGGCCGCCTGGTGGCCATCGTCGGCGCGGAGCCGGTGATGCGCGCGCTGCGCATCCGCCGTGTCAGCGAGCGCGAGTTCCGCACCGAGGTGCTGTTCGACACCGTCGCGCCGCGCCTGGAAGGCTTCGCCAGCCCGAGCACCTTCGCCTTCTGATCCTGCCGCCCTTCCCGATCTCTCCTCTGGAGTCCGCACGATGCAGCAGCTTGCCGTGACCCGCCTGGCCGAACAGGTGCAGGCCCTCGTCGCCGAAGGGCGCGCGCCGCTGCTGCTCGACGTGCGCGAGCCCTGGGAGATCGCGACCGCCTCGCTGTCGCTGCCGGGCGCGCAGCGGCTGGACATCCCGATGCAGCAGATCCCGGGCCGCCTGGCGGAGATCGATCCGCAGCGTCCGGTGCTCGCGCTGTGCCATCACGGCATGCGCAGCCTGCAGGTCGCGCTGTTCCTCGAGCGGCAAGGATACCCCTGTACGTATAACATCACGGGAGGGATCGACGCCTGGTCACGCCAGGTCGATCCGACCGTGCCGCTGTACTGAGATTGCCGACTCCCTGCGAGGAAACCATGAGCCTGCCGACGCCCCCCGCCCTGTTCAAGACCCTGCGTCTGCCGCTGCTGCTGACCGCACTGGCCGCCACGCTAGCCACGCCGCTTGCAGGTGCGCAGAGCCTGAAGGAGCTGCACGAGCTCGCGCGCGGCCATGACGCGGCCTTCCTGGCCGCACGGGCCGGCGCCGAGTCCGCGCGTCACCGCAGCGCCCAGGCCGAGGCCCTGCAGCGCCCCAATGTCGGACTGCAGGGCAGCTATACCCGCTCCAGCTCGGACACGCCGCTGTACGACTCGCGCAGCAACACCGCCGCCACCGTCGGCCTGTCGGCCACGCAGACGCTGTTCAATCGGCAGAACACGCTGACCATCGACAAGGCCCGGCGTGCGCTCGACCTGGCCGAGGCCGACCTGAACAGCGCCGAGCAGGACCTGACGCTGCGGGTGGCACAGGCCTATTTCGATGTGCTGATCGCGCAGGACGCGCTCTCGACCGCCCGCGCCTCCAAGACCGCCATCGGCGAGCAGCTGGCCTCGGCCAAGCGCAACTTCGAGGTCGGCACCGCGACGATCACCGACACCCGCGAGGCCCAGGCCCGCTTCGATCTGGCCACCGCCCAGGAGATCGCCGCCGACAACGAGCTGCGCACCCGACGCCTGGCGCTCGAGCAGCTGGTCGGCCGTGCCGATCTGAAGCCGCTGGGACTGAAGCCGGCCACCGCGCTGCCGCTGCCCGGCGAGGGCATCGAGTCCTGGGTCGAAAAGACCGAACAGAGCCCGAGCGTGCGCAAGGCCCGTCTGGCCCATGAGATCGCGAAGCTGGAAACCCGCCGCACCCAGGCCGGTCACCTGCCGACGGTCGACCTGCAGGGCCAGCTGGCCAGCACCAACAACCGCGGCTCGGGTGCGCTGTCGGCCGGTGGCGCCGGCACCACCACCAGCAACTCGATCGGGGTCACCGTCAGGATGCCGCTCTACACCGGCGACGCGATCCAGAACCAGGTCCGCGAGGCGCTGGCGCTGGAAGAGAAGGCACGCAACGACCTGGAAGCTGCCCGCCGCGGCGTGGCCCAGGCCACGCGGCAGCTCTTTCTCGGCGTGCAGTCGGGTGCCGCCCAGGTGAAGGCGCTGGAGGCGGCGGAAACCTCGTCGCGACTGGCGCTCGACGCGACCAAGCTGGGCTACAAGGTCGGCGTGCGGGTCAATCTGGACGTGCTCAATGCGCAGACCCAGCTCTACTCGACCCAGCGCGATCTGGCCCGGGCACGCTACGAGGTGCTGCTCAACAGCCTGCGGCTGCGCCAGGCCGCCGGCACGCTGAATCCGGCCGACATCGACGCGGTCAGCGCCCTGCTCGGCACGAGCCGCTGAGTTCGGCCGGCTTCGGGTCCAGCAGCGCCACCAGGCGCGCGGCCATGCGGGCCGCCGCCCCCTGGTCGGCCGCCACCGAGCCCAGCGCGGCCTGCCGCGCCGCCGCCTGAGCTTCGGCGTCGTCTGCCAGCGACAGGGCCTGCTGCACCGCCTGGTCCAGGTCCGGGACCTGGAAGGCCGCACCCGCCGCCAGCGCCCGCGCCACCGGCTGGGCAAAGTTGAAGACATGCGGACCGGCCAGCACCGGGCAGCCGCAGGCGGCCGCCTCGATCAGGTTCTGCCCGCCCAGCGGCGCGAAGCTGCCCCCCAGCAGCGCCACATCCGCGCAGGCGTAATAGGCCGGCATCTCGCGCATCGAGTCGCCCAGCCAGACATCGGCATCCCGGGCCAGAGCGCCCGGCCCGGTGCCGGCCCAGCTGCTGCGCCGCACCAGCGTCAGGCCGCTGGAGATCACGCTGGCGCCGACCTCGTCGAAGCGCTGCGGATGACGCGGCACCAGCAGCAGCAGCGGCCGAGGCTGCGAGGGCGCACGCTGCGCCAGCACCGCACGCCAGGCCGCCAGCAGCGGCTCGTCCTCGCCTTCGCGCCAGCTCGCAGCCAGCACCACCGGCCGCGCCAGACCGGCACGCCAGCTCAGCCCGGTGGCCAGGAGCGCCGGCGATGGCTGCAGGTCGTATTTCAGATTGCCGCAGATCTCGATCGCCGCCTCCGGCGCACCCGCCCGGCGCAGCCGAGCGGCATCGTCCACCGTCTGGGCCAGCACGGCGGTGAAGGCGCGCGCCGCCGGTCGGAGCAAGGCATCGAAGCGCAAGGACTGGCGCAGGCTTTTCTCCGACAGCCGCGCATTGGCCAGCACGACCGGCACGCCGGATTGCCGCGCCGCATGCAGCAGCGCCGGCCAGACCTCGGTCTCCATCAGCACACCCAGCGCCGGACGATGGCGCTGCAGGAAACGGCGGGTCGCGCCAGGCGTGTCGAGCGGCAGCCAGCGCAGGGCATCGCCCTCGCGCAGCAGCGCGGTGCCAGCCTCGCGGCCGGTGGCGGTGCCGTGGGTCAGCAGCAGGCGCAAGTCCGGACAGACCTGGCGCAGGGCCTGGATCAGCGGCTCGGCCGCACGGGTCTCGCCCAGCGAGACCGCATGCAGCCACAGCGCGCCCGGCCGCACCGGCTCGCCCAGGCCGACACGCTCGGGCAGCGCTGCGCGGTAGAGCGGCTCCTGGCGCGCGCGCCACAGCAGTCGCCCGATCAGCAGCGGCAGCAGCAGGCGCATCAGCTGGCCATAGCCCGTCAGCGCCAGACGCTCGCGCAGCGACAGACCCGGATGCGGTCGCGGCGCGTTCACGGCGCCACCTGCCGCCAGGCCTGCTCGACCTGCTCCAGCGTCGGCGGCTCGCCGGCGGTCGCGCCCTCGACGCTGAGCTGGTGGCGATGGCCGTGCTCGGGCTGCGGCCCGGTGCGCCAGGAGGTCGGGAAGTTGTAGAGCTGCAGATGCACCCGGTCGAGCGCCACCGCCAGATGCGACAGCCCGCTGTCGACGCCGACCACCGCCTGCGCGGCGCCGAAGCGGTCGACGATCGCGTCCAGGCTCATCTTCGGCCACAGCGTGCAGTGCGCGTCACCGAGGGCCGCGGCGATGCGCGCGGCCCGTGCGGCCTCGACCGCGTCGGCCTGGGGCAGCGCCAGATGCCAGCCCTCCCCGACCCGGCGCCGGCCGAAGTCGATCCAGTGCGACTCGGGCCAGAGCTTGTCGTCGCGCGAGGTGCCGTGCACCAGCACCATCAGCGGCCGCGCCGGATCGGGCCGGGTCGCGGCCTGCAGCCCGAAACGCGGCGGCGTGTCGATCGCGGTGCCGAAGGCCTCGGCGCAGAGACGGCGCGAGCGGTCGACCACATGGATGCGCGGCGCGATCTCGATCGGCCGGTCGGCCACCCAGCGGGTCGGCGCCTCCCAGCCGGAGCCGTCGGTGCGGTTGCCCAGCGCGTAGCGCAGGCCGCCCGGCGCCATTCGCGTCGACAGCACGACCAGCGCCGACTTGGTCAGCCCCTGCAGGTCGACCACCGCGTCATAGGCCTGCGCACGCAGCCGCTCGCGGAACTGCTGCTTCTCGCGGCGGACCTCGGCGCCCCACCAGCGCTTGCGCCAGCGCCGCTGCGCGCACTCGATGACCTCGCCGATGCCCGCCACCCGGCGCACCAGCGGCGCAAAACCGGGCTCGACCACCCAGTCGATGTGCGCGCCGGGGTGACGCGCACGCAGGTCCGCCACCACCGGCATCGCGTGGATCACGTCGCCCAGGGACGACAGCTTGACGATCAGGATGCGAGGTTCGGCAGGCAGCAGGGCCATCAACGACAGTCTTTCGGCGGCGCAGGCAGGGACGCATCAATGCGCCGCGGCCTGCACCTCCGCCTCGGGCATCACCTTGCGCAGCGCCGCCATGAAGTCATGCTGGATGCGCTCCAGCGCTTCGGGCGTGTGTCCCTCGAACCGCAGCACCAGCACCGGCGTGGTGTTCGAGGCGCGGATCAGGCCGAAGCCGTCCGGATAGTCGCCGCGCAGACCGTCGATGGTACCGATTTCGGCGCCGGGAAAGTCGGCCTGCGCCACCAGTTGCGCCACGACCTCATGCTGGTTGCCCGCCGGCACCGGCACATTGAGCTCCGGCGTGGAGTAGCTGGTCGGCAGCGCGTTGAGCACCGCGCTCGGATCCGCATGGCGCGACAGGATCTCCAGCAGGCGCGCGGCGGTGTACATCGCGTCGTCGAAGCCGTACCAGCGCTCGCCGAAGAAGATGTGGCCGCTCATCTCGCCGGCGATCGGCGCGCCCGTCTCCTTCAGCTTGGCCTTGACCAGCGAGTGGCCGGTCTTCCACATCATCGGCACGCCGCCCGCCTCGCGGATCGCCTGCGGCAGACGCTGCGAGCACTTCACGTCATAGATGATGGTGGCGCCGGGGTTGCGCGACAGGATGTCCTGCGCGTAGAGCATGATCTGGCGGTCCGGGAAGATGTTCTGGCCGTCGGCAGTGATCAGGCCCAGGCGGTCGCCGTCGCCGTCGAAGGCCAGACCGAGGTCGGCCTCGGTCGCGCGGACCACCTTGATCAGGTCGGCCAGGTTCTCCGGCTTGGACGGATCGGGATGGTGGTTGGGGAAGTCGCCGTCGACGCGGCTGTACAGGTCGATGACCTCGCAGCCCATCGCCTTCAGGATGCCCGGTGCCGAGGCGCCCGGAATGCCGTTGCCCGAATCGACGACGATCTTCAGCGGCCGGCTGATCCTGCAGTCACCCAGGATGCGGGCGGTGTATTCAGGCAGGATGTCCAGCGCCGCGATCGTGCCCGGCTGTGCGGCCAGCGAGTAGTTCTCGGCTTCCATGCGCTGACGCAGGCGCTGGATCGACTCGCCATGGATCGCCACGCCACCGAGCACCATCTTGAAGCCGTTGTAGTCCTTCGGGTTGTGGCTGCCGGTGACCTGGATGCCGCTGCGGCAGCCGATCTCGCCGCGGGTGGCCGCGACGTAGTACAGCATCGGCGTGGTGACCGCGCCGAGGTCGATCACGTCCAGACCGGTGGCGGCCAGGCCGCGCATCAGCGCCGCGCTCAGCGACGGACCCGACACCCGACCATCGCGGCCGACCGCGACCACCTTCTCGCCGAGCGCGACGGCCTCGCTGCCGAAGGCACGGCCGAGATGCTCGGCGAACTGCTCATCGAGCGCCTGTCCGACGATGCCGCGGATGTCATAGGCCTTGAAGGCGGAAGCGGTGACTTGCATGGAGATAGCGGGGCCAGGCCCGGAGTTGATAGAAAGCTCAGGCATTGTAGGCAGCACCACGCTCCTCACCACCCCCGAGTCCCTGGTTTTCCCTGAAGAAGCCGGAAGGCATCACGCGCCAATGGAAAAATGTAAAAAGAAAAAGCCTGTTCACTTGCATGAACAGGCTTCTGAATTTTGGCGGAGTGGACGGGACTCGAACCCGCGACCCCCGGCGTGACAGGCCGGTATTCTAACCGACTGAACTACCACTCCGCGTCGGTGACGTTTAGCGCCTGATTGCTCAGGCCAAGTATCGTCAAACTTGGCGACCCCTAGGGGATTCGAACCCCTGTTACAACCGTGAAAGGGTCGTGTCCTAGGCCTCTAGACGAAGGGGTCAAAGAGAATTTGGTGGAGGTAAGCGGGATCGAACCGCTGACCTCTTGCATGCCATGCAAGCGCTCTCCCAGCTGAGCTATACCCCCAAATTTTGGCGGAGTGGACGGGACTCGAACCCGCGACCCCCGGCGTGACAGGCCGGTATTCTAACCGACTGAACTACCACTCCGCGTCGGTCCGTGACTTCAGGCTTGCGCCCCAAGCGTCATGGAAACTTGTACTGCATCGCATCGATCTGCCGGCATCGCCGCTCATGAAGCTGGATCATGAGTGGCGACCCCTAGGGGATTCGAACCCCTGTTACAACCGTGAAAGGGTCGTGTCCTAGGCCTCTAGACGAAGGGGTCATCGGACAGATCGATATCACGAAATTCTTGGCGGAGTGGACGGGACTCGAACCCGCGACCCCCGGCGTGACAGGCCGGTATTCTAACCGACTGAACTACCACTCCGCGTCGGTGACGTTTAGCGCCTGATTGATCAGGCCAAGTATCGTCAAACTTGGCGACCCCTAGGGGATTCGAACCCCTGTTACAACCGTGAAAGGGTCGTGTCCTAGGCCTCTAGACGAAGGGGTCTGTGTCCTTCGCGACTTGAATCTCGAAACGCTTTGCTGTGGTGGAGGTAAGCGGGATCGAACCGCTGACCTCTTGCATGCCATGCAAGCGCTCTCCCAGCTGAGCTATACCCCCATTCAGGACCATCACTGGTCGACTCCGGACTTCAATTGCTTGCTGTCTTTCGTCAGGCGTCTCGTCGTTCAAGCGAGAATGAGATTATGTGATGAACTCAAACGCTTTGCAAGCGTTTCAGCACAATATTTTTTTCGAACAGCGCGAGGACCGCATCGACCGACGGCGTCTGGGCGCGGCCGCACACCAGGACACGCAGCGGGATGGCCAGCTGCGGCATCTTGATCTTCAGCTCGCCGATGACGGCCTTGATGGCGGCGTTGATCGCCGCGGCGTCCCAGGTCTCGAGCGCGGCCAGCCGGTCGCGCAGCTGGACCAGCGCCGGGCGCGACACTTCATTGAGGTGCTGGGCCAGATCCGCCTCGGAAGGCTGCACGTCGACGAAGTAGATCGACAGCCAGTCGGCCAGCTCGACCGTGGTGCTGCAGCGGTCCTTGAACAGCGCGCACATCGCCGCCAGACGCTCGTCGGCCACTGCCGTGATGCCGCGCCGGCCGAGCTGCTCGGCCACCAGGCCGGCCAGCACCGCGTTGTCGCACAGCTTCATGTGCTGGGCGTTCACCCAGCGCATCTTGGTCTCGTCGAACTGGCTGGCGCTGCGGCCGAGGTGGTCGAGGTTGAACCACTCGACCAGCTGCTCGCGGCTGAAGATCTCGTCGTCGCCGTGGCTCCAGCCCAGACGCGCCAGGTAGTTGACGACCGCCTCGGCCAGATAGCCCTCGTCGCGGTACTGCGTCACCGGCTTGGCACCGCGGCGCTTGCTCATCTTCTCGCCCTGCTCGTTCAGCACGGTGGGCAGATGCGCGTAGACCGGCGGCTCCTTGCCAAGCGCGCGGAAGACATGGATCTGGCGCGGCGTGTTGTTGACATGGTCGTCGCCGCGGATCACATGGGTGATGTCCATGTCGATGTCGTCGACCACGACGCAGAAGTTGTAGGTCGGCGTGCCGTCGGGGCGCGCGATGACCAGATCGTCGAGCTCGTCGTTGCTGATCTCGATGCGGCCCTTGACCTTGTCTTCCCAGACCACCGAGCCGCCCTGGGGCGTCCTGAAGCGCAGCACGGGCTTCACGCCTTCGGGCACCGGCGGGAGCACCTTGCCCTCTTCCGGGCGCCAGGTTCCGTCGTAGCGGGGCTTTTCCTTGCTGGCCATCTGGCGCTCGCGCAGCGCGTCGAGCTCGGTGGTGCTCATGTAGCAGGGATAGACCCAGCCCTGCTCGACCAGCTGAGCCAGGACCGCCTTGTAGCGGTCCATGCGCTGCATCTGGTAGAACGGGCCCTCGTCGTGGTCGAGGCCGAGCCACTTCATGCTCTCGATGATCACGTCGACGGCTTCCTGCGACGAGCGCTCGACATCGGTGTCCTCGATGCGCAGCACCAGGCTGCCCTTCTGGGAACGCGCCCAGGCCCAGGGATAGAGGGCCGAGCGGATGTTGCCGAGGTGGATGAAGCCGGTCGGGGACGGTGCGAAACGGGTGCGGACTTGGGTCATGGGGAACTCAGATCAGGGCCAGGCCGCGCGCGAGGTCGGCCTTCAGGTCGTCGACATGCTCGAGGCCGACGGCCACGCGGATCATGCCCTGCGTGATGCCGGCGGCCAGGCGCTGCGCCTCGGTCAGGCGGCCGTGCGAGGTGCTCGACGGATGGGTGATGGTGGTCTTGGTGTCGCCCAGGTTCGAGGTGATCGAGCAGATCCTGGTCGCGTCGATGACCGCGAAGGCGTTGGCGCGCGCGGCCTCGGGCGTGTCGCCGCGGGCGACGAAGCTGACCACCGAGCCGCCGTTGCCGCCCTGCTGCGCCATGGCCAGCGCATGCTGCGGGTGCGACTTCAGGCCGGGATAGTAGACGCGGGCGACCTGCGGCTGCGCCTCCAGCCACTCGGCCAGCGCCAGCGCGCGCGCGCCCTGCGCCTCCATGCGGATCGAGAGCGTCTCCAGACCCTTGAGCACCACCCAGGCATTGAACGGCGACAGGCACATGCCAGCCGAGCGCATCACGCTCATGAAGGGGCCGTCGATCAGCGCCGCCGGCCCGCAGATCGCGCCGGCGACGACGCGGCCCTGGCCGTCCAGGTACTTGGTGCCCGAATGGATGATCAGGTCGGCACCCAGCCTGGCCGGCTGCTGCAGCGCCGGCGAGCAGAAGCAGTTGTCGACCGCCAGCAGCGCGCCTGCGCCGTGCGCGATGTCGGCCAGCGCGCGGATGTCGCAGACCTCGGTGAGCGGATTGCTCGGCGTCTCGGCGAACAGCAGCTTCGTCTCGGGGCGCAGCGCCGCGCGCCACGCCTCGGGATCGGTCTGCGACACGAAGGTGGTCTGCACACCGAACTTGCCGAACTCGCCCTGCAGCAGCTTGATGGTCGAGCCGAACACGCTGCGCGAGCAGATGACATGGTCGCCCGCCTTCAGCAGCCCCATGACCAGCAGCATGATCGCCGCCATGCCGCTGGAGGTGGCGATGCAGGCCTCGGTGCCTTCCAGCGCCGCCAGGCGGCGCTCCATCATCATCGTCGTCGGGTTGGTGAAGCGGCTGTAGACGAAGGCCTCCTCCTCCTGCGCGAAGCGCGCCGCGGCGGTGGCCGCGTCAGGATGGACGAAGCTGCTGGTCAGGAACAGCGCCTCCGAGTTCTCGCCCCACGGCGTGGCCGGCAGGCCCTGGCGCACGGCCAGCGTCTCCAGCCGGACATCGTCGGCGAACTCGAGGCGCGGCAGGCGCTTGGGCTCGGTCATGCGGTTCTCTCCGGATCAGGCGACGGACAGGTTCACTGCGACGGGCTCTGCAGCGACAGGCGGGTGCGCTCGGCGCCCTCCTCGTCCTGCGGCTGGCTGGCGCGCTGGGTCTGGATGGCGTCGAAGTCCTCGGCCGAGACGTCGCCGGTGATGTAGTGGCCGTCGAAGCACGAGGCCTCCACGCCCTTCAGGTCCGGGCGCAGCGCGTGCACCGCACGCTTCATCGCGTCGACATCCTGGTAGATCAGCGCGTCGCAGCCGATGTAGTCGCGGATCTCGTCCATCGTGCGGCCGTGCGCGATCAGCTCGGTCTTGGTCGGCATGTCGATGCCGTAGACGTTGGGGAAGCGCACCGGCGGCGCGGCCGAGGCCATGAAGACCTTGCTGGCGCCGGCCTCGCGGGCCATCTGCACGATCTCGCGGCTGGTGGTGCCGCGCACGATCGAGTCGTCGACCAGCAGCACGTTGCGGCCCTTGAACTCCATGCCGATGGCATTGAGCTTCTGGCGCACGCTCTTCTTGCGCACGCCCTGCCCCGGCATGATGAAGGTGCGGCCGACATAGCGGTTCTTCACGAAGCCCTCGCGGTAGGGCTTGCCGAGCTTCTGCGCCAGCTGCATCGCCGCCGGACGGCTGGACTCGGGGATCGGGATGACCACGTCGATCTCGCTGGGCGGCATCATGTTGATGACGCGCTGCGCCAGCGTCTCGCCCATGTTCAGGCGGGCGTGGTAGACCGAGATGCCGTCGATGACCGAATCCGGGCGCGCCAGGTAGACGAACTCGAACACGCAGGGGTTGAGCACCGGGCGCTCGGCGCACTGGCGACTGTGCAGCTGGCCGTCGAGCGAGATGAAGACCGCCTCGCCGGGCTCGACATCGCGCACCAGGCGGTGGCCGGTGCCTTCCAGCGTGACCGACTCGCTGGCGACCATCCAGTCGGTGCCCTCGGCGGTCTCGGACGCGCCCAGGCACAGCGGCCGGATGCCGAACGGATCGCGGAAGGCCAGCAGGCCGTAGCCGGCGATCAGCGCGATCACCGCATACGAGCCCTTGACGCGGCGGTGCACCGCCGCGACCGCCTTGAAGATCTCCTCGTGCGTCAGCGGCAGGTCGCGCGCGGCCTGCTCGAGCTCATGCGCCAGCACGTTGATCAGCACCTCGGTGTCGCTCTCGGTGTTGATGTGGCGGCGGTCGATGTCGAACAGCTCCTTCTTCAGCGCATGCGCGTTGGTGATGTTGCCGTTGTGCACCAGCACCACGCCGAAGGGCGCGTTGACGTAGAAGGGCTGCGCCTCTTCCTCGCTGTAGGCGTTGCCCGCGGTCGGATAGCGGACCTGGCCCAGGCCGAGCGTGCCCGGCAGCGCGCGCATGTTGCGGGTGCGGAAGACGTCGCGCACCATGCCGCGGGCCTTGTGCATGAAGAACTTCGTGCCCATCGCGGTCACGATGCCGGCCGCGTCCTGGCCCCGGTGCTGCAGCAGCAGCAGCGCGTCATAGATCAACTGGTTGACGGGCGACTTGGAAATCACCCCGACGATGCCACACATCGTTCACTCCATCTTCAGCAACAAACAGGTCCGGGAAGGGCGATCAGGACCGCCCTTCCCGAGGGAATTCTTGCAGGCGCCGGGCTTCAGGACACCGGCGCGGCGGGCTCAGCCGGCGGCGAGACGCCCGCCGGCCCCCAGTCGCCCGGCAGCCACGGCGCCAGCCAGCCGTGGACCTTCGCGATCCAGCCGATGCCGCTGGAGACCTGCCAGGCGTCCTGGCGCGCCAGCGGCGTCAGCGACAGCATCATCGCCAGCGCCCACAGCACCAGCACGCCGCGCAGCAGCCCGAAGCCGGCGCCCAGCAGCCGGTCCAGCGGCGCCAGCGGCGAGGCCTGGATCAGCTGCTGCAGCAGCCAGGACAGCAGGCGCCAGGCCAGCAGCGTGACGATGAAGCAGAACACCAGTCCGGTCAGTCGTGCCAGCGGACTGTCGGCCGCCTGAGGCTGCAGCATCCGCGCCACATCGCTGCCCCAGGCCTGGGACAGCAGCCAGGCGACGAACCAGCCCGCCAGCGACATCAGCTCGCTGACCAGGCCGCGCAGCACGCCGGCCACGACCGACATCAGCAGCACCGCCAGCATCGACAGGTCGATCCATCCCAGATCCTCCAGCAGCATCATGCCCGCGCGGCCCGGTCCAGCGGCGCGCTCAGAGCGGCAGCACCGCGGCACTGACGCCGGCAGCCTTGAGCTTCGAGGCGGCGCGCGCGGCCTCCTCCTTGGTCGAGAACGGCCCCAGGCGCACACGGGTACGCCGACCGGACGAGGTCTCGACATGCTGCTCGAAGGACTTCAGGCCCAGGCCCTCGACGCGCTGGCGCGTCTCGCGCACCGTGCGAGCCTCCGAGAAGGAGCCGACCTGGACGACATAGCGCCGCTCGTCGCGCTCTTTTTCCTTCTCGCGCTCGCGGCGGGCCTTCTCGGCAGCGGCGGCCTTTTCTGCGGCCGCTGCCTTCTCGGCCCGTTCACGGCGCAGGCGCTCCTTCTCGGCCCGCTCAGCACGTTCTGCGCGTTCGGCCTTTTCCGCCTTTTCGGCCTTTTCGGCCTTTTCCTTCTCCGCCTTTTCACGGGCCCGCTCGAGCCGCAGGCGCTCCTGGCGCGCCTTCTCGGCCCGCTCCGCCTTTTCGGCTGCGGCCTTGTCGGCAGCCGCCTTCTGGCGCTCGCGTTCGCGGGCCTCGGCCTGCGCGTCGCGCGGCTCGGTGATGATGTCGTCCTTGGGCGCCTTGGCCACCGCCATGCCGGCAGCGGCTCCGACCGCGGCCACGCCGGCGCCGGCCATTGCCATCTGCGTCGCGCTCAGACCTGGCGACTGGGAGGCCGCGACTGCGGCAGCCGATCCCGCAACCGCCGACTGCAGCGCCGCGGCACTGGCCGCCTCGGCGCTCGGCGACAGGCCGGCGGCCGTGCCTTCGCGCATCACGATCTCGGCGGGCTCGCCGGGCATGCGCACCGTCAGCTCCGGCCGGGCCGGACGCGGCGTCGCATCGAAGACATAAGGCAGGGCCACCACCGCCAGCCCGACCAGCACCGCCACGCCGATCAGGCGCCGGCGAGCCCGGGTGCGCAGAAGCTCCACCTGCGCCGGATCCTGCGGCGGCAGGCGGCGCGCAGCGGGCTCGGACGACTTGCGCTTGAGAGAGGAGAGAAGACCCATCTGGTTCAGCCGTCAGGCCGCTTTGGTCGGGGCACCCGCAGCCGGCCCGACATGGGCCGCACCCAGTCTCGGCAGTCCCTTCTGCAGCACTCCACCGACGGTGTGGAACGATCCGAAGACGACGATTCTATCAGTGGGGTCGGCCGACTTCAGGGATTGTCCCAGGGCGGCGACCGGATCGGCGTGCAGCACGATGCGCTGCGGCGGCAGCGGTGCGGCATCCGCCGGCCGGGCCGCGACCGCCGTCTCGATCGCGGCGCGCAGCTGCTCGGGCGAGGCGGCACGGCCGATGTCGAGCGCGCACAGATGCCAGGTGTCGACCAGCGGCAGCAGCGGCGCGACCAGCCCGGCCAGATCCTTGTCGGCCATCGCGCCCAGCACCGCGTGGGTGCGCGGGAAGTAGCCCATCTGATCGAGGTTCTGCGCCAGCACCGCCGCCGCATGCGGGTTGTGGGCCACGTCGAGCACCAGCGTCGGCTGGCCCGGCACCACCTGGAAGCGCCCGGGCAGCTCCACCAGCGCCAGGCCGTTGCGGATGGCCTGCGCCGGCACCGGCAGGCGCGAGCGCATCGCCTCCAGCGCTGCCAGCACGCCCGCGGCATTGATCAGCTGGTTGGCGCCGCGCAGCGCCGGATAGCCCAGCGCGTTCCAGCGCCGCCCGCGCCCGCTCCAGCCCCACTGCTGGCGGTCGCCGGCATAGTTGAAGTCGCGGCCGAAGCGCCAGAGGTCGGCGCCGAGCGCCTCGGCGTGATCGACCACGCTCTGCGGCGGCACCGGGTCGGAGACCACCACCGGACGGCCCGGGCGCATGATGCCGGCCTTCTCGCGGCCGATCGCCTCGCGGTCCGGCCCCAGCCAGTCCATGTGGTCGAGATCGATGCTGGTGATGACCGCGCAGTCGGTGTCGATGATGTTGACCGCGTCGAGCCGCCCGCCCAGGCCCACCTCCAGGATCACCGCATCCAGCGACTGCACGCTCATCGCGCGCAGGATGGCCAGCGTGGTGAACTCGAAATAGGTCAGCGACTGCCCGGTGGCCAGGCGCGCCGCCTCGACCGCCTCGAAATGCGGCAGCAGCAGCTCAGCGGCCACCACCTCGCCGTTCAGGCGCATGCGCTCCTCGAAGCGCACCAGATGCGGCGAGCCGTAGACCGCAGTGCGGTAGCCGGCCTGCATCAGGATGGATTCGAGCATCGCGCAGGTCGAGCCCTTGCCGTTGGTCCCGGCCACCGTGAACACCGGCACCTCGAAGCGCAGGCCAAGCTGCTCGCGCACGCGCTGCACACGCTCCAGGCCCAGCTCGATCGTCGACGGATGCAGCCGCTCGCAGTGGGCGAGCCAGTCGGAAAGGGTCATCATCTCGAAGGAGATCTCGGAGGAGGTCTCGAAGGCAGACTCGGAAAAGACCGAGGGCGCCTCGCGGACGCCCCCGGACGACAGGCCATGACGGCGGCGATCAGGACACCGCGTCGGCGCTCTGGCGCTGCAGCATCGCCAGCAGCTTGGCCACGGTCGGACGCAGCTCGCGGCGGTCGACGATCATGTCGAGCGCGCCCTTCTGCAGCAGGAACTCGGAGCGCTGGAAGCCCTCGGGCAGCTTCTCGCGCACGGTGTTCTCGATCACGCGCGGGCCGGCAAAGCCGATCAGCGCCTTCGGCTCGGCGATGACCACATCGCCGACGAAGGCGAAGGAAGCCGACACGCCGCCCATCGTCGGGTCGGTCAGCACGCTGATGTAGGGCAGCCTGGCGCGGGCCAGGCGGGTCAGCGCCGCGTTGGTCTTGGCCATCTGCATCAGCGACAGCAGGCCTTCCTGCATGCGCGCGCCGCCGGTGGCGGTGAAGCAGATGAAGGGCACCTTCTGCTCGAGCGCGGTCTCGACGCCGCGCGCGAAGCGCTCGCCGACCACCGAGCCCATCGAGCCACCCATGAAGTCGAACTCGAAGCACGCGGCCACGACCGGCATGCTCATCACCGAGCCGCCCATCACGACCAGCGCATCGGTCTCGCCGGTGGCCTCCATCGCTTCCTTGATGCGGTCCGGATACTTCTTGCTGTCCTTGAACTTCAGCGCGTCGACCGGCACCACCTCCTGCGCCACCTCGTAGCGACCTTCGTCGTCGAGAAAGGCGTTCAGGCGCTCGCGCGCGCCGATGCGGTGGTGATGACCGCACTTCGGGCAGACATTCACATTGCCGTCGAGATCGGTCTTGTACAGGACCGTCTCGCAGGCGTCGCACTTGACCCAGAGGCCTTCGGGCATGGCCCGGCGCTCGCTGGGCCGGGACTGCTGGATCTTCGGGGGCAGCAGCTTGTCGAGCCAACTCATGCGGATTCTCCTGCGGATGAAGCTTGCAGTTGCAGCGTGTCGAGGGCCGCGCGGATCTCGCGCAGGAAGCCGGCGGCAACGCCCGGCACCCGCTCGCGCGGCTCGTTCTCGATCAGCTGGATGATACGGGAGCCGATGACGACCGCATCGGACACCTGCGCGACCGCCACCGCCGTGGCGGCATCGCGGATGCCGAAGCCGACGCCGACCGGCACGTTCACCGCGGCACGGATGCGCGGCACCATCGCCGCCACCGCCGCGGTGTCGAGGTGACCGGCACCGGTCACGCCCTTGAGCGACACGTAGTAGACATAGCCGGTCGCGATGCGGCCGACCTCCTGCATGCGCGCGTCCGTCGAGGTCGGCGCCAGCAGGAAGATCGCGTCCATGTCGGCCGCACGCAGGCGGGCGGCGAAGGCCTCGCACTCCTGCGGCGGGTAGTCGACGATCAGCACGCCGTCGACGCCGGCCGCCTTTGCCTCGTCGACGAAGCGGTCGGGCCCGAAGCACTCGACCGGATTGGCGTAGCCCATCAGCACGACCGGCGTGCTGGCGTCGTCCTGGCGGAAGGTGCGCACCATCGCCAGCACGTCGGCGGTCGAGATGCCCTTGAGCAGCGCACGCTCGCTGGCGCGCTGGATCACCGGGCCGTCGGCCATCGGATCGGAGAAGGGCACGCCCAGCTCGATGACGTCGGCGCCGGCGGCGACCATCGCGTGCATCAGCTCGACCGTGACGTCGGCGTACGGATCACCCGCGGTGACGTAGGGAATCAGGGCCTTGCGGCCTTCGGCGGCCAGGCGGGCGAAGGTGGTCTGGATGCGGCTCACTGGGCGCCTCCGTTGATCTGGCCCTTGACGGACAGGCCGCGGCACGACGGGCGGCAGTAGAACTCGGCGCCCGACAGGTCGGCGACCGTGCCGATGTCCTTGTCGCCACGCCCCGAGAGGTTGACGAGGATGTGCTGGTCCGGGCGCATCGTCCTGGCCAGCTTCATCGCGTAGGCGACCGCATGGCTGGATTCCAGCGCCGGGATGATGCCCTCGGTGCGGCAGAGGTAGTGGAAGGCCTCGAGCGCTTCCCGGTCGGTGATGCCGACGTACTCGGCGCGGCCGATGTCCTTCAGGTAGGCATGCTCCGGGCCGACGCCGGGATAGTCCAGACCGGCGGAGACGGAGTGCGTCTCGGTGATCTGGCCGTTGGCGTCCTGCAGGATGTAGGTGCGGTTGCCATGCAGCACGCCCGGCTTGCCCAGCTGCAGCGAGGCGGAATGCCTGTTCGTGTCCATGCCCTCGCCCGCCGCCTCGACGCCGATCAGGCGCGTGGCCTCATGCGGGATGTAGGGATAGAAGATGCCCATGGCGTTCGAGCCGCCGCCCACGCAGGCGACCACCGCGTCGGGCTGGCGCTCGGCGCCGCCGCCCAGCTCGGCGATCATCTCGGGCATCTGCGCCAGGCATTCCTGGCCGATGATGCTCTGGAAGTCGCGCACCATCGCCGGGTACGGGTGCGGACCCGCGACCGTGCCGATGATGTAGAAGGTGTTCTCGACGTTGGTGACCCAGTCGCGCATCGCCTCGTTCAGCGCGTCCTTGAGCGTCTTGCTGCCCGACTCGACCGGCACCACCTTGGCGCCGAGCAGGTGCATGCGATAGACGTTCGGGCTCTGGCGCTTCACATCCTCGGCGCCCATGTAGACGACGCACTCCAGGCCGTAGCGGGCGCAGATCGTCGCGGTGGCCACGCCGTGCTGGCCGGCGCCGGTCTCGGCGATCACGCGCGGCTTGCCCATGCGCCGGGCCAGCAGCGCCTGGCCGATGACGTTGTTGATCTTGTGCGCGCCGGTGTGATTGAGGTCCTCGCGCTTGAGGAAGATCTGCGCGCCGCCCATCTCGCGGCTCATGCGCGCGGCGTGGTAGACGGGGCTCGGGCGGCCGACGAAGTGCTTGAGCTCGCGGCGGAACTCGGCGAGGAACTCGGCGTCGTCGCGGTAGCGGTCGTAGGCCTGGCGCAGCTCGTCGAGGGCGTGGCTCAGCGTCTCGGCAACGAAGCTGCCGCCGTAGATGCCGAAATGCCCGCGGGCATCGGGCTGGTCGTACTGGAACATGGTCGGGAATCCGGTGAAGACAGGAAGATCTCGGAAATCTCGGGAATCACTCGCCGCGGTCGGCGTCGGCACGGCGTGCGTCGGCCTCGCGGACGGCTTCGCAGAACCGGCGCATCAGCTCGGCATCTTTCAGACCCTTGCCGACCTCGACGCCGGAACTCACGTCAACGGCCCAGGGCCGCACGCGAAGCACGCCATCGATCACGTTGGCAGGACTCAACCCACCAGACAAAACGACCGGACGGAGCACGCCGGACGGAACGAGAGACCAATCGAAGACCTTTCCGCCTCCGCCATAGCCTTCGACATGCGCGTCGAGCAGGATGGCCTGGGCATTGGGATAAGACTGTGCAAAGTCTAACAAATCGAAGCCGGGCTTCATCCGCGCCGCCCGCATGTAGGGGCGCCGGCCGGTGCTGGCGGCGTCGCACTGCGCAGGAGTTTCATCTCCGTGAAACTGCAGCAGCAGGTTCGGAATGGCGGTGCAGGCCGCATCGATCTCCGGCGGCGTGGCATTGACGAACAGCCCGACCGGCATCACGAAGGGCGGCAGGCGCCGCGCCAGTTCGGCCGCGCGGGCCAGCGTCACATGACGGGCGCTGCCCGACCAGAGCACGAAGCCGACCGCGTCCGCACCGGCCTCGACCGCGGCATCGACATCGGCTTCGCGGGTCAGGCCGCAGATCTTGATGCGCGTGCGCGCGGCGCGGGACAGAAAGGCTGGCATCGAAGGCTCGGCAGATTCGGGAAGACTCAGGAACGGGAACAGGACAGGCTGCAGACCGACCGCGCAGGCGGCCGGCTTCGGACTCAGGCCGCAGGCAGGCCGTCGTCGGCTGCGCCGGGCAGCACGTCGAAGCCCGCGGTGCGCATCGGCAGCCCGAGGTGCGCATCGTAGCGGGGACCGAGGAAATACAGCCCGTCCGGGGAGAAGGTCGGCGCGGCGCAGTCACGGTCGCGCGAGGCCAGCACCTCGGCCATCCAGCCGCTGGGCCGGTTGCCGCTGCCGACGGCGACCATGCAGCCCATGATGTTGCGGATCATGTGGTGCAGGAAGGCCACCGCCTCGAAGTCGAAGCGCCAGTAGGCACCGCAGCGTCGCACGCCGATCTCGCGCATCAGCTTGACCGGCGAGGCCGCCTGGCATTCCGAGGAGCGGAAGGCCGAGAAGTCGTGCTCGCCGATCAGGTGCGCCGCGGCCTCGCACATCGCCTCGCCGTCGAGCCGGCGGAAGGACCAGCCCACCGAGCCGGCGTCGATCGACGGCCGCATCGGCGACTCGAGCAGGATGTAGGCATAGCGCCGCCCGCGCGCATGGTTGCGGGCATGGAAGTCGTCCGGCACGGTGCGGCACCACTGCACCGCGATGTCGGCGGGCAGGTAGCGGTTGGTGCCGCGCAGCCAGGAGAAAGGTTCGCGCACCCGGTCGGTGTCGAAATGCACGACCTGATTCAGGCCATGCACCCCGGTGTCGGTGCGACCGGCACAGACGGTGTGGATCGGCGCGGCCGCGAACTGCGACAGCGCCGATTCCAGATGATCCTGGACCGTGGCGCCGCCGGGCTGGCTCTGCCAGCCGTGATAGGCGCTGCCACGGTAGGTGACGCCTAGCGCGATGCGCAAGGCGTCGTTCCCTGCACGGGAAAGGAGGCGGACTGGAACCGGGCGATCACGCCAGACCGTCGAGCATCGACTGCGCGCGGGCCTTCAGCTCGGCACTGTCGGTCTTCTCGATGACGTCCTGCAGCATGTCGCGGGCCGACTCCTTGTCGCCGAAGTCGAGGAACTCCTTGGCGAGATCGACCTTGCGGGCGAGCGGATCGCCGTCGTCCTCGCTGCCATCGAGCAGCACCGGATACTCGTCGACGATCGAGTCCGGCGCAGGCGACTGCGTCGGGTTCAGGTCGAAGTCGAGCGACAGGCCGTCGAAGTCGACCTTCGAGGCGCTGGTCGCGGCCGCCGCCGACAGGGTCGGCTCGGAGATGTCGGGCAGGTCGTGCAGCTCGAAGTCGATCATGCCGCTGCCCGAGTCCGGGCCGGCATCAGGCTGGCGGCTGTCGACGAAGCTGGCGTCCGCGGCGCTGACATAACCCCCCGCCACCGAGGGCAGATTATCCATCGGCGCCGGCAGCGAGATGTCCAGATCGACCTCGTCGACGGCCGGTGCAGCCACCCGGGGCGCGGCGAAGGACGGCGCCGGCGTGTCGACGATCGCATCCAGATCCAGGTCCGGCACCGAAGCCGCAGCGGCAGCACCCGCCACGCCGGCAGCACCCAACCCCACTGCCGTGCCGAAGCGCGACGGCGACGGCACCACCGACTGCGGCATCGTGCTGGCACCGAGCGGCTCGCGCGGCAGGTTGCCGGCCAGATCGGCGCCCGGCTGACCGCCCGGCTCGTACAGCGGATTCTCGGGATCGATCGAGCGACCGAGCTCCTGGGCACGCAGCCAGTCCTCGCCCTGACCGCCGGTCAGGCCGTAGAGCTCGCCGGCGAGCATCTCGTAGCCCTTGGTGTCACGACGCTTGGCGTAGACCTCGAGCAGCTTGGTGCGGATGGCCAGGCGCTCCGGATTGGCGCGCATCGCCTCCTTCAGGATTTCCTCGGCCTGCAGGTCGCGGCCGTAGGCCAGGTAGACATCGGCCTCGGCAACCGGATCGACATCGCCGATCGCGTCGATCTGGCTCAGCGAGTAGCTCATCGACGACGGCGAGCCGGAGGCTGCCGCATCACGGGTGTCGACTCGCTGGCCACCGCTGGCGCCGAAGAAGGAGTCCGGCTGCATCCGGCTCTCGAGGAAGGAGGTGACACCCGCCTCGTCCTTGCCGCGGCCACGCAGGCGGTAGTAGCCCAGGCCGGCCAGGATCGCCAGGATCAGGCCGGCGCCCGGCAGCAGCAGCGGGTTCTCGGACAGCGAATCGAGCAGCGAAGGCTCTTCCGCGGTGACCGGATCCATCGGCAGCGGCGGACGCGAGGCGGCGACCGGCGGTGCCTCGGGCATGCTGGCGGCCACGGCAGGTGCGGAAGCCGGCGGCGGCGCGATCAGAGGCTCGGAGGCCACCTGCGGCGGTGCGGTGACCGCGGCGATCGCCTCGGAAGCCTTGACGGCCGGCGCGGAGGCCGCGCTGACGACCGGTGCCGGCAGCACGGCGCCCGGCGCACTGGCACCCGGCTTCACACCGGAAGCTGCCAGCACCTTTTCAAGGTCGGCGCGGTTACGCTCGGCTTCGGCACGGCGGCCTGCAAGATCTTGGTTGGCCCGATCCTTGATCACCTTCTCGTCGGCCGCTGCGGCAGCCGACTTGGCAGGAGCGCCGGGAACGATCTTCAGCGCATCCTTCGGCTGATTTTCAGTGCCGGTACGGACTTCGACGCCGGCCTTGACATCGCCGCTGGCCTTGCGCGAGGACTCAGGCGCGCGGGTCTGCTCAGGCACGGCCGAGGCCAGGCGCTGACGGTAGGCGTTGAAGTTGGCGCTCTGGGCCAGGATCGTGCGGCGGGCCTGGCGTTCGTCGATGCTGGCCAGCTTGTCCTGGCTCGGCACGTTCAGCACCGCACCAGCACGCAGGCGGTTCATGTTGTTGCCGGCAAAGGCCTGGCTGTTGCCCTGGTACAGGCCGACCAGCATCTGGTCGAGCGAGACGCCGGACACCTGCAGCTTGGTCGCGATGCCCGACAGGGTGTCACCCGCACGCACGGTGTACTGACTGCCCTCGGCCGTCTGGGCGGAATCGCTCGAAGGAGCCGGTGAAGGCGTGGGCGCAGGCGCTGCGGCACGACGGGCGGCGGCCTTGGAGGCGGCGTCCGCAGCAGCGGAGGCCGCCGCAGCACGACGCGCTTCCGCACGCGATGCAGCGTCTGCGGCAGCCGTCGCAGGGGCCTGGGCCGGCTCGGCGCGCGAAGCACGTGCAGGCGCCGGCGCAGCGGCGATCGCCGCCGGCGTGGTCGGGGCCGGCACCTTGGCGGTCGACGGCGGATCGAACAGCAGCGTGTATTCGCGCAGCAGGCGGCCGCTCGACCACGACAGCTCGAGAATCACGTCGACGAACGGCTCCTGGACCGGACGATCGCTGGTGATGCGCAGGAAGGGCGTGCCATCGGCGCGACGCTGCAGCGTGACCGAGGTCGACGGCAGCACCGGGTTGTAGTCGACGCCGGCGATGCGATAGGCATCCGGCGGCGCGACCTTCACCCGCAGGTTGGCGGCCTCGTCAGGCGTCAGGCTGGTGACATCGATGTCGGCCTTCAGGGTCTCGCCCAATGCCGACTGGACGCTGAGCCGTCCGAGGCTGAGCGCCGAGGCCGGCGTCATCGTGCCGATGATCGCCATCATGGCGGCAGCGGCCGCGATCTGTTTCAGAGCCAAACGCCCGGTGCGCTTCGTCTCGGTTTTCAAGGCGTCTCCCAAGCTGCGAACCCCGGATCCTCTCCGTCTTTCGCACCAGTCAATACGGGCTTTGCCCGCTCAAATATCCGAAAATACAATAACATCAAGCAGATACAAAGACAAGCTCATGCTCTGCCTGACATTCGGAGCTTCTCGCACGATCGCTTGGCGTGCAATTGACCCTGCGCAGGCCCGTTGCCCGAGGGCAACGGACATCCGCACATTTTGCGGATCGGGGAGCAGGATAACGGATCAGGCGTCGAGCAGGATGCGCAGCATGCGGCGCAGCGGCTCGGCCGCACCCCACAGCAGCTGGTCGCCGATGGTGAAGGCGCCGACGTACTCGGGACCCATCGCCAGCTTGCGGATGCGGCCGACCGGAATGGTCAGCGTGCCGGTCGTGGCCACCGGGGTCAGGTCACGGATGGTGGCCTCGCGGGTGTTCGGCACCACCTTCACCCACTCGTTGTCGGCGGCGATCATCGCCTCGATGTCCGCGGTCGGCACGTCCTTCTTCAGCTTGAAGGTCAGGGCCTGCGAGTGGCAGCGCATCGCGCCGATGCGCACGCAGAAGCCGTCCACCGGAATCGGCGCCGAGCCGAAGCCTTCACCCAGACCCAGGATCTTGTTGGTCTCGGCCATGCCCTTCCACTCTTCCTTGGACTGACCGTTGCCCAGATCCTTGTCGATCCACGGGATCAGCGAGCCGCCCAGCGGCACGCCGAAGTTGGCGGTCTCGGCCGGGGTCAGCGCGCGCTGCTTGGCGATGATCTGGCGGTCGATCTCGAGAATGGCGCTCTTCGGATCGTCGAGCAGCGACTTGACCTCGGCGTTCAGCGTGCCGTACTGCGTCAGCAGCTCGCGCATGTGCTGCGCGCCGCCGCCCGAGGCGGCCTGGTAGGTCTGCGTCGACATCCACTCGACCAGACCGGCCTTGTAGAGCGCGCCCACGCCCATCAGCATGCAGCTGACGGTGCAGTTGCCGCCGACCCAGTTCCTGCCGCCCTTGGCCAGTGCGTCCTTGATCACCGGCATGTTGACCGGGTCGAGAATGATGACCGCGTCATCCTTCATGCGCAGCGTGGAGGCCGCGTCGATCCAGTGGCCGTTCCAGCCGGCCGCGCGCAGCTTCGGAAACACCTCGGTGGTGTAGTCGCCGCCCTGCGCGGTGATGATGATCTCGCAGCGCTTCAGGGCCTCGATGTCGTAGGCGTCCTGCAGCTTGGTCTCGTTCCTGGCCATCGACGGCGCGGCACCGCCGGCGTTCGAGGTCGAGAAGAACAGCGGCTCGATCAGGCCGAAGTCGCCCTCGGCCTGCATGCGATCCATCAGGACGGAGCCGACCATGCCGCGCCATCCGACCAATCCGACGAGTTTCATTTTCTTGCCCTTTCCGTGGCGCTTTCCTGGCGCCGTTTGACGAGTGGTGTCCCGACCCTCCCCGGCTCGCTTCGCCGGGGTTGAGGGAGGAACAGGCGAGACGAGGCGGAGCGGTCAGCTCTTGGTAATGCCTTTGCCGGTGATCGCCGCGACCACGGCGTCACCCATCTCGCGCGTGCCCACCCGCGTCGTTCCCTCCGACCAGATGTCCGGCGTGCGCAGGCCGGCGGCCAGCACAGCGCGAACAGCCGACTCGATCCGGTCGGCCGCTTCAGGCTGGTTGAGGGAGAAACGAAGCATCATGGCAGCGGACAGGATTGTAGCCAGAGGATTGGCCACGCCCTTGCCGGCGATGTCGGGCGCGCTGCCATGGCTGGGCTCGTACAGGCCCTGACCGTTGGCATTGAGCGACGCCGAGGGCAGCATGCCGATCGAGCCGGTCAGCATCGCCGCCTCGTCCGACAGGATGTCGCCGAACATGTTGCCGGTGAAGAGCACGTCGAACTTCTTCGGCGCCTTGACCAGCTGCATCGCGGCGTTGTCGACATACATGTGCTCGAGCTCGACATCCGGATACTGCTGATGCACCTCGGTGACCACGTCCTTCCAGAACTGGAAGGTCTCCAGCACATTGGCCTTGTCGACCGAGGTGACCTTCTTCGAGCGCTTGCGCGCGGCCTGGAAGGCGACGTGCGCGATGCGCTCGATCTCCGGGCGGCTGTAGCGCATCGTGTCGAAGGCTTCCTCGGCGCCGGGGAAGTGGCCGTCGGTGGCGACGCGGCGACCGCGCGGCTGGCCGAAGTAGATGTCGCCGGTGAGCTCGCGGATGATCAGGATGTCCAGGCCGGCGATCAGCTCGGGCTTCAGGCTCGAGGCGCCGACGAGCTGCTCGTAGCAGATGGCCGGGCGGAAGTTGGCAAACAGGCCCAGCGCCTTGCGCAGGCCCAGGATGGCCTGCTCGGGGCGCAGGCGGCGCTCGAGCGTGTCGTACTTCCAGTCGCCGACGGCGCCGAACAGGATGGCGTCGGAATCCTGGGCCAGCTTCAGCGTCGACTCGGGCAGCGGATGGCCGGCGACTTCATAGGCGGCGCCGCCGACCGGTGCGGTCTCCATCTCGAGCGGCAGCTCGAGCACGTTCAGGACCTTGACGGCCTCGGCGACGATCTCGGTGCCGATGCCGTCACCGGGCAGGACTGCAATCTTGTGGGTCATGGTGAATCTCGGAAAGACGGGAAGGACGCGAAAGACAGGAACGGGGACGGCGGCTCAGCCGACCTGGCGGTGCGCCAGCCAGGGCATGCGGGCCAGACGCTCGGCCTCGAAGGCCTGGATCTTGTCCTTCTGGCGCAGCGTCAGGCCGATGTCGTCGAAGCCGTTGACCAGGCAGTACTTGCGGAAGGGCTGCACGTCGAAGGCGATCTCGGTGCCGTCCGGCTTGACGATGACCTGGCGCGGCAGATCGACGGTCAGCTGGTAGCCGGGAAAGGCGAAGACCTCGTCGAAGAGCTGCGCGACCACCGACTCCGGCAGCGCGATCGGCAGCAGGCCGTTCTTGAAACAGTTGCTGAAGAAGATGTCGGCGAAGCTCGGCGCGATGATGGCGCGGAATCCGAACTGCTCAAGCGCCCACGGCGCGTGCTCGCGGCTGGAGCCGCAGCCGAAGTTCTTGCGCGCCAGCAGCACCGAGGCGCCCTTGTAGCGCGGCTGGTTCAGCACGAAGTCGGGGTTGGGCTGGCGGGCCGACTCCGGCACGCCGGGCTGGCCCGGCTGGTCGAGGTAGCGCCACTCGTCGAACAGGTTCGGGCCGAAGCCGCTGCGCTGGATCGATTTCAGGAACTGCTTGGGGATGATCGCGTCGGTGTCGACGTTGTCGCGATCCATCGGGGCCACCAGGCCCTGGTGAACGGTGAAGGCTTGCATGGTGCGTGTGTTCTCAGGCGTCTTTTGCTCAGGCGATCGAGCGGATGTCGACGAAGCGGCCTTCCAGCGCGGCCGCGGCGGCCATCGCCGGGCTGACCAGGTGGGTGCGGCCACCGGCGCCCTGACGGCCCTCGAAGTTGCGGTTGCTGGTCGAGGCGCAGCGCTCGCCCGGCTCCAGGCGGTCGGCGTTCATCGCCAGGCACATCGAGCAGCCCGGCTCGCGCCACTCGAAGCCGGCGGCCTTGAAGACCTGGTCCAGCCCTTCGGCCTCGGCCTGCGCCTTCACCAGACCCGAGCCCGGCACCACCAGCGCGCGCCTGACGTTGGCCGCCACCCGCTTGCCCAGACGGCGCACGACCGCCGCGGCTTCCCGCATGTCCTCGATGCGGCTGTTGGTGCACGAGCCGATGAAGACCTGGTCGACATGGATGTCCGACATCGCCTTGTTGGGCTCGAGCGCCATGTACTTCAGCGCGCGCTCCATCGCGTCGCGCTTGACCGGATCGCGCTCCTTCTCGGGATCGGGCACGCGCGCATCGACGCCGGTGACCATTTCCGGGCTGGTGCCCCAGGTGACCTGCGGCACGATCTGCGCGGCATCCAGCTCGACCACCGCATCGAACACCGCATCGGCGTCCGAATGCAGCGTGCGCCAGTGCGACACGGCCAGATCCCATTCCGGCCCGGTCGGCGCGAAGGGGCGGCCCTTGACGTACTCGATGGTCTTGTCGTCGACCGCGACCAGGCCGGCGCGCGCGCCCGCCTCGATCGCCATGTTGCAGACCGTCATGCGGCCCTCGATGCTCAGCGCGCGGATCGCCGCGCCGCCGAACTCGATGGTGTAGCCGGTGCCGCCGGCGGTGCCGATGCGGCCGATGATGGCCAGCACGATGTCCTTGGCGGTGATGCCGGGCGCGACCTGACCGTCGACCTTCACCAGCATGTTCTTCGCCTTCTTGGCCAGCAGCGTCTGGGTGGCCATGACATGCTCGACCTCGGAGGTGCCGATGCCGTGCGCCAGCGCACCGAAGGCGCCGTGCGTCGAGGTGTGGCTGTCGCCGCAGACCACCGTCATGCCCGGCAGCGTGGCGCCCTGCTCCGGGCCCATCACATGCACGATGCCCTGGCGGCTGTCCATGAAGGGGAAATAGGCAGCCGAGCCGAATTCCTTGATGTTGGCATCCAGCGTGACGATCTGCTGGCGCGAGATCGGGTCCTTGATGCCGTCGTAGCCCAGCTCCCAGCCGTCGGTCGGGGTGTTGTGGTCGGCGGTGGCGACCACCGAGCTGACGCGCCAGAGCTTGCGCCCGGCCAGGCGCAGGCCCTCGAAGGCCTGCGGGCTGGTCACCTCGTGCACCAGATGGCGGTCGATGTAGAGGATGGCGGTGCCGTCTTCCTCGGTGTGGACGACATGTTCGTCCCAGAGCTTGTCGTAGAGGGTGCGTCCGGTCATGACGGGTTCTCGGTGGGGGATGAGGGAAATGAGGGGGGCAAGAGGGACAGGGACGGCTCGTCCGCCGACACGAAGGCCGCCGGACAGAGGAACTCGACGAAGCGGCGCACGACCGCCGGCAGCACCTCCTGCGCGCGCACGCCGACCCGGTAGTCGCGCCGCGCCCAGGGCTCGTCCAGCGCGACGATCTCGAGCCGGAACAGCCGCGCCAGGCGCTGCGCGACCGCCGAGGGCATCAGCGCGATGCCCAGCCCGGCCTCGACCAGCTGCGCGATCGCGTCGAAGCCGCGCACCTGCATGCGCGCGCGCAAGGGGCGACCCAGCTCGGTGGCCTGCGCCAGCAGCATCTGCTGCAGCGCCGCACCCGTGTGCTGGCCGATGAAGTCATGCTCGAGCAGATCGGCGAAGCGCACCGCGGCCTGCCGGCCCAGCGCATGGCCGGCCGGCGTGATCAGCACCAGCGTGCCGTCGCGGTAGGGCCAGGTCTGCAGCCGCGCCGGCTCCAGCAGCGGCGGCACGAAGATGCCGACATCGGCGGCGCCTTCCGCGACCGAGCGCTGCAGCTCCGCGCTGGTCTGGTCCTCCAGGCTGATGCGGATCTCGGGATGCGCGCGCGAGAAGGCCGCCAGGTCCGGCGGCAGGCATTCGGCGATCGCCGAGGCGTTGGCGACGATGCGCAGATGGCCGCGGATGCCGCGCGAGAACTCGGCGACCTCCTCCTCCATCGCGTGCAGCGAGGCATGCAGGCTGCGGATGTGGCGGATCAGCGCCAGCCCGGCGGCGGTCGGCTCGACGCCGCGCGCGCGCCGCTCGAACAGCTGCACGCCCAGACGCGTCTCCAGATCGCTCAGCCGCTTGCTCGCGGCCGCCAGCGCCAGATGCTCGCGCTCGGCCCCGCGCGTGATGCTGCGCGTCTCCGCGATGGCAAGCACCAGATTGAGCGTGACCAGATCGAAGCGCATGGGGCGTGATCTTGCCCCAGGCCGACCCCGCTCACGGTCGGCAATCGACGATGCAGCCTTCGTTCAGCGCGAAGGCTCAAGATGACGATGCGGAGACGCCACAGCCTGAGGCCTGGGCATCGGTGCCGGCGCCTGCTGGGGAGGCGCCAGCCGTCGACGGAGCCAGCGACCGCACGGACGCTCGACGCCGCGGTTCAGCAGGATCGACGCCACGACGATCAGCGCCATGACCGGCAGCAGGCGCAGCAGCAGCGAGGACTCCAGCGGCCGCAGCCACTCGAGCAGCATGTAGCCGATGTTCTGGTGCAGCAGATAGACCGGATAGGTCAGCAGGCCCGCCCAGGCGGTCAGCGCGGACGCGCGCATCGTCCAGCGCCGCGAAGCCACCAGCCAGAAGATCACGAAGAAGGCGGTCAGCAGCAGCGCGACGCTCCACTCGCCCGGCGCGCCCTCCCCGGCCCGCAAGGCCTGGGGCGCGGTGGCACGCGCGACCACCAGGAAATGGCACCACCACAGCATCATGTAGGTCTGCCGCTCCAGGCCGCGCTCGCGGATGCGGTAGAACAGCATGCCGGCACAGAACAGCGGCGCCCACTCCAGCACCAGCAGCAGTTCCGCCAGATAGACCGGTCGGACGAAGTCGAGCGAGGACAGCAGCAGCCAGCCGGCCATGAAGCGCTCGATGCGGGCGAGACGGTTCGCCACGATCAGGCCCAGCATGATCAGGTAGAACTGGAACTCGATCGCCAGCGACCAGTAGGCGCCGTCGACATAGGGCGGCTCCTGCCCGACCCAGATCAGGTGGGTGAACATCGTGAGATTGCCCAGCAGGGTCTGCCAGCTGACCGAGAAAGTCGGGGATGCCAGCAGCCAGGCCGTGCCGGCGGTCAGCAGCGCCGCCACCCAGTAGGCCGGATACAGGCGCGCGACCCGGGAAGCCACGAAGGCCCGTGGCGTCGCGCCCTGCGCCGACATGAAGATGACATAGCCGCTGATCATGAAGAACAGGTGCACGCCCAGATAGCCATGTGCCGACACCCAGGCCAGCCAGGCCGGCACCTCGCCGCTCACCCAGCCATCGAGCTGTCCGCGGTAGAGGAAATGGAACATGACCACGGCCAGGCAGGCCAACCCGCGCAGCAGGTCGATCTCGTGGGTTCTTTCGGCGGAAGGGGTCTGATTCATCATGGAGGCCGGCCACCCGTCGGTTCGCGTCAGCGAGCGACAGGACGCGCCAGTTCAGTGGGATCCAGAGGCTATCGACTGTCGATGGCCGAGGTCTTAGCCTCGGATGAACCGCAGGCATGAAATCCGCAGAGATGAACCGGTTTGCCCAAGCAGTAACGCCCTGCAGTCTTGCGACTGCAGGGCGTCTGCTTTCTGGCGGAAACGGAGGGATTCGAACCCTCGATGCGCTTTTGGCGCATACTCCCTTAGCAGGGGAGCACCTTCGGCCACTCGGTCACGTTTCCGGCGAAGAATTGGACTATAGCGCGATCCAGCCTGATCTGTAAACCCCTTTCAGGCCGGAATGCGCATTTCCATCCGGCAGGCGAATCAGGCCGCGTCCAGGCCGAAGGCCTTGTGCAGCGCGCGCACCGCCAGCTCCATGTACTTCTCGTCGATGACCACCGAGGTCTTGATCTCGCTGGTGGTGATCATCTGGATGTTGATGCCCTCGTCGCTGAGCGCGCGGAACATCGTCGAGGCCACGCCGGCGTGCGAGCGCATGCCGATGCCGACGATCGACACCTTGCAGATCTTGGTGTCGCCGATGACCGCCTCGGCGCCCATGGCCGGCACGACCTGCGACTTCAGCAGGTCCAGCGTGCGCTGGTAGTCGTTGCGGTGGACGGTGAACGAGAAGTCGGTCTTGCCGTCATGCGAGACGTTCTGCAGGATCACGTCCACATCGATGTTGGCCTCGGCGACCTTGCCCAGGATGCCATAGGCGATGCCCGGCTTGTCCGGCACGCCCATCACGGTCAGCTTGGCTTCGTCGCGGTTGAACGCGATGCCCGACACAACGGCTTGTTCCATCTTCTCGTCTTCCTCGAAAGTGATCAGCGTGCCCGACTTGGCTTCTTCCTCGATGGCGATGTCCCACGGAGTGAAGCTCGAGAGCACGCGCAGCGGCACGCGGTACTTGCCGGCGAACTCGACCGACCGGATCTGCAGCACCTTGGAGCCCAGCGACGCCATCTCCAGCATCTCCTCGAAGGAGACGGTCTTCAGGCGCTTGGCCTCCGGCACGACGCGCGGGTCGGTGGTGTAGACGCCGTCGACGTCGGTGTAGATCAGGCACTCGTCGGCCTTCATCGCCGCAGCGACCGCGACGGCCGAGGTGTCCGAACCGCCACGACCCAGGGTCGTGATGTTCATGTCCTCGTCGACACCCTGGAAGCCGGTGATGACGACCACGCGGCCGGCGGCCAGGTCGGCACGCACGCGGGCGTCGTCGATGCTCTGGATGCGGGCCTTGGTGTAGGACGAATCGGTGCGGATCGGCACCTGCCAGCCGGAATAGCTGACGGCCTCCATGCCTTCGGCCTGCAGCGCCAGCGACAGCAGACCCACCGAGACCTGCTCGCCGGTGCAGGCGATCATGTCGAGCTCGCGGGTGACGGCCGGCGTCTGGACCGCAGGCGAGACATCCTTGGCCAGGCCGAGCAGGCGATTGGTCTCGCCGCTCATCGCCGACGGAACGACCACCATCTGGTGGCCGGCGCGGGCCCACTTGGCCACGCGCTTGGCGACGTTGCGGATGCGCTCGGTCGAGCCCATCGACGTGCCGCCGTACTTGTGAACGATCAAAGCCATGAGTGTGTGGCTCGCGCGGAAACGGCGAGTCGCAGTGGAGTGGCAGGACAGCCGCTCCGGGTTTCCTGACTTGATGACAGGCCGCCTGGAGCGGAAAACCGTCGATTTTAACGACTTTCCGACGGGGATTTCCCGAAAGCGTGACATCGAAGCGTCATCCGGCCCAGCGCGGACGCCACTGGGGCGCGCCCGGCGGCGCCTGCTCGCGGGCATCGACCCCCAGCGCCGGCACGCAGACCAGCCGCTCGCCGCGCCACAGCAGCGGCGCATCACGCAGCCAGGCCGGCACGCCAGCGGCCTGGAACTGCTTCTTCAGCGCACGCGGCACGCCGGCCGCATGGCTCTGGAACTGCTCGCCGCCCCGGCGCGGCCGCGCCACCAGCGCAGCCAGATCGGCCCACACCAGGCCACCCTGCGCCACCGGCTCGAGATGCAGGCAACCGGACCAGCCCGGCAGCGCCAGCGTCAGCGCCTGTCCTGCAGACAGCCCGGGCGGCAGCAGCGGCGCCAGCGCGATCTCGTCCGGCAGCGTGTCCGAGCGGACATTCGCGCTCGGCTCACCTCGCGCGTCCAGCGCCAGCCGACCACGGTGCAGCCGCAGCATGCGGGCGGCATCCAGCGGCCAGACCGCACCCGAGTCCGCCTGAGGCAGTTCCACGGCCAGACGCTCGAGCCAGGATGCGCGCACCGCCAGACCCTGGCCCGCCAGCCAGCACCGCAGCAGATTGCGCCGGCGCGCGGGCGACAGGGCCGCCAGCGCAGCAGCCTGCAGCGCCAGGCCGTCCGGGTCGCGCACCGCATCGAGATCGAGTTCCGCCAGCGCATCCAGGCACTCGGCCGCATCCTGCGCCCGCGCGGCCGCATCGGCCAGCACCAGCGGCGCCTGCGGGAAGGCCTCGCGCAGGGCAGGCATCACCTGCAGCCGCAGCCGGTTGCGGGCGTGACGCGGATCGGCATTGCTGTCGTCGTCGACATGCGCGATGCGGTGCGCGGCGACATAGGCCTCGATCTCGGCGCGCGGCCGCGCCAGCCAGGGCCGCAGCCAGCGCAGGCCGTCACGCTCGATCGCGCGCGGCATCGCCGCCAGGCCGGCCGCACCGGCACCGCGCAGCGCCTGAAGCAGGAAGGTCTCGGCCTGGTCGTCGCGGTGATGGGCCAGCAGCACGACACGGCAGCCGGCCTCGCGCGCCATGTCGGCCAGCGCGCGGTAGCGGCCCTCGCGCGCCAGCGCCTCCAAGCTCTCGCCGGCCTGCGGCCGCAGGCCGAGATGGCGGACATGGAAATGCAGATCGGCGCCCTCGGCACGCCAGCGCTCGCACTGGCGCGCGCAGTGGTCGCGCCAGTCGTCGGCGAAGCGGCTCAGGCCGTGGTGCACATGCAGCGCATGCACCGGCAAGGCCGGTTCGCCCTGCCCGGCCAGATCACGCGCAGCCCGCCAGGTGGCGTGCAGCAGCGCCATCGAGTCGCGCCCGCCACTGCAGGCGACCGCGACCGGACCGGGCTCGAGGGAATCGAAGAAGGCGGATCGCAGGGGGCGGATCAGGCCTTGGTGTCGGTGAAGCGGCCGTAGGCGCGCAGGCGCTCGTAGCGCTGGTCCAGCAGCTCCTTGGCCTTGAGGTCGCCGACCTGGCGCAGCGCGTCGTTGAGCGCGCGCTTGAGGTTGGCGCACATCTGGCGGGTGTCGCGGTGCGCGCCGCCGACCGGCTCGCTGACGATCTTGTCGACCAGGCCCAGCGCCTTCAGGCGGTGCGCGGTGATGCCCAGGGCCTCGGCGGCATCGCTGGCGCGCTCGGCGGTCTTCCACAGGATGGAGGCGCAGCCTTCCGGCGAGATGACCGAGTAGACCGAGAACTGCAGCATCAGCACCTGGTCGGCCACCGAGATCGCCAGCGCGCCGCCGGAGCCGCCCTCGCCGATGATCGTGGTGATGATCGGCACCTCGAGCTGCGCCATCTCGAAGATGTTGCGGCCGATGGCCTCGGACTGGCCGCGCTCCTCGGCGCCGATGCCGGGATAGGCGCCGGGGGTGTCGACGAAGGTGAAGACCGGCAGGCCGAACTTCTCGGCCAGCTTCATCAGGCGCAGCGCCTTGCGGTAGCCCTCGGGTCGGGCCATGCCGAAGTTGCGCGCGGCGCGCTCCTTGGTGTCGCGGCCCTTCTGGTGGCCGATGACCATGCAGGCGCGGCCGTTGAAGCGCGCCAGACCGCCCACGATCGACAGGTCGTCGGCAAAGGCGCGGTCGCCGTGCAGTTCCTGGAAGTCGGTGAAGATCTCGCCGACATAGTCCAGCGTGTAGGGGCGCTGCGGATGGCGGGCGATCTGCGTGACCTGCCAGGGCGACAGGCTCGAGTAGATGTCCTTGGCAAGCTGCTGGCTCTTCTTCGACAGGCGCTCGATCTCTTCCGAGATGTCCACCGCCGACTCGTTCTGCACGTAGCGCAGTTCCTCGATCTTGGTCTCGAGCTCGGCGATCGGCTGTTCGAAGTCGAGGAAGTGTTTCTTGCTCATGGGCATCGATCCTGGTTGGCTCCCGGGGCCCCGCGTCCGCCGGACGGATTGGGGCCGGGAATTGATCACGGACTGTACTTTAGTTTAGCCGCCCGCCGGCTGCGGGTCGAGACTGCGCCACAGATACCAGGTCGCGACCGACCGGTAGGGCGCCCAGGCGTCACCGACCTCGCGTGCCTCGGCACGTGAGACCGGCTCGCCGCTGAAATAGTTCAGGCTGATGCCGCGGATCAGCCCGGCGTCGTCCAGAGGCAGCACGTTCGGACGCATCAGGTAGAAGATCAGGAACATCTCGGCGGTCCAGCGGCCGATGCCGCGGATCGCCACCAGCTCCTCGATGATCGCCTCGTCGCCCATCGAGCCCCAGTCGGTCTCGTGCACGCAGCCCTCGACGAAATGGCGCGCCAGATCGCGCAGGTACTCGACCTTGCGCACCGACAGGCCGGCCGCGCGCATCGACTCGACCGAGAGGCTCGACAGCGCGACCGGGTCGATGTGATGGCGCTGGCCCAGCCCCAGGCCGACGACCTTCTCCCAGACCGACTGCGCCGCCTTGACCGAGACCTGCTGACCGACGATCGAGCGCGCCAGCGTGGTGAAGGCGTCGCCGCGACTGCGCAGCCGCGCGGTGCCGAAGCGCGGGATCAGCTTGTTCATCACCCGGTCGCGGCGCGCCAGGTAGCGGCAGGCCTCGTCCCAGTAGTCCGGCGTGACCAGCGCGACCGGCGCACCGGCGTCCATCGCTGCAGCAGCGTCGCTCATCGTGTCAGGCGTCAGACGCTCGGCAGCGGGGCTCAGGCGCGCACCCAGGTGGTGCCCTGCGGGCCGTCCTTCAGGACGATGCCGGCAGCCTGCAGTTCCTGGCGGATGCGGTCGGCCTCGGCGAAGTCGCGTGCCTTCTTGGCCGCAGTGCGTGCCTCGATGCGCGCGAGGATCTCGGCTTCGGCCAGACCGGTGTCGTCCGAGCCGGTCGCTCCCTGCAGCCAGGCCCGCGGCGCCTGCTGCAGCAGGCCGAGCACGCCAGCCAGCGCCTTCAGCAGGCCGGCCACCTCGGCCGAGCGGGTGCGGTTGACCTCGCCGGCCAGCTCGAAGAGCACCGCCACCGCGATCGGCGTGTTGAAGTCGTCGTCCATCGCCGCCTTGAAGCGGGCGGCGGCCGGATGCGCCCAGTCGATCTCGACCGGCGCGGCCTCGACCGCGTCCAGCGCGGTGTAGAGCCGGCGCAGCGCGCTGCGGGCATCGTCGAGGCCGGCGTCGCTGAAGTTGAACGGGCTGCGGTAGTGCACGCGCAGCATGAAGAAGCGCAGCGTCTCGCCGTCGTAGGACTTCAGCACGTCGCGGATGGTGAAGAAGTTGCCCAGCGACTTGGACATCTTCTCGTTGTCGACGTTCAGGAAGCCGTTGTGCATCCAGATCCGCACGAAGGGCTGGCCGGTGGCACCCTCGCTCTGGGCGATCTCGTTCTCGTGGTGCGGGAACTGCAGGTCCAGCCCGCCGCCGTGGATGTCGAAGGTCTCGCCCAGCAGCGCGCAGCTCATCGCCGAGCACTCGATGTGCCAGCCCGGGCGGCCCGGACCGTAGGCCGAGGCGTACTTGGCGTCCTCGGGCTCCTCGGGCTTGGCGGATTTCCACAGCACGAAGTCGAGCGGATCGTCCTTGCCATCGGCCACGGCGACCCGCTCGCCAGCGCGCAGGTCGTCGAGCGACTTGCCCGAGAGCTTGCCGTAGCCAGGGAAGCGGCGCACCGCGTAGTTCACGTCGCCGTTGCCTGACTGGTAGGCCAGGCCCTTCTCCTGCAGCCGACCGATCATCGACAGCATCTGCGGCACGTACTCGGTGGCGCGCGGCTCGTGGGTCGGGCGCTCGATGCCCAGCGCGCCGATGTCGGCGTGCATGGCAGCCGTCATCTCGTCGGTGAGCTGGCGGATGGTGATGCCGCGCTCGACCGCGCGGCGGATGATCTTGTCGTCGATGTCGGTGATGTTGCGCACATAGGTGACCGCATAGCCGCTGGCACGCAGCCAGCGCTGCACCACGTCGAAGGACATCATCATCCGCGCGTGGCCGATGTGGCACAGGTCGTAGATCGTCATGCCGCACACATACATCCGCACCTGGCCGGGTTCGATGGACTGGAAGTCTTCGAGCGTGCGAGTGAGGCTGTTGTGGATGCGGAGAGTCATCGATCGGCGGAAATTCGGTGGCGGGAAGCGGTCGGCAGGAGGGTCGCGAACGGACCTCGGGATGTCGACCGGGCGGCCAGTATAGCCCCGCCGGCCGGGCATTCGCCCGGTACCGGCACCCCTGCCGGCGGGGAGCGATCGCGCCGGACTATGCACAATCCGCTCATGATCCAGCCTGCCGAGGAAGCCGCGCCACGCCGCGGAATTCCACCGACCGCCTTCGATGCCCCTCGCCGGCCGGCCCACGGCCTGCTCATGCTGGCATTGGCTGCCGGCCTGGCGGGCGGGCCGGCAGCCGCCGCAGCGCCGGCGTCGACGCCGGAGCAGCAGCGCTTCATGCAGGCGCTGGAGCTGGCGCAGCGCCGCCAGGACGGCGAGGCGATGCGCCTGTTCGAGCAGCTGGTGCGCGAGCAGCCCGGGCGGCCCGAACCGCTGGTCAATCTCGGCGTGCTGCTGGCACGCCACGGCCGCGTCGACGAGGCCCGTGCCGCCTTCGAGCAGGCGCTGCGCACCAGCCGCCCCCATGCGCTGGCGCATGACAATCTGGTTCGGCTGCAGGCCCGGGCCACGGCGGACGAACTGGCCTGGGCGGAGCCCGGCACGCCCGAGCCACCGGCGCGAGCGCCGTCTTCGCCGGCACGGGCAGCACTGCTGATGCTGACGCTGCTGGGCGGCGCGGCCGGCACCCTGCTGTGGATGCGGCATCGGCGCCCGGCAGCAGTGCCCTCGCCTGCGCATCCACCGCGGCCGAGTCGGCTTGATCCGGAAACACCGGACATGCCGGACACACAGGCGTCCAGCCTCACGCTGACACCGCGAGAGAGCTTCGTCAGCCTGGTCGATGCACCGCCGGCCTTCGCGACCACCGTGCCAGCGCCACAAGCGACACCACCAGCGACACCACCGGCAACACGCCAGACGGCACGGCTGGCCGGTGCGCCGGCCCATCGCCTGCCCGGCGCCGAGGAGCAGCTGCTGGCGGTCTACCGGCTGATCGGCGAAGGCCGGCTCGAAGAGGCGCTGCGCCAGGTCGAGGCGCTGCTGCGCCAGACACCGCGCTACCCGCTGGCCCGACTGGCCTGCGCCGACCTGCAGCTGGTGCTGACCGGCAGACTGCAGCCCACGCCGGCCGGGCTGGACGCGCAGCGGCTGGCGCGCTGGCGCCAGGCCAGCGTGCTGCGGCTGCAGTCCTGGCAGACCCCCCCGCCGCCCGAGCATCTGCCGCGGCAGGTGGTGCATCTGGCCGATTCGGTGCGCCAGATGGTGGCGATCGAATGCGCGACCTCGCGGCTGTTCGTGCTCGAGCAGCGTGCCGGACAGCTGCGGGTGGCGACGACATGCCCGGTGCGGGTCGGTCCGCGCGCCGACGAGCGCGATCCGCTGCGGCCCGGCACGCCGCTGGGCCTGTACCGGATCGAGTCGCGCCTGTCGCCACGCCAGATCGGCGAGGAGCATGGCGCCGGCGCGCTGGTGCTCGACCATCCGAACGAGCATGACCGAAGACTCGGACGCCCGGCCCAGCCCTTCTGGCTGCACGGCCCCTCGCCACGGCCGCCGGGCGTGATGCCGCCGCCCTCCTGCCACCTGGTGCTGGCCGACGCGGACCTGCAGCGGCTGATGTTCGAGCTGGTGCCGCGGCGCACCCCGGTGCTGGTGGCCGAGCGGCTCGAATGGGTGGCGCCGCGCAGCCTGGCCCAGGCGCGGCTGCGCACCCGCAATCTGGTCGAGGTCTGGCGCCTGGCCCGCGCGCGCGGCGATCTGGAAGCCCTGCGGGCGCTGTACTCGGCCCGCTTCGCGACCGGCGACGGCGAACACGATCCTGCCCCCCGGCTGGCCGGGGAATTGGCCGCCAGCGGCGGGCGCGATCGCCAGCTGGCAGACTTGAGCCTGTTCGTCTGGCAGGACCGCGAGGAGGTGCTGCTGGCGAGCTTCCGCGAAGTGCTGCGCGGACATGCGCCGGGGCCGCTGCGCCGCCAGTACTGGGCGCGCGAGCACGGACAATGGAAGATCTTTTCCGAAACCGTTTCGAAGGACTGAAGGAGTGAAGCCGATGACCGCATTCCCGTTCGCCCGCATCGCGACCGCGCTGGCCCTGGGCCTGGCGCTGTCCGGCGCGGCCCAGGCCGAGAAGGTGCGCCTGGCCACGTCGATGGGCGACATCGTCGTCGACCTGGACGCCGCCAAGGCGCCCAGGACCGTCGCCAACTTCGTCGAGTACGTGAAGGCGGGCCACTACGACGGCACCATCTTCCACCGCGTGATCGGCAACTTCATGATCCAGGGCGGCGGCATGGAGCCCTCGATGAAGGAAAAGCCCACCCGCGCGCCGATCCCGCTGGAGAGCCGCAACGGCCTGAGCAACACCCGCGGCACGCTGGCGATGGCCCGCACATCCGTGCCGGATTCCGCAACGTCCCAGTTCTTCATCAACGTGAAGGACAATCCCTTCCTGGACCAGCCGAACTCGCCGGACGGCAACGGCTATGCGGTCTTCGGCCGCGTCGTCGAAGGCATGGACGTGGTCGACAAGATCCGCGCCGTGCGCACCGGCTCGGCGGGCATGCACCGCGACGTGCCGGCCGAACCTGTCCTGATCAAGAAAGCCTCCCTGGAGAAATGAACACCATGGCATCCCCGCAAGTCGAACTGCAGACCAACCTCGGCACCATCCGCATTGAGCTCGACGCCGAGCGCGCTCCGCTGTCGGCCGAGAACTTCCTGAACTACGTGCGCAGCGGCCACTACGACGGCACCGTCTTCCACCGCGTCATCAAGGGCTTCATGGTCCAGGGCGGCGGCATGGAGCCGGGCCTGAAGCAGAAGCCCACGAAGGGCGAGATCAAGAACGAGGCCAACAACGGCCTGAAGAACGACAAGTACACGCTGGCGATGGCGCGCACCAACGCGCCTCACTCGGCCACCGCGCAGTTCTTCATCAACACCGCCAACAACGACTTCCTGAACTTCCGTTCGGAATCGGCCCAGGGCTGGGGCTACGCCGTCTTCGGCCGCGTGGTCGACGGCACCGCGATCGTCGACCAGATCGAGAAGGTGCGCACCGGCTCGCGCGGCTTCCACGACGACGTGCCGGTCGAGGACGTCGTCATCACCCGCGCGGTGATCGTCGAGTGATCACGCTGCTGGACGGCCCGCTCGGGGCCGCCAGCGAGATCCATGCCGCGCCGCACTGGCGCGGCATCGAGCTGCTGTCCGACCTGCACCTGGGCGAGCAGGCACCTGCCACCGCCCACGCGCTGGCCGAACATCTGGCGGCCAGCGATGCCGACCTGATCGTGCTGCTGGGCGACCTGTTCGAGGTCTGGATCGGCGACGAGCAGCTCGACGCCCCGGCCGACCCGGCCAGCCCGATGGCGCAGGCGCTGCAGGCGCTGGCCGAGGCCGCACGCCGCCGGCCGGTGGCGATGCTCACCGGCAACCGCGACTTCCTGCTCGGGCCCGAGGCGGCGCGCCGCCTGGGCTGGACGGTGCTGCCCGACCGCTGCGTGCTGCAGGCCTTCGGCCACCGCCAGGTGCTGGTGCACGGCGACGCCGAATGCCTGGACGACCGCGACTACCAGCGCTTCCGCGCCCAGGTGCGCACGCCCGGCTGGCGCGAGGCCTTCCTGGCACGGCCGCTGGCCGAGCGCATGGCGGTGGCGCGCTCGCTGCGCGACGGCAGCGAGCAGCGCAAGCGCGAGCAGGGCCTGGCCGGCTATGCCGATCTGGACCGCGCCGAGATGCTGTCGCTGCTGGCCGCCGCCGGCGCCGACCGCCTGATCCACGGCCACACCCACCGCCCCGGCGACGAGCGGCTGGGGCCCGGCCTGAGCCGCCATGTGCTGTCGGACTGGGATCTCGACGGCCAGCACGGCCCGGCCCGCGCCGAGGTGCTGCGGCTGGACGCCCGCGGCCTGCACCGCCGACCGCCCTCCCGCCTCGCCTCGCGGCCATGCTGAGGCGCTGGCAGCAGGCCTGGCGCGACTGGCGCCGCCGCCGCGTGCTGGAGGCCCGCGCGATCCCCGACGAGCTGTGGCTGGAGACGCTGCGCGGCTGGCCCTTCCTGCGCCACCGGTCGCTCGAGGACCTGCTGCGACTGCGCGAGCTGACCTCGCTGCTGCTCGACCGCAAGGAGTTCAGCACCGCCGGCGGCCTGGTGCTCGACGACGCGATGGCGGTCGCGGTGGCCGCGCAGGCCTGCGTGCCGGTGCTGCACCTGCCGGGCGAGCTCGACTGGTACGACGGCTTCGTCGGCATCGTGCTGCATCCGTCCGAGGTGGTGGTGCCGCGCCAGTGGCATGACGAGGACGGCGTGGTGCACAGCGGCGACGAGGTCCTGGCCGGCGAGGCGATCGAAGGCGGTCCGCTGATGCTGTCCTGGCAGGACGTGCGGCTCGGCGGCCGCGACGGCAGGCTGGAGACGGATCAGGACCCGGCCTACAACGTCGTCATTCACGAGTTTGTCCATGTCATCGACATGCGCGACGGCCAGGTCGACGGCATGCCGGCCCTGCCGACACGCGTGCAGCGCGAGCGCTGGCAGGCGGTCATGGGCGAGGCCTTCGCGCGCCATGCCGCCGAGGTCGATGCCGACCGGCCGACCTGGCTCGATCCGTATGCGGCCCAAGGGCCGGAAGAGTTCTTCCCGGTCGCAGCCGAAGCCTTCTTCGTCGCGCCGCACGGCCTGGCGCTGGAATTTCCCGAGGTCTATGCGCTGATGCGTGACTTCTTTCACCAGGATCCGCGGCTTCACGCGCGCTGACCCGGGCCGCAGCCCGCGGCCGCGACCTCGGACTGCGATGGGTCAAGCCGGCACGGCGACACGCTGCCGACAATCGCGCGCTGATCTGTCCAGTCCACCCGTCCACTGTCGCCCACTGTCGACCTGCCTGCCCGGAGATCCCGATGAACACCCCACTCGCCACCGCGACCCATCTCTGCACGCTGTGCCACTTCGTCTATGACGAGGAAGCCGGCCGTCCCGAAGACGGCATCGAGCCGGGCACGCCCTGGGCCGCGGTGCCCGAGGACTGGTGCTGCCCGGAGTGCGGCGCCGGCAAGGACGACTTCCGCCGCACCGACGCCTGACCCCCCGCGCCCTCCAGCGTCCAGCGGGAGAACCGGAAAGCGCAAAGGGCGCCCGAGGGCGCCCTTCTTCATGTCCGGTCCGGATCAGGCGGTGGCGGGTTCGGCCTTGGGCTTGTCGCTCTTGCGCGGCTCGATGTCCAGGCTGACCTCGCCGGCCTCGTTGACATCGACCGTCAGGCGCCCGCCGTCGACCAGGCGGCCGAACAGCAGCTCGTCGGCCAGCGCGCGCCGGATCGTGTCCTGGATCAGGCGCTGCATCGGCCGCGCGCCCATCAGCGGGTCGAAGCCGCGCTTGGCCAGATGCTTGCGCAGCGCATCGGTGAAGGTGACCTCGACCTTCTTCTCGCCGAGCTGGCCCTCGAGCTGCAGCAGGAACTTGTCGACCACCCGCAGGATGATCTCCTCGTCGAGCGCACGGAAGGACACGATCGAGTCGAGGCGGTTGCGGAACTCGGGCGTGAACATGCGCTTGAGATCGCCCATCTCGTCGCCGCTCTCGCGCTGCGTGGTGAAGCCGATCGTCGCCTTCTGCATCGTCTCCGCACCGGCGTTGGTCGTCATCACGATGATGGCGTTGCGGAAGTCGGCCTTGCGCCCGTTGTTGTCGGTCAGCGTGCCGTGGTCCATCACCTGCAGCAGCACGTTGAAGACATCCGGGTGCGCCTTCTCGATCTCGTCGAGCAGCAGCACGCAGTGCGGCTTCTTCGTGACCGCCTCGGTCAGCAGGCCGCCCTGGTCGAAGCCGACATAGCCCGGAGGCGCGCCGATCAGGCGGCTGACCGCATGGCGCTCCATGTACTCCGACATGTCGAAGCGGATCAGGTCGATGCCCAGGATGTAGGCGAGTTGCTTGGCCACCTCGGTCTTGCCGACGCCGGTCGGGCCGGAGAACAGGAAGGCGCCGATCGGCTTGTCCGGCTTGCCCAGGCCGGAGCGGGCCATCTTGATGGCGCCTGAGAGCGCGTCGATCGCCGCATCCTGACCGAAGACCACGCTCTTGAGATCGCGGTCCAGGCTCTTGAGCTTGCTGCGGTCGTCGCTGGAGACGCTCGCCGGCGGAATGCGCGCGATCTTGGCGACGATGTCCTCGACCTCGCCGCGGGTGATCTTCTTGCGCTGCTTGTTCTTCGGCAGCACCCGCTGGGCCGCGCCGGCCTCGTCGATCACGTCGATCGCCTTGTCGGGCAGATGGCGATCGTTGATGTACTTGGCCGACAGCTCGGCCGCGGCCTGCAGCGCGCCGACGTCGTACTTGACGCCGTGGTGCTCCTCGAAGCGCGACTTCAGGCCCTTGAGGATCTCGATCGTCTGCTCGACGGTCGGCTCGACCACGTCGACCTTCTGGAAGCGCCGGGAGAGCGCTGCATCCTTCTCGAAGATGCCGCGGTACTCGGTGAAGGTGGTCGCGCCGATGCACTTCATCTGACCCGAGCTCAGCGCCGGCTTGAGCAGGTTGCTGGCATCGAGCGTGCCGCCCGACGCCGCGCCGGCCCCGATCAGCGTGTGGATCTCGTCGATGAACAGCACCGCATGCGGCTGCTCCTTGAGCTGCTTGAGCACCGCCTTCAGGCGCTGCTCGAAGTCGCCGCGGTACTTGGTGCCCGCCAGCAGCGCGCCCATGTCGAGCGAGTAGACGGTGGCCTCGGACAGCACCTCGGGCACGTCGCCCTGGGTGATGCGCCAGGCCAGACCCTCGGCGATCGCGGTCTTGCCGACGCCGGCCTCGCCGACCAGCAGCGGATTGTTCTTGCGCCGGCGGCACAGCACCTGGATCACCCGCTCGACCTCATGCTCGCGGCCGATCAGCGGATCGATGCGGCCTTCGCGGGCCTGCTGGTTCAGGTTCTGGGTGTACTGGTCGAGCGGCGAGCCCTTGCCATCACCCTCCTCCTTCTCGCCCTCGGACGAGGAGGACGACGAAGACGAGGACTCACCCGACGAGCGGGTCGGCTCCGGCGGATCGGACTTCTTGATGCCGTGGGCGATGAAGTTCACGACATCGAGCCGGGTCACGCCCTGCTGGTGCAGGTAGTAGACCGCGTGCGAGTCCTTCTCGCCGAAGATGGCCACCAGCACGTTCGCGCCGGTGACTTCCTTCTTGCCGTTGCCGGTCGACTGCACATGCATGATCGCGCGCTGGATCACGCGCTGGAAGCCCAGCGTGGGCTGCGTGTCGACCTCGTCGGTGCCGCCGACGGTGGGGGTGTTCTCCTTGATGAACTGCGTCAGGCTCTTGCGCAGGTCATCGAGATTGGCCGCGCAGGCGCGCAGCACCTCGGATGCCGAGGGGTTGTCCAGCAAGGCGAGCAGCAGATGCTCGACCGTGATGAACTCGTGCCGCTGCTGCCGCGCCTCGACGAACGCCATGTGCAGACTGACTTCCAACTCTTGCGCGATCATGCGACCTCCAAAATGCACTGGAGCGGGTGCCCCGCCCTCCGTGCCGCTGCCAGAACCAATTCGACCTTCGTCGCGGCGACATCGCGGGTATACACCCCGCAGACCGCCCGCCCCTCATGATGGATCTTCAGCATGATCTGGGTGGCGGCATCGATGTCATGGTGGAAATGCTGCTGCAGGACCATCACCACGAATTCCATCGGGGTGTAATCGTCGTTCAGCATGACGACTTGATAGGAACGTGGCGGCTCCACGCGCTGGAGCAGGCGTTCCTCGACAACTGAGCCCTGACCGTCATCGGGCGGGCCGGGGGGAAGTGGATTCGATCCGTCAGGCGTGTTGCTGGCCATGGAAAACATTCTATAGATCGGCGGGGATGTGCGCTGAAGACCCGGACAACCCGATCTTCGCACTGCCGGACCGAGTCAGGATTTGCGGCCCGCCGCCGCCATCGCTCGGCCGGCGCAGGCAGGCATCGCCCCTGGGGAAAACCGCCATTGGTTCACGCTTCGCACCAGAAGCCGGATCTGGCAGAGCTGACAGATTCTTGACACATAAAGACTCTATCTACAGAATCCGACTGAAACTATTGGGTTTTTTGTTGGGAAAGAGGAGAAAAATCAGTGGCTACCGGACTCGTCAAGTGGTTCAATGACGTCAAGGGCTTCGGCTTCATCCAGCCCGCCGAAGGTGGCGAAGATGTCTTCGCGCACTTTTCCGCCATCCAGATGGAGGGCTTCCGCACCCTGAAGCAGGGCGCGCAGGTCAGCTTCGATCTGGTCGATGGCCCCAAGGGCCGCCTGGCGCAAAACATCTGCCAGATCGACCCGCCACCCGGCCGGGGCCAGGCGGGCATGCGCACCGAAGAGCCGGCCGCGGCGGAAAACACCGCAGCCGCCTGAGCCACCAGACAAGACAAAAGGCCCGCGACTGCGGGCCTTCTTTTTCGGTGCAGCGCGCTCAGGTCGCGCCGCGTCATCAGGACATCTGCTCGATCATCACCTGGCCGAAACCGGAGCAGGAAACCTGGGTCGCCTCCTCCATCAGGCGGGCGAAATCATAGGTGACCCGGCCAGTCTGGATGGCGCGTTCCATCGACTCGATCACCAGATCGGCGGCCTCGGCCCAGCCGATGTGGCGCAGCATCATCTCGGCCGACAGGATCAGCGAACCCGGATTCACATAGTCCTTGCCGGCATAGCGCGGCGCGGTGCCGTGGGTGGCCTCGAACATCGCCACCGAGTTCGACAGGTTGGCGCCCGGCGCGATGCCGATGCCGCCGACCTGCGCCGCCACCGCGTCGGAGATGTAGTCGCCGTTGAGGTTCAGCGTCGCGATCACCGAATACTCGGCCGGACGCAGCAGCACCTGCTGCAGGAAGGCATCGGTGATCGCGTCCTTGATGAGGATGTCGCGACCGGTCTTCGGATTCTTCAGACGCATCCACGGGCCGCCGTCGATCAGCTCGGCGCCGAACTCCTTCTGCGCCAGCGCGTAGCCCCAGTCGCGGAAGCCCCCTTCCGTGAACTTCATGATGTTGCCCTTGTGGACCAGGGTCACGCTGGGCTTGTCATGGTCGATCGCGTACTGGATGGCCTTGCGCACCAGGCGCTCGGTGCCCTCGATCGACACCGGCTTCACGCCCAGGCCCGAGGTCTCGGGGAAGCGGATCTTCGTGACGCCCATCTCTTCCTGCAGGAAGCGGATGAGCTGCTTCGCCTTCTCGCTGCCGGCCGGGTACTCGATGCCGGCGTAGATGTCCTCGGAGTTCTCGCGGAAGATGACCATGTCCGTCTTCTCGGGCTCCTTCAGCGGCGAGGGCACGCCCTTGAAGTAGCGCACCGGGCGCAGGCAGACGTAGAGGTCGAGTTCCTGGCGCAGCGCGACGTTGAGCGAGCGGATGCCGCCGCCCACCGGCGTGGTCAGCGGGCCCTTGATCGACACCAGATAGTCGCGCACCACCTCGAGCGTCTCGTCGGGCAGCCAGACATCGGGGCCGTAGACGCGGGTCGCCTTCTCGCCGGCGAAGATCTCCATCCAGTGGATGCGGCGCTCGCCGCCGTAGGAGCGTGCCACCGCGGCATCGATCACCTTGATCATCACCGGCGTGACATCGACGCCGACGCCGTCGCCCTCGATGAACGGGATGATCGGATGGTTCGGGACATTCAGCGTGCAATCCTCGTTGACGCTGATCTTCTGTCCCTCGGCAGGCACCTGGATGTGCTGGTACATGGTGGGTCCGGTCTCGTGGCTTGTTTCAAACAGGAAATGGGGGCGGAGAGCGTGAGATTTTCGGGTCTCGGTGCGCCCGGTGATTCTAGGCATGCCGGACCGGCGCCGCATCCGCGGCAATGCTCAGCTGCACCAGGCGATCAGCGCCTCGGCCCAGGGGCCGTGGCCGAACAGCGACCAGCCCGACAGCAGCATGACCGCCAGCCCGGACAGGCGCAGCGGCAAGGTCGCGCGCAGATCGCCCGGCCCGCTTGCCACGCCGGAGCGCCGCAGCGCGGCCGGCAGCAGCCGCAGCCACAGCGCCGGCCCCAGCAGCAGCGCCGCGCTGCTGGCCAGCGCGAAGACGGCCATGACCGCCGCGCCCTCCAGCGGCGAGGACGCCACCGCCGCCAGCAGCAGCGCCGCATGCAGCAGACCGCAGGGCAATGCCGGCCACAGCAGGCCGACACCGGCGGCCTTGAGCTCGCCCGGCATCGCGACGCGCCGCGTGCCGTCGGGCAGTTCGGGCCGGGCCCTTGTCCGCTGCTCGATCCAGGCCTCCAGCGCGGCGGGCAAGCGTCCGCGCAGCAGCAGCCACAGGCCGATCATCACCATGAACAGCTGCAGCCCGGTCCAGAGCGGGCGCAGCCAGCCCGCCACCTCGGCCAGCCAGCGCAGCCCGCCGACGATCGAGGCCGCCGTCGCACCCGCCAGCGCATAGGCCAGCAGCCGCCCGGCCAGCAGCCCCAGCGCGCCGCGCGTCGGCGCCTGCGGCGTGCAGCGCCGCGCCACCGCCGCACATCCGGCCGCGCACATCGCCGCGCAGTGCGGCGTGCCGGCCAGGCCCATCAGTGCCGCCGTCAGCAGCAGCGCACCTGTCATTCAGATCACCTTGGAGAAGCGCTCCCGGTTGCGGTCGGCCCGCAGGTGACGGTCGAAGACCATCGCGACCGAGCGGACGAAGTACCAGCCCAGCGGCGTGACCTCCAGCCCGTCCTCGCTCAGCGTGACCAGGCCGTCGCGGGCCAGATCCTCGAGCGCCTCGATCTCGGCGGCGAAATACGAGCGCACGTCGATCAGATGGGCCAGCGCGACCGACTCGTAGCTGAGCCGGCCATGGCACATGATCGACATGATCACCGCGCGCCGCACCAGGTCGTCGCGCGTCAGCGCCAGGCCGCGCACCACCGGAAGCTGGTTGGAACGCAGCGCATCGTAATACTCGTCGAGCGTCTTGGCGTTCTGGCTGTAGCAAGCCCCCACCCGGGAGATCGCCGACACGCCCAGGCCGATCAGGTCGCAGTCGGGCTGCGTGCTGTAGCCCTGGAAGTTGCGGTGCAGCCGCCCCTGGCGCTTGGCCTGCGCCAGCGGATCGTCAGGCAGCGCGAAGTGGTCCATGCCGATGTACTGGTAGCCATGGCTGACGAAGCCGGCCAGCGCCTGCGCCAGCATGCCCACCCGCTGGCCACCACTGGGCAGCTCGGCCGGCTCGATGCGGCGCTGCGGCTTGAAGCGGGTCGGCAGGTGCGCATAGCCGTACATCGCGATGCGATCCGGCCGCAGGCCGGCCACCTGGCGCACCGTGCGCTCGAAGCTCTCGGGCGTCTGGCGCGGCAGGCCGTAGATCAGATCGACATTGATCGACTCGAAGCCCAGCTCGCGCGCATCGCGCATCAGCGCCTCGACCTGCTCGAAGGGCTGGATGCGGTGCACCGCCTGCTGGACCTGGGCGTCGAAGTCCTGCACGCCGAAGGAGACGCGGTTCAGCCCGAGCGCGCGCAGATGCGCCAGACGCTGGCGGGTGACGGTGCGCGGGTCGATCTCGATCGAGAACTCGCCCTTGGGCAGCAGCTCGAAGCGCGTGCGGATCGCCGCCATCAGCCGCGACAGCTCCTCGTCGCTCAGGAAGGTCGGCGTGCCGCCGCCGAAATGCAGCTGCGAGACCTGCACCCGCTCGCCCAGCGCGTCGGCCGCCAGCGCCATCTCGTGCTCGAGCGCATCCAGGTAGGCCGCGGCACGGCCGTGGTCGCGGGTGACGATCTTGTTGCAGGCGCAGTAGTAGCAGACCGACTCGCAGAACGGCACATGGATGTAGAGCGACAGCGGCGCGCCCGCCCCGCCGACCCCGCCCATGTCATGGCGCTGGGCCAGCGCCTGCAGGAAATGCTCGGCGGTGAAGGCCTCGACAAAGCGGTCGGCGGTCGGATAGGAGGTGTAGCGCGGTCCGGGCCGATCCATCCGGTGCAGCAGTTCGTCGGTCAGAACGGGCTCGGCCTGCAGGCCGCTGCCGCGGGTCGGTTGGAGAGTCGGTTGGTCCATGGACGCACACTGTGCCGACGGATGCCCGGCGTACCTTGACGCAGCTCAAGCACGATGCAGGACACATCCCCAAGAATCGACCGCGATTGATCGGATCGAGAGTCTTCGGCCTCAGAATGGGGCTCGAGCGGATCCGCATCGAAACACCAACGCCTTTTTCGCCATGCACGACACCACGACGTCCCCCCGCCTTGACGCGCTCAAGGTCGCCTGCTCCGCCTGCAATCTGCGCGAGCTGTGCCTGCCGGTCGGCCTGTCGGACGAAGAGCTGTCCTCGATCGACGACATCATCGGCACCCGCCGGACCGTGCGCCGCGGCGAGAGCCTGTTCCATGCCGGCGAGACCTTCACCGCGCTCTACGCGGTGCGCACCGGCTTCTTCAAGACCGTCGTGTCGGCAGCGGATGGCCGCGAGCAGGTCACCGGCTTCCAGATGGCCGGTGAGCTGATCGGCCTCGACGGCATCAGCACCGACCACCACTCCTGCGACGCGATCGCGCTGGAGGACTCGCAGGTCTGCATGATTCCCTACAGCCAGCTCGAGACGCTGTCGCGCGAGGTCACGCTGCTGCAGCACCAGTTCCACAAGATCATGAGCCGCGAGATCGTGCGCGACCATGGCGTGATGCTGCTGCTGGGATCGATGCGCGCCGAGGAACGTCTGGCGGCTTTCCTGCTGAACCTGACCCAGCGGCTGCAGGCGCGCGGCTTCTCGGCCTCGGCGCTGGTGCTGCGCATGACCCGCGAGGAGATCGGCAGCTACCTGGGCCTGAAGCTGGAGACGGTCAGTCGCACCTTCTCGAAGTTCCAGGAGGAAGGCATCCTGGAGGTCAAGCAGCGCGACATCCGCATCCTCGACCAGAACGCGCTGCAGCGGGTGGTCAACGCGGCCAACTGCTGAGCGCCGGGCTCCGGGTCTCGCCGGAGCCGATCCGGCAGCAGGATCAGGCTGATGGATGCCGTCCGGCGGACGGGCCACCCTCATCGCCCATCACCAGCTGCGTCATCGCGCTGGCCAGCGCGATCAGCACCCAGAACAGCAGGAAGGCGACCGAGTAGATCGTCATCGCGTCGGCCTCGGCCACCGGGCTGCCCATCCAGCGCAGGTCGGCCGGATCGACCATCGAGAACACCAGCATCTCGACGACGCCGGCCATCAGGAAGGACGGCCACAGCACCGCCGGCCAGCGGCGCTCGCGCGCCGAGGCCGCGGGCTGGACCTCCGCCCCGCCATCGAACACAGGTGAACCGTCATGCTCGAACGGGTCGGTCTTCATTTGACGCCCCCGGTGGCCGCATGGTTGCGGCCCTGCATGGCCGGCGCGTTGGCCGCCTGATCGGCCGACACATGCTCGGCCGTCTGGATGACCGGATCGGGGTTCTTCAGCGCCAGGGTCAGCGTCACGAAGCTGGCTGCGACGACGACCAGCGGCCCGCCGACCACCAGCCACATCATCTTGAAGCGCCACCACGGCCGCGGATCGTCAGCCGGGGCGGAAACGGAATTCGCAGGGGTTCGGCTCATGCGGAGATCTCCTCAGCGCGGAATGATGAAGGTCGACTTCTCGCGCACGACCAGAGGCGCCGGATCCTGACCATCGACACGCGCGATGTCGAAGTGTATTTCGTGCGAGCCCGGTCCGGCTTCGGCTGCCGCCTCCGGTTGAACCCGGACGGATACCGTCACCCAACGGGCCTCGGCCGCACCGACCTCGATCTCCGTGGCCGGATCGACCGTGATGCCATTCAGGCCGCTCACGCCCAGGCGGTAGCGATGCGGCTGCTCGCCGGCATTCATCACCTGCAAGCGATAGACGTTCTCGATCTGACCTTCGTCGACGATGCGCGCCAGCGAGGCACGATCCCGGATCACGTCGACACGGAACGGCGTGCGCATCCAGATGCTCGCGCCGACCGCCGCCACGATCAGCACCAGGATCACGGTGTAGATCAGCACCCGAGGACGCAGCACCCGGCGCCACATCTGCGCACGGGTGAAATGCTCCTTCAGGCCGTTCTGGGTCGCGTAGCGGATCAGGCCGCGCGGGTAGTTCATCTTGTCCATGATGCCGTCGCAGGCATCGATGCAGGCGGCGCAGCCGATGCACTCGTACTGCAGGCCGTTGCGGATGTCGATGCCGGTCGGACAGACCTGCACGCACACGCCACAGTCGACGCAGTCGCCCAGGCCCTTGCTCTTCGGGTCGACCTTCTTGCCGCGCGAGCCGCGCGGGTCACCCCGCTCGGCGTCGTAGCTGATGATCAGCGTGTCCTTGTCGAACATCGCGCTCTGGAAACGCGCGTACGGGCACATGTACTTGCAGACCTGTTCGCGCATGAAGCCGGCATTGCCCCAGGTCGCGAAGGCGTAGAACAGCACCCAGAACCATTCCCACGGGCCGAAGCCGAGCGTCATCGCCTCGGCCGCCAGCGTGTGGATGGGGGTGAAGTAGCCGACGAAGGTGAAGCCGGTCCACAGCGCGAACAGCACCCACACCAGATGCTTGGCGCCCTTGCGGCGGATCTTCTCGGCCGTCCACGGGCCGGCGTCGAGCTTCATCCGCTGGGCGCGATCGCCCTCGAAGCGGTGCTCGAACCACAGAAAGATCTCGGTGTAGACCGTCTGCGGGCAGGCGTAGCCGCACCACAGTCGCCCACCCACCGCGGTGAACAGGAACAGCCCGTAGGCGGAGATGATCAGCAGTCCGGTCAGGTAGATCAGGTCCTGCGGATACAGCACCAGACCGAACAGGTAGAAGCGCCGGCTGACCAGATCGAACAGCACCGCCTGGCGGTCGTTCCACATCAGCCAGGGCAGGCCGTAGAAGACGATCTGGGTGAGCCACACCAGGGCCCAGCGCCACTTCGCGAAATAGCCGCTGACGGCGCGCGGATAGATCTTCTTCGACTTCTGGTAAAGCGAGACGGTCCTGGCGGCTGCCGGCTCGGCAGCCGGCGCAGGACCGGCGGAGGCAGAGGCCACGGAGGGCGAGGAAATGGGCGAAGCGCCCGTCTTGCTGGTATCCATGGCCTCGGTTTTAACCCAGGATGAACTTAAGGTTATTGCGCTTTCGCATCCCCTGCGGGAGCGAGCGCGGTCTGCTTGTCACCCTTGTGCGACAGGCTCCAGACATAGGCGGCGAGCACCTTGATCTGTTCCGGCGACAGGCGGCTGGCGTGCTGCGGCATGACGTTGGTCTTGCCGTTGTTGATCATCGCGATCACGGCAGCCTCGCCCCAGCCGTGCAGCCAGACCTTGTCGGTCAGGTTCGGCGCGCCCATGGCCTGCATGCCCTTGCCATCGGCACCGTGGCAGGCGGCGCAGGCGCCGAACTTGCTCTTGCCCAGCTGCGCGCGGATCGAGTCATGCGCGCTGCCCGACAGGCTCAGCACATAGTTGGCGACGTTCTTGACGTCCTCGGCCGAGCCGACCGCCGCAGCCATCGGGGGCATCATGCCCTGGCGACCCTCGGCGATGGTCTTGGCGATGTACTCGACGCCCGTGCCGCCCAGCCAGTCGTTGTCCGTCAGGTTCGGGAAGCTCTTGCTGCCGCGGGCATCCGAGCCGTGGCAGGTGGCGCAGTTGTTGACGAACAGCCGCTCGCCGATGCCCATGGCCTTCGAGTCGGCCGCCAGCGCTTCCGGCGTCATCGTCATGAAGCCGGCGTAGATCGGCGCCATCGCCTCGCGGGCCTTGGCATGCTCGGCCTCGAGCTGGCCTTTGGAAGACCAGTTCAGAACGCCCTTGCTGCCACCCAGGCCCGGATAGAGCGTCAGGTAGATCGCGGCGAACACCACCGTGATGATGAACAGGCCCATCCACCAGCGCGGCAGCGGGTTGTTCATCTCGCGCAGATCCTCGTCCCACACATGGCCGGTCGAATTGTCGTCCGCCATGACGGTGCGCTTGCTGGCCACCGCCAGCACGAACACGCAGAACACCAGTCCGCCCACCACGATCGCGATGACGTACCACGACCAGAAACTCGAAATGAAGTCACTCACGGGTGCCTCCGTTGCTTGTGCTTGTCTTGAGATCAGCCGGCTCGTCACCGTCGAGCGCGAGCGACGCGGCCTCGTCGAAGGCCGAGCGGTTGCGGCTGGAATAGGCCCAGGCGACGATGCCCAGGAACAGGATCAGGAAGAAGACGGTGACGAGACTGCGGAGGTCGTTGACGATGTCCATGACGCTCCTCCTCCGGTCACTGCGCAGCCGCGGTGGTCGCGGCCGGGGTCGCCTTGCCACCTGCGGTGCCCATCACCTGCAGATAAGCGATCAGCGCCTGCATTTCCGTCTTGCCCTTGACCTCGTCGGCCGCCTTAGCGATCTCGTCGTCGCTGTAGGGCACGCCGACCTTGCGCAGCGCCGCCATGTTCTTGCCGATGTCGACATTGGCCGGCGCGGTGTCGAGCCAGGGATAGGCCGGCATGTTCGACTCGGGCACCACGTCGCGCGGGTTCATCAGGTGCACGTAGTGCCACTGGTCGCTGTACTTGCCGCCCACGCGGTGCAGGTCAGGACCGGTGCGCTTCGAGCCCCACTGGAACGGATGGTCGTAGACGAACTCGCCCGCCTTGGAGATCTCGCCGTAGCGCAGCGTCTCGGCGCGGAAGGGACGGATCATCTGCGAGTGGCAGTTGTAGCAGCCTTCGCGCAGGTAGACGTCACGGCCGGCGAGCTGCAGCGCGGTGTAGGGCTTGAGGCCCTCCACCGGCTGGGTGGTCGAGGTCTGGAAGAACAGCGGGACGATCTCCGTCAGGCCACCGAAGAGGATGGTGACCAGCGTCAGGACGATCATCAGGAAGTTGCTGGTCTCGATCTTCTCGTGACCAGTCACCGGTGCATTCTTGTTTGCCATGGTGATGTTGCTCCGTGGGTCGGGGTCAGGCGTGGGCCGCGGCCACCGGCGGGATGGCCACCGGCTCGGCCTTGCCGGCGCGGATGGTCATGACGGTGTTCCAGGCCATCAGCAGCATGCCGGTCAGGTACATCAGACCGCCGCCCAGGCGGATGACATAGAACGGGTAGGACGCCTTGACGCTCTCGACGAAGCTGTAGACCAGCGTGCCGTCGGGGTTGGTGGCACGCCACATCAGGCCCTGCATGACGCCGGCGATCCACAGCGCGGCGATGTAGAGCACGATGCCGATGGTGGCCAGCCAGAAGTGCAGCTCGATGGCACGCACGCTGAACATCTGCTTGCGGCCGAACATGCGCGGGATCAGGTGGTACAGCGAGCCGATCGACACCATGCCGACCCAGCCCAGCGCGCCGGAGTGCACATGGCCGACGGTCCAGTCGGTGTAGTGGCTCAGCGCGTTGACGGTCTTGATCGACATCATCGGACCTTCGAAGGTCGACATGCCGTAGAACGACAGCGAGACGATCAGGAACTTCAGGATCGGGTCGTCACGCAGCTTGTTCCACGCGCCCGACAGGGTCATGATGCCGTTGATCATGCCGCCCCAGCTCGGTGCCAGCAGCACCAGCGAGAAGATCATGCCCACCGACTGCGTCCAGTCCGGCAGCGCGGTGTAGTGCAGATGGTGCGGACCCGCCCACATGTAGGTGAAGATCAGCGCCCAGAAGTGCACGATCGACAGGCGGTAAGAATAGACCGGACGGTTGGCCTGCTTGGGAATGTAGTAGTACATCATGCCCAGGAAGCCGGCGGTCAGGAAGAAGCCCACCGCATTGTGGCCGTACCACCATTGCACCATCGCGTCCTGCACGCCGGCATAGGCCGAGTAGGACTTCGTCAGACCGACCGGAATCGCGGCCGAGTTGACGATGTGCAGCAGCGCGACGGCCAGGATGAAGGCGCCGAAGAACCAGTTGCCCACATAGATGTGGCTGACCTTGCGGATGCCCACGGTGCCGAAGAACACGATGGCATAGCTGACCCAGACGACGGCGATCAGGATGTCGATCGGCCACTCCAGCTCGGCATATTCCTTGCCTTGAGTGAAGCCCAGCGGCAGCGACACGGCTGCGGCCAGGATCACCAGCTGCCAGCCCCAGAAGGTGAACTGGGCCAGCCCGGGCGCGAACAGCCGGGTCTGGCAGGTGCGCTGCACCACGTGGTAGCTGGTCGCGAACAGCGCGCAGCCGCCGAAGGCGAAGATGACCGCATTGGTGTGCAGCGGTCGCAGCCGGCCGTAGCTCAGCCAGGAAATGCCGTTGGTCAGTTCGGGAAATGCCAGCTGGGCCGCGATCACGACCCCGACGAACATCCCCACGATGCCCCACAGCACGGCGGCCACGGCAAACTGCCGTACCACCGCATCGCTGTAGACGGGGCCAGCCGTCTGTGTGTTGATTGCCATTGGTTGCTCCTTGGAAACTCTCTCGATCCCGGACGGGAATTCTTTGGCACCCCGTCAGTGACGAGGTTGACTCGAATCAAGCTCGTCCGGGTCTGCGCGCAGCATGCGCTCGCCCTCTCGCTCGATGTCGTCGAACTGGCCGGCCTTCAGGGCCCAGGCGAAGATCACGATGATCAGGAAGACCAGCACGATGGACAGCGGAATCAGCAGGAAAAGGATGTCCATCGCTCAGCCCTTTCCCGGCAGACGCAGCCGCCAGGTCGTCAGACGCAGCGCGTTGACCACCACCAGCAGCGAGCTGGCCGCCATGCCGACGCCTGCCAGCCAGGGCGGCATCCAGCCCGCCAGCGCCAGCGGCACCGACACCGCGTTGTAGATCAGCGCCCAGCGCAGGTTCTGCCGCACCACCGCCAGCGTGCGGCGCGCGGTCGTGAACACCACCGGCAGATCCTCGATGCGGTCGGACAGCACGATCACGTCGGCACGGGCCTGGGCCAGCGCCGCCGCGGTGCCCATCGCGATCGACACGTCGGCACGGGCCAGCACAGGCGCATCATTGATCCCGTCGCCGACCATCGCGACGACACGGCCTTGACGCTGCAGGGCCTCGACCGCTTCGAGCTTGTCCTGGGGCGTGCAGCGCGAACGCGCGTCGGCGATGCCCAGCCGCGCGGCCATCGCCGCGACGCTGCCGGGCTGGTCGCCCGACAGCAGGTGCAGCGCCAGGCCATCCGCAGCCAGGCGGGCGGTGCCGCTGACCGCATCGGCGCGCAGCACCTCGTCGAACTCGAAGCGCAGCACCGGCTGCCAGAGCGAGGCGGCATCGGCCTGACGATCGCGCAGCGCCAGCCAGACCTGGGGACGCTGCACCGCAGCCGCCGCCTCGGCTGCACCGCACCAGGCGCCGGAGCCCAGACGGACCTCGAGGCTGCAGGCCGCGATGCGCACGCTCGCCTGCACGCCCTGCCCGGCCTGCTCGAGCAGATCGGTCGGCTCGGCCGACCAGTCGGCCGGCGGCAGCGCCTGCACCAGCGCACGCGACAGCGGATGCGAGGAGCGCTCGGCCAGCTGGCGGGCCACATCCCGCAGCAGCCCGGCCGGCAATCCGGCGCAGACCGGCGCGGTCGGCTGCATCTCGACGGTGGCGGCCAGCGCCAGCCGGTCCTCGGTGACGGTGCCGGTCTTGTCGAAGACCACGTCGCCCACCCGGGTCAGGACTTCCAGCGCATCCAGGCGCTGCACGACGATGCCGCGGCGTGCCAGCTCGCCGGCGGTGGCCAGCAGCGCCACCGGTGCGCCCAGCGACAGCGCGCACGGGCAGGTCACCACCAGCACCGCGACCGCCACCCACAGCGCCCGCGACGGATCGATGAACATCCACGCGCCCCAGGCCAGCGCCGCCAGCACCAGCACCGCGATCAGGAAGGGGCCGGCCAGCCGGTCGGTGGCCAGGATGAAGGCGGGGCGCTCGGTCAGCGCACGCTCGACCAGCGAGACGATGCGCTGGTAGCGGGTCTGCACGCCGAGCTGCAGCACCTCCATCACCACCGGCGCGCCCAGGTTCAGGCAGCCGGCGGAGACCTCGTCGCCGACGGCCCGGTCGACCGGACGCGACTCGCCGGTCAGCATCGCCTCGTCGACCTGGGTGCGGCCCTCGAGCAGTCGGCCATCGGCGGCGAAGGCCTGGCCGGCATGCACCCGCACCCGGTCGCCGACGGCCAGCGCCGACGACGGCACCAGCTCGCCACGGTCGGCCGCATCCAGGCGCTCGACCGCATCGGGCAGCCGGCGCATCACCGCATCGAGCGACTGCGCCGCACGCTGGCGTGCCCGCGCCTCGAGCGTGCGCGCCGCGAACAGGAAGCTGACGAACATCGTCAGCGAGTCGAAGTAGACCTCCGAGCCGAATGGCCCGGCCGGATCGAAGGTCGCCACCGAGCTGGCGACGAAGGTGACCGCGATGCCCAGCGCGATCGGCAGGTCCATCGAGACGCGGCGTTCGCGCAGACCGTTCCAGGCGCCGCGGAAGAAGGGACCGGCCGCGAAGATGATCACCGGAATGCTCAGCACCCAGCTGGCCCAGCTCAGCAGGCCGAGCATGTCGGGCGTGATGTCGCCAGGCGCCGCCACATAGGTGGGCGTGGCGTACATCATCACCTGCATCATGCAGAAGGAGGCGACGAAGAGCCGCCACAGCGACTGGCGAGACTCCTTCGTGGCCAGTGCGACGGCCTGCGCCCCGGTGTCGGGAAACGCCCCGTAGCCGATCGAGCGCACCGCCTCGATCATCGCGGAGACCCGGGTGCGCCGCGGATCCCAGACCACCACCGCACGCTGCGCGGCACCGCTGACCTCGGCCCGGCTCACCCCGTCGACCTTCAGCAGCGCCTCCTCGATCTGGCCGGCGCAGGCCGCGCAGTACATGCCGCCGATCAGCAGGCGCGACTGGCCCAGCTCGCCGCCCTGGCCATCGTCGATCCACTGGGTGAAGGCCTGCTGCTGGGCGCGATCGTCGACCGCGGCGGCCTGGGTGGCGGTCAGCGCAGGATCGCCGCTGAACTGGCCCGGCACCACGGGCGTGACAGGTCCGGACGCGGCCGAAGACGGCGTCAATGGAGCATCGACACGGGCGGAGGGTGGGGTTGTGGCGGGCATGGGGGCATGGGACGGCCGAGCGACCGCCACGCATGCGCTATTCTTTGGGGGCAGCCCCCCTCAAAACATGATCCACATCAAGTTCGATCCGGTTCAACCCGGATGTGCCGTGTTGACGCGCCTCACCCACCTGCACCGCTGTGGGGATTCCACCACGAAAGATCGGCATCCTGATCGGCTCCGGCGCCAGAGGCCGGCCAGGCGGCCCCGGGCGGCGCTGATGTCGACGCTGGGTCTGGCGCTGAGCCTGCTGCTGCCGGGTGCCGCTTTCGCCCAGGAGGGACCGCAGAAGCTGCCGGCGATCACGCTGACGGCCGGCATGCACCAGATCCGTGCCGAGGTGGCGCGCACCGACCTGCAGCGCCAGATCGGGCTGATGCACCGCAGCGCGATGCCCGCCGGCGAGGGCATGCTGTTCATCTTCGAGCAGCCCGGCGTGCAGTGCTTCTGGATGCGCAACACGCTGATCCCGCTGTCGGCCGCCTTCCTCGACGACGAGGGCCGCATCGTCAACATCGAGGACATGAAGCCGCAGACCGAGGACTCGCACTGCTCGAAGAAGCCGGTGCGCTTCGTGCTCGAGATGAACCAGGGCTGGTTCGCGAAGAAGGGCCTGTCGGCCGGCAGCCGCATCGGCGGCGAGCCGTTCGCCCGACCGCGCTGATGCACTGCACCCACCATTTATTCACCTACAGATATAAGCATCTCATGAAAATGTAGTTTTCACGCATGACCAGGCTCATTACAGTCGCGCACCTCACCCTGCACGACCCTGAACCTCTGCCTCATGCTCGGACTCTCCATTGACTGGATCGCGATCGCCGCCGGCTTTGGCATCGGCCTGATCGTCGGCGTCACCGGCGTTGGCGGCGGTTCGCTGATGACGCCACTGCTGATCTCGGTGTTCAACCTGGAGAAGGCGGTGGCCATCGGCACCGACCTCTGGTTTGCCGGCCTGACGAAAGTGTCCGGTTCGATCGCGCACCACCGCCACGGCCATGTCGACTACCGCATCACCGCCTGGCTGCTGGCCGGCAGCATTCCAGCCTCGATCGGGACGACCGCGTGGATGCACACGGTGGGCATCACCAAGCAGGCCGACAGCATGCTGAGCTACGCGCTGGGCATCGCGCTGGTGCTGACAGCGGTGACGATCATCTTCCGTCCCGTGTGGCACCGCGTCGGCCTGTGGCTGGAGCAGTTCATCACGCCGCAGCGCCAGACCGGCCTGACACTGCTGTGCGGACTGATCCTGGGCGTGTTGGTGTCGCTGAGCTCCATCGGCGCCGGCGCACTGGGCGCGACGATGATCCTGCTGCTGTACCCTCGCCTGCCGACGACGCGGCTGGTCGGCACCGACATCGCCCACGCCGTGCCGCTGACGCTTGTGGCAGGCATCGGCCATGCGACGCTGGGCAATGTCGAATGGATGCTGCTGCTCGAGCTGCTCGTGGGCTCGGTGCCGGCCATCTGGATCGGCGCGCGCCTGACGAAGATGCTGCCCGATGTCTGGACGCGCCTGGCGCTGTGTGCCTCGCTGCTGCTGGCTGCCCGCAAGATCCTGATGACCGCCTGAGTGCGAGAGCCTGAACGAACGACCCGAAACCCTCCATGTACAAGTACACCGACTTCGACCGCCAGTTCGTCCGCGCCCGGGCGGCCCAGTTCCGCGACCAGCTCGACCGCCACTTCGCCGGCCAGCTCGACGGCGACGACTTCAAGGCACTGCGCCTGCAGAACGGCTGGTACATCCAGCGCCATGCGCCGATGCTGCGCGTGGCGGTGCCCTACGGCGCGATCGGCAGCGGCCAGATCCGCGCGCTGGCCGAGATCGCGCGGGTGCATGACCGCGGCTATGTGCACTTCACCACCCGCCAGAACGTCCAGTACAACTGGATCCCGCTCAAGCAGGCCGCCGACGTGATGGACAAGCTGGCGGCGGTCGACATGCACGGCATCCAGACCAGCGGCAACTGCATCCGCAACATCACCACCGACGGCCTGGCCGGCGTGGCCGCCGACGAGCTGGTCGATCCGCGCCCCTACGCCGAGGTGCTGCGCCAGTGGAGCACGCTGCATCCCGAGTTCGCCTTCCTGCCGCGCAAGTTCAAGATCGCCATCTCCGGCGCCGCGGAAGACCGTGCCGCGATCGGCTGGCATGACGTGGGCCTGCAGCTGGTGAGGAACGACGCCGGCGAGATCGGCTTCAAGGTGCTGGTCGGCGGCGGCATGGGCCGCACGCCGATCATCGGCTCGGTGATCCGCGAATTCCTGCCCTGGAACCAGATCCTGGTCTACCTGGAAGCCGTGGTGCGGGTCTACAACCGCTACGGCCGCCGCGACAACGCCTACAAGGCACGCATCAAGATCCTGGTCAAGGCCGAGGGCCAGAAGTACTTCGACCAGGTCGAGGCCGAGTTCCGCCAGATTCTCGAGAACGACCCGGACGGCGCGCTGCACCTGATCCCGCAGGCCGAGCTCGACCGCGTCGCGGCCTGCTTCACCCGCCCGGCCGGCGTCGAGCCGCTGGCCGAGCCGGCCGCGGACGCCGACGCGCCGCTGGCCTACCAGCGCTGGCTGCAGCGCAATGTGCACGCGCACCAGGTGCCGGGCTGGCGCGCGGTGACGCTGTCGGTCAAGCGTGCCGGCCAGGCGCCGGGCGACGCCACCGACGCCCAGCTCGACGCCGCGGCCGACCTGGCCGACCGCTTCTCGCTCGGCGAGCTGCGCGTCACGCACGACCAGAACCTGCTGCTGCCCTGGGTCAAGGCCAGCGACCTGCCCGAGGTCCACGCCGCCGCCAAGGCCGCCGGCTACGCCACGCCCAACATCGGCCTGGTCACCGACATGATCGCCTGCCCGGGCGGCGACTTCTGCGATCTGGCCAACGCGCGCTCCATCCCGGTGGCCGCCGAGCTGACCGAGCGCTTCGCCGATCTGGACGAGGTGTTCGACCTGGGCGAGATCGACCTGCACATCAGCGGCTGCATCAACTCCTGCGGTCACCACCACAGCGGCCACATCGGCATTCTCGGCGTCGACAAGGACGGCAGCGAGTGGTACCAGGTGACGCTGGGCGGCTCGGACGGCTCGGCCCATGCGCCGCTGGCCGTGCCGGGCAAGGTCATCGGTCCGTCGTTCGCCGCCAGCGAGATCACCGACGCGGTCGAGGCCATTCTCGACACCTACCGCGAGCTGCGCCAGCCCGACGAGAAGTTCATCGACGCGCTGCACCGCATCGGCCTGGACCCGTTCAAGGCCGCCGCCAACGCCCAGCGCACCGCCACCGCCCGCGCCTGAGCCGCGGCCGACCGACATCCGGAACACGACACACCATGAAGTTCATCGACATCGCCCATGACCCGTGGCACACCGTCGGCGGCGAGGACGGCCCGATCCCGCACCCGCAGCCCAAGGACCATCTGCTGCTGACGCTGGAGCAGTGGCACGCGGTGCGCGAGACCTGGCCGGCCGGCCTGGCCGTCGGGGTGATCCTGCCCAACAGCGTCGACGTCGAGACGCTGGCCGCCGACCTGCCGCGCCTGTCGCTCGTCGCGCTGCAGTTCCCGAAGTGGGTGGACGGCCGTGCCTACACCCAGGCCCGGCTGCTGCGGGTGCGCTACCAGTTCCAGGGCCAGATCCGCGCCACCGGCGAGGCGCTGGTCGACATGCTGCCGCTGATGCAGCGCACCGGCTTCGACGCGGTGGCGCTGCGCCGCGACCAGTCGCGCGAGGCCGCCGAGCGCGCGCTGGGCTTCTTCGCCGGCCACTACCAGGGCGCGGTCGGCGAGGCCCGCCCGGTCTTCGCCCGTCCGGCCGCGACCGGCGGCGCCGACTTCCTCAACGCCGGAGCCGCGATATGAGCGCGATCGCCCTGTACGGCCGCAGGAAGCCGGGCTTCGAGGACCGCCTGGAAGCGGCCCTGCAGGCGCTGAAGGATGCCGCCGCCGCCCACCCCGGCAGCATCATCCAGTCGACCAGCCTCGGCGCCGAGGACATGGTCGTCACCGACCTGATCGCGCGCCATCAGCTGCCGATCACGCTGGCGACGCTGGAGACCGGCGCGCTGCATGCCGAGACGGTCGCGCTGATCCCGCGGATCGAGGCGCACTACGGCCTGAAGGTCGAGGTCTACCGCCCGGTGCAGGAGGCCGTGATCGAGTTCGTGCAGAAGAACGGCGAGAAGGCGATGTACGAGAGCATCGCGCTGCGCAAGGCCTGCTGCGGCGTGCGCAAGATGGAGCCGCTCTCGCGCATGCTGGCCGGGCGCACCGCCTGGGTCACCGGCCTGCGCCGCGAGCAGTCCAACGCACGCGGCGAGGTCCGCACCGTCGAGGCCGACGACCAGGGTCGTGCGAAAATCAATCCTCTGGTGGACTGGTCCTGGAACGACGTGTGGCACTACATCGCCGCCAACGAGGTGCCCTACAACCCGCTGCACGACCAGTTCATGCCGAGCATCGGCTGCGCTCCCTGCACCCGCGCGATCGCGGTGGGTCAGGAATTCCGCGCCGGTCGCTGGTGGTGGGAAGACGAATCGGCCAAGGAATGCGGCCTGCACGTCTCCCAGAAGCCGGCGGCCTGAGCGCGAGAGTCGCGCCGCCCTGCCCCCCCCGAACACACGACGACTGTCCCCGAGACCATGACCCAAACGCTTCCCGACGTGGACCACCGCCACCTCGACGCGCTGGAGGAAGAGGCGATCTTCATCCTGCGCGAGGTCGCCGGCGCCTTCGAGCGTCCCGGCCTGCTGTTCTCCAGCGGCAAGGATTCCTGCGTGGTGCTGCACCTCGCCGAGAAGGCCTTCAAGCAGAAGACCTCCCGGCCCGGCGAGCGCCCGACCTTCAGCGGCCGCCTGCCCTTCCCGCTGGTGCATGTCGACACCGGCCACAACTTCCCCGAAGTCATCCAGTTCCGCGATGAGCGCATCAAGGAGATGGGCGAGCGCCTGATCGTCGGGCATCTGGAAGACTCGATGAAGAAGGGCACGATCCGTCTGGCCCACCCGCTGGAGTCGCGCAACGGCCACCAGACGGTGACGCTGCTCGAGACCATCGAGGAGCACCGCTTCGACTGCATGATCGGCGGCGCCCGCCGGGATGAAGAGAAGGCGCGCGCCAAGGAGCGCATCTTCAGCCACCGCGACGCCTTCGGCCAGTGGCAGCCCAAGGAGCAGCGTCCGGAGCTGTGGAACCTGTTCAACACCCGCATCAAGCCGGGCGAGCACTTCCGCGCCTTCCCGATCAGCAACTGGACCGAACTCGACGTCTGGCTCTACATCGCCCGCGAGAACATCCCGCTGCCGAGCATCTACTACACGCACAAGCGCGAGATCTACCGCCGCAAGGGCCTGCTGGTGCCGGTGACCGACGTGACGCCACCCTCGGCTGAGGACACCGTCGAGACGGTCGACGTGCGCTTCCGCACCGTCGGCGACATGACCTGCACCTGCCCGGTGGAGTCGGACGCCGCCACCACCGCCGACATCGTCGCCGAGACGCTGCAGGTGACCGTCTCCGAGCGCGGTGCCACCCGCATGGACGACCGCACCTCCGAGGCCTCGATGGAGCGCCGCAAGAAGGAAGGCTATTTCTGATGAGCACCGTGGAACACATCGACGCCGGCGAGGAACTGGCGCACAAGGCCCTGCGCTTCCTGACCGCGGGCAGCGTGGATGACGGCAAGAGCACCCTGATCGGCCGCCTGCTGTTCGACAGCCGCGGCATCCTGGCCGACAAGCTCGACGCGCTGGAGAAGCGCGCCGCCGGCGCCCCGATCGACCTGTCGCTGCTGACCGACGGCCTGGAGGCCGAGCGCGAGCAGGGCATCACCATCGACGTCGCCTACCAGTACTTCGCGACCAAGAGCCGCAAGTTCATCATCGCCGACGCGCCCGGCCACGAGCAGTACACCCGCAACATGGTGACGGCCGCCGCCGGCAGCGATGCCGCGGTGGTGCTGGTGGACATCACCAAGCTCGACACCTCGGTGCCTGAGGTGGTGCTGCTGCCGCAGACCCGCCGCCACAGCCTGCTGGCGCGTCTGCTGCGCGTGCCCAGCATCGTCTTCGCGATCAACAAGCTCGACGCGATCGAGGTCGGCACGCAAGCCGCCTTTGACGCCGTGGCCAAGGCGCTGACCAAGTTCGCCGAAGAAGCCGGCATCGCCGTGCGCGGCATCGTGCCGGTCTCCGCGCTGCGCGGCGACAACGTCGCCACCCCGTCGGCGAACTGGGACTGGTACACCGGCCCGACGCTGCTGCAGCTGCTCGAGACGCTGCCGGTCACCGACGAGGCGCATGACGGCCACCTGCTGGTGCCGGTGCAGTACGTGGCCCGCGACGAGGGCCAGGGCACCGGCCACCAGCACCGCGTGATGTGGGGCCGCATCGCCCACGGCGGCGTGAAGGCCGGCGACACGGTGCAGATCTACCCCAGCGGCGAGACCGCGGTGGTGGCCGAGGTGCGCCACGCCGGTCTGGTGGTCGACGGCTGCGAGGCCGGCCAGTCCGCCGGCATCGTGCTGGACCGCCAGGTCGACGTCTCGCGCGGCGACTGGATCTTCACGCCCGGCAGCGCGCCGGTGCAGCAGAACTTCGGCGGCACGCTGGCCTGGCTCGACACCGAGCCGGCGGTGCTGGGCCGCAAGTACTGGGTGCGTCACGGCAACCGCTGGGTGCAGGCGCGCATCACCGCCATCGAGCACCGCCTGGACATCAACACGCTGGAGCAGGTCGAGGCCGAGCAGCTCTCGGTCAACGAGATCGGCCGCGTGCAGATCCAGACCCAGCAGGCGCTCCCCGTCGAGGCCTATGCCGACAACCGCGTCGGCGGCGCGCTGATCGTGGTCGATCCGACCACCAACCGCACCAGCGGCGCGCTGCTGGTCGGCGCCTGAGCCAGGACGGCCGAGCCATGAGCGAGGTGCGTGTCGTCTTCGTCGGCGCCGGCCCCGGCTCGGCCGACCTGATCACGCTGCGCGGGCTGCAGCGCCTGCGTCAGGCCGAGATCGTGCTGGCCGACGCGCTGACCGACCCGGCACTGCGCCAGGAAGCGCCCGACGCCGAGTGGATCGACGTCGGCAAGCGCGGCTTCAGCGCCGAGAGCACCGGCCAGGCACGCATCAACCTGCTGCTGGTCGAGTCGGCACGCCGCTCGGCGCGGGTGGTGCGCCTGAAAGGCGGCGACCCGAGCATGTTCGGCCGCCTCGAGGAGGAGCTGCACGCGCTCGGCCAGGCCGGCATCGCCAGCGAGGTGGTGCCCGGCATCACCTCGGCGCTGGCCGCGGCCGCCGCCACGCAGCAGCCGCTGACGCGTCGCGGCATCGGCCGCAGCGTCGCCTTCAGCACCGCGATGACCCGCACCGGCGACCTCGAGGCCCGGCGCAGCGCCGACACCGAGGTCTTCTACATGGCCGGGCGCCAGCTGCCCTCGCTGGCCGAGCGCCTGGCCGAGGTCGGCTGGCCGGCGGACACGCCGGTGGTGGCGATCTCGCGCGCTGGCTGGCCCGACGAGCGCTTCAGCCGCCACACGGTGGCGACGCTGGCCGAGGCCGACGCGCTGCATCACGGCCGCCCGACCCTGGTCACCGTCGGCGCCGGCGCCCGTCCGGTGCTGCCGGACGATGCGCACGGCGCGCATGACCCCGATCAAGCCCCTGCCCCGGCCTCCGTGGCCTGAGCCCGTAGAATCCCGCCCTTCAACCCTGAACCGAATTCCCCCGTCATGACCCACGTCGTCACCGAAGCCTGCATCCGCTGCAAGTACACCGACTGCGTCGATGTCTGCCCCGTCGACTGCTTCCGCGAAGGCCCGAACTTCCTGGTGATCGATCCGGACGAATGCATCGACTGCGCGGTCTGCATTCCCGAGTGCCCGGTCAGCGCCATCCTCCCCGAGGAGGACGTGCCGGCCGACCAGCAGGTCTACATCAAGCTCAACGCCGAGCTGTCGCCGAAATGGCCCAGCATCACCAAGCGCAAGGACCCGCTGCCCGATCACGCCGACTGGAAGGACGTGACCGGCAAGCTCGACCAGCTGATCCGCTGATCCCGGCCGCACCGATCGTGCAGACCGATGCGCTGGTGATCGGCGCGGGCCCGGTCGGCCTGTTCCAGGCCTTCCAGCTCGGCCTGCTCGGCCTGTCGGTGCAGATCGTCGACGCGCTGCCGCAGGCCGGCGGTCAATGCATCGAGCTCTATGCCGACAAGCCGATCCTCGACATTCCCGGCATCCTGGAGTGCAGCGGCCGCGAGCTGACCGAGCGTCTGCTGGCGCAGCTCGCACCCCTGGCGCCAGGCTGGCACCTCGGCCATGAAGTCACGCGGCTGGCCCGCCGTGACGATGGCCGCTTCGATGCGGCCTGCGCCGATGGCACCGCCTTCGACGCCGGTGCCGTCTTCATCTGCGCCGGCGTCGGCGCCTTCCAGCCGCGTCGCCTCAAGGCGCCGGGCCTGGAAGGTCTCGAGGGCCGCCATCTCCACTACCACCCCGCGACCGATCCGGCCGCGCTGGACTGCTTTGCAGGCCAGCGCGTGCTGGTCATCGGCGGCGACGAGGCGGCGCTGGTCCGCGCCGCCGCGCTGGCCGAGCGGCCCGGTCAGCCGCCCGTGCAGCTGATGCACCGCCGCGACGTGCTGCAGGCCGACGCGACCCTGCTGACGCGCATCGACGCGCTGCGCCAGGCCGGGCACCTTGTCTTCCATGCGGCGCAGCTCGCCTCAGCACGCCAGGACGAGGCCGGCCGGCTGCTGCAGGTCGACATCACGCTGTCCGACGGCGGCCTGCGCACGCTGGATCTCGACACGCTGATCGTCTGCCAGGGCCTGAGCCCGCGCCTGGGCCCGATCGCCGACTGGGGCCTGGCGATGGACCGCAAGCTGCTGGTGGCGGACCCGGCCACCTTCGAGACCAGCGCGCCCGGCATTCATGCCGCCGGCGACATCGTCAGCTATCCCGGCAAGAAGAAGCTGATCCTGTGCGGCTTCCATGAGGCCACGCTGGCCGCACATGCCGCGCACGAGCGCCTGCGCCCGCACGAGCGCGGCCCGCTGCTCTACACCAGCAGCAGCACGCTGCTGCAGCAGCGCCTCGGCCGACACGGATGAGGCTTGAGCGCGAGACATCGCCTCGCGCTCGCGCTGCTTATTTCCGTAAAATCCGGCACGCGCAATATCGGCAAAAGCTCCGCAGCGCATCCCTCTCTTGTCCGAACCCGGACCCCTGCCGTCACACTTCTGATTCGTCGCATCGGTGGCGGACACCTCGAACAGGATGAAGAAGAAGGTTCTAAGCACGCGCCTGCTGCGGATGATGAGGCCGCTGCTGCTCTGCCTGTCCGGCGCCCTGCTGCTGCTGCCGACGGCGCAGGCCGCTGGCACTGGTGCCGACACGCTCAAGCAGATCCAGCGCCGGGGCGAGCTGCGGGTGTGCATCTGGCCGGACTACTACGGCATCAGCTACCGCAATCCCAAGACCCGCCAGCTCAGCGGGCTCGACATCGACCTGTCGGCCGAGCTGGCGCGCGAGCTGGGCGTGCGGCTGCAGCATGTCGACTCCTCGTTCGCGACCCTGATCGATGACCTGCGCGAGGTCCGCTGCGACATCGCGATGTTCGCGGTCGCCGCACTGCCGCAGCGCCGCCAGCACCTGGCCTTCAGCCAGCCCTACCTGAGCAGCGGCATTCATGCGATCACCACCCGCAGCAACCGGGTGGTGCGCCGCTGGGAGGACATCGACCGGCCGGGCGTGCTGGTCGGCGTGCAGGCCGGCACCTTCATGGCGACCGTCATGCGCGACGAGCTGCGCCATGCCACGCTGGTGGTGGTCAAGGCGCCCGACACCCGCGAACAGGAGCTCGAGTCCGGTCGCATCGATGTCTTCATGACCGACTATCCCTACAGCCGTCGCCTGCTCGACAGCGCCGACTGGGCGCGGCTGCTGAGCCCGCCGCAGCCGCTGCATGTGCTGCCCTACGCCTATGCGCTGCGGCAGGGCGACGCGGCCTGGCTGGCCCGGGTGGACCAGTTCGTCGCGCACATCCGCCAGGACGGCCGGCTCGCGGCCGCCGCGCGCCGGCACGGCCTGTCCGAGATCGTCCAGCGCACCGGGAACAAGCCATGAAGCCGGCCGAGGCCCCGCAAGCCCGCACGCTGATCGACAGCAGCCGGCTGCTCTGGCTCGGCATGACTCTGCTGGTCGGGGTGGCGCTGCTGACCGCCGCCTATGCCGCACGGCAGCGCCAGACGGTCATCGCCGACGAGACACGGCGCATGGACACGCTGGTGCGGGTGCTGCAGGGCGAGACGCAGCGCCTGCTCGACACCAGCGCGCTGATGCTGCAGACCCTGGCCAGCCGGATCGACCGTCAGCCTGCGGGCGAGACCGACGCGTTGCGCGAGAGCATGCTCGCGACCCTGCGCATCGCACCGCAGATGCGCAGCCTGTGGCTGATCGACACCGAAGGCCGGATCCTGGCGGCCACCCACGCGCCGCAGGATTTGCGCCCGCTCGACACCGGCCGGCTGACGCTGGCCAGCGAGGCCGGGGAGATCCGGCTGGGCGGCTGGCTGCCCGGTCGAGATCTGCGCCAGAGCGGCGTGCCGCCCGCTGGCGTGGGCGTGATGACCCTGTCGACCCGGATCGCGGCGGCTGAGGCCGGTCCGGCACGCCCACCCGTGCGCCATCTGATCGCCACCCTCAACCCCGACGCGCTGGCCTCGCAGCAGCAGCGCCTGCTGGGACACGGCACGCTGTCGGCCGCGCTGCTGGACTTCCAGGGCCAGATTCTCGGCGGCACCGATCAGCTCGTCGCCAGTCCGGGAGAATCCCGCCCGACCCTGCCCGCGCTGCAGGACTTCCTGCCGGAGCGCGAGCACGGCCACTACGACAGCCCTGGCATCGACGGCACGCAGACGCTCAGCAGCTTCGATGCCAGCGGGCGCTGGCCGGTGTTCACGCTGCTGGAGCAGCCGGTCGACGCGGTCGAGACCATCGTGCGCGACAAGCTGCTGTGGTCGGTGATGATGATGTGCGCCTCGATGGGACTGATCGGCCTGGGCACGCTGCTGGCCTGGCGGGCCCTGAGAACGCAGGAGCAGCTGATGCTCACGCTGCAGCAGACCCGCAGCCAGCTCGTCGACAGCGAGGGCCATCTGCGCACCCTGATCGAGGCCGCGCCGGCCGCGATGTTCGTGCTCGATCCGCTCGGACGCTACGCGATGGTCAACCAGGCCTTCGAGGATCTGCTCGACGTGCGCCGCGAGCAGCTGCTGGGCCAGCGCGGTGAAAGCCATGAGCGGCTGCGCCAGCTCGCCTACCACCAGGCGCTCGACCATGCCCTCTGGAGCAGCAGCGGCAGCGGGCGCAGCCACTATGTCGAGGAGTTCGTGCTCCAGGGCGGCGAGCGCCGGCAGATGCTGGTCACCAAGGTCACGCTGCGCCGCCCGGGCGAGCGCGCCGGCGGCATCATCGGCAGCCTGACCGACGTCACCAGCTTCCACGAGGCCGAGCAGCGCGCGGCCGAGGCCCGCCAGACCATCGAGGCTGCCTACCGAGCCGAGTCGGAATTCATCGGCAACCTCAGCCATGCGCTGCGCACGCCGCTGCAGTCGATCATCGGCTTCTCCGAGCTGGGCCGACTGCGCACCCGGCGCGATGCGGCGCTGCAGGAACTGTTCGGCCATGTGCATCAGGCCGGTCTGCGCATGCTCGGCGTGGTCGATGACCTGCTGGATCTGTCGCGGCTCAAGAGCTCGGCCGGCACGCTGCACTGCACGCCCAACGACACCCTGGCGCTGGTGCGCGAGGTGGTCGGACATGCGCGCGAGGCCCCCGCGGGCCTGGGCCGCTCGATCCGGATCGAGCACGCCAGCGATCTTGCCGCCTGGGCCTGCGTCGATCCGCTGCGCTTCCAGCAGGTGGTGCGGCTGCTGGTCGAGCGTGCGCTGGCGCTGACGCCCACCTCCGAGCCGGTCACGCTCAGCGCCGAGATCGACTTGCAGGAGCGGCTGCACTGGCGCGTTCGCGAGACCGGTGCAGCGCTGCCCGACAACGAGCACGAGACGGTGTTCGACGCCTTCTTCCAGTCCCGCCGCAACGGCGCCGCCCCGAATGCCAGCCAGGGCAGCGGCCTCGAGCTGGCCATCTGCCGCCAGATCATGCGAGAGCTCGGCGGTGACCTGATCTACCAGCCGCACCCGCAAGGCGGCGGGGTCTTCGACTTCTGGCTGCCGCACACCACCCCGGAACGCTCGGATCCACGTCCATTCGAGGCATCGCAAAAAAAAGCGGCCTGACCTCTTGCAGACCATCAAAGTTTCACAATAGAATTCAATTCTTGTCAGCTGACGCAGACAAATCTGATCCCTGATAGCTCAGTCGGTAGAGCGACGGACTGTTAATCCGCAGGTCCCTGGTTCGAGTCCAGGTCGGGGAGCCAAGCATCAGATTCATCCGCATCATCAGCCAGACTGTTCCCTGATAGCTCAGTCGGTAGAGCGACGGACTGTTAATCCGCAGGTCCCTGGTTCGAGTCCAGGTCGGGGAGCCAAAAATTCAATCAGATCAACGCCCTCGCGCCGCAAGCGCTGGGGCGTTTTTCCTTGTCGGCTGCCGCGTTGACGCTTTTGTCCGTCTGTCCGTCAGCTCCGCGCTTTCCATCGCGCCGCACGGTCCGCAGGCCTGCGGCGCTTTGCATTTCAGGCGCCGATCATCCCTCCCCGACCGCGCGGCGCAGCTCGTCGACGGTGTAGCCCTCGCGGATCAGGGCCTCGCGCAGCCAGGCAGGCTGAGGACCCAGGCCGTCCCAGGTGGCACCGGACACCGGATGGCGATAGCGCACCTCGGCCGGCGCCGCCGGTGCGGCACGCGTGAGCGGTCCGCGCAGCTCATGGGGCTCGATGCGCCAGAACGCCATCAGGCGGTGGATCTTGCGCAGGGCGATCTGCCGTTCTGCCTGACCTTCATTCGCGCCCTCTGCGGCGCCATCCGTGTCAGACCGCGATTCGATGTTCTTCTTCATCCGTCGATTGTCTCGGGTGCGTGGGGATCATGCGCATGGTGGCACAGGCCGCATGACGCGGCAGGGCGGGAAGCGTGTGGAAAATATCAGCTACAATCTTGGTTGACGGGCCTCCCTGCATGGGGGCGCGGCCAACCGGGTCAGGTCGGGAACGAAGCAGCCCTAACCGTTAGCACTCAGTGCCAGGGTCAAGGCTCGTCACCCTCCCCCGCTCCGCGCGATCTCTCCACTCCTCCCTACCGTCTTTCTCGAGATTCCTTGTGCCATTCGACCTGCATGCGCAGGCGAGCGGGACTACGATGAGCCCTGTCCATCGTCCCCAAGGAGAACCTCTGATGATCCGCATCCTGCTGCCCTTTGATGGAAGCGAACATGCGCTCGACGCCGTGCGTCACGTGATCGGGATGAGGCAGGCGGGCCTCGAGATCGAGGCGGTGCTGCTGAACGTGCAGGATCCGCCGCACCTTTACGAGGTGGTTCTCGCGCCCGATGCCGACCTGATCGACAGTGCCAGCCATGAGGCCGGAGAGCATGTGCTCGCCCCGGCCGCGGCGCTGCTGCAGACCGCGGACCTCGCGTTCGAGACGGCGGTCGTCACCGGCGACGCCGCCCATGAGATCGCCGAGCAGGCGCTGCTGCTGGGCTGCGATCAGATCGTCATGACCACGCTGAGCCACGGCGCACTGCTCGGGCGGCTGCAGGACGCCGTCTCGCACGAGGTGGTGCGCCGTGCCCGGGTGCCGGTCACGCTGGTGCCGCCGCCGCTGCGCGAGGTCGAGGCCGACGACCTCGCCGCGCTGGGTGCCGAGGACGACGGCACCTCCTGACCGCCCCCGCACCCGCGCCGGGGGCCTCAGCGCCCCAGCCGGTTCGGGTGCCAATACAGGAACTTGGCGTAGATGTCGACGTCCTTGGTCTCCCGGATGAAGGCCAGGCCGACCGCGAAGGTCAGACCGGCCACCGCGATCGGGAACCACAGACCGTGGTACATGCTGCCGTCCTGAGCCGACATGCCGAAGGCGATCGACGGCAGCAGACCGCCGAACCAGCCATTGCCCAGGTGGTAGGGCAGCGACATCGCGGTGTAGCGGATGCGGGTCGGGAACATCTCGACCAAGGCCGCGCCCAGCGGGCCGTAGACCATCGCGACCAGCACCATCAGCGCCGCCAGCACCAGCACCACGCCGACCCGGTTCATCCGGTCCGGATCCGCCTTGACCGGATAGCCGGCCGCGGCCAGCGCATCCGGCAGCACCTCCTTGCGGAAGTGCGAGACCTCCAGCAGGCTGTCCTGGTCGAAGCGGCTGCCGTCGTCGGTCAGCACGCCCTCGGGCGGCTGCAGCACCGTCTCGCCGATGCGCACCTCGGTGGGCGTGCCCGGCGCCACCGCCTCGTTGTGATAGCTGGCCGACAGCTGGGCCAGCGTGCGCTTGGCGATGTCGCAGGCCGACGAGAAGCTGAGATCGGTCGCCAGCGGATTGGCCTGGAAGGAGCAGGTCGCCGGGTCGGCGCGCACCACGATGCGCACCTTCTGCTGCGCCTCGGCCAGCGCCGGATTGGCGAAGTGGGTCAGCGCATGGTAGAGCGGCTGCAGTCCCAGGCAGGCCAGCAGCAGCCCGGTCATGATGACCGGCTTGCGGCCGATGCGGTCCGACAGCATCCCGAAGCCGACGAACAGCGGCAGCGTGATCAGCAGCGCCACCGTCATCAGCCAGGTCGCGGTGCTCGCCTCCACCTTCAGCACGCCGGTCAGGAAGAACAGCGCGTAGAACTGGCCGGTGTACCAGATCACCGCCTGTCCGGCGACCAGGCCGAACAGCGCCAGCACGATCACCCGCAGGTTCTTCCACTGGCCGAAGCACTCGGCCAGCGGCGCCTTCGAGCCACGCCCCTCCTGCTGCATGCGCCGGAAGGCCGGCGACTCGGTCAGCGACAGGCGCAGCCACAGCGACAGCGACAGCATCAGCGCCGACAGGCCGAACGGCACCCGCCAGCCCCAGTCGGCGAAGGCGGCCTCGCCCAGCAGCGTGCGCACGCCCAGCACCACCAGCAGCGACAGCAGCAGGCCGATGGTGGCGGTGGTCTGGATCCAGCCGGTGTAGGCGCCGCGCTGGTGCTGCGGCGCGTGCTCGGCGACATAGATCACCGCGCCGCCGTACTCGCCGCCCAGCGCCAGGCCCTGCAGCATGCGCAGCGCCACCAGCGCGATCGGCGCGAACACGCCGGCGGTGCTGTAGGTCGGCAGCAGCGCCACCAGCACCGTCGAGATGCCCATCAGCAGCACGGTGGCCAGGAAGGTCTGCTTGCGGCCGATGCGGTCGCCGAGATGGCCGAAGATCACCGCGCCGATCGGACGCACCACGAAGCCGGCCGCAAAGGCCAGCAGTGTCAGGATGAAGGCCGCACCCGGCTCGAGCGAGGTGAAGAACTGCCGGGCGATGACCGAGGCCATCGCGCCATACAGGAAGAAGTCGTACCACTGGAAGATCGTGCCGATCGAGGAGGTCAGCACCAGGCGACGCTCCTGCGTCGTCATCGGCAGGCGTTCGTCGCGTTCGATCTCGTCGGACAGGTCAGGGGAATCCGGCAGGCGGGACATCGATCATCACTCCAGGACGGAAGACAGGACAGCGGACATCACAGGCGCAGCCCCGCGATCGTCTCGAGCAGCTGGCGCGGCGCGAAGTGCGCCGCCTCGGGATGCGCCTCGGCGGTGCGCAGCGCACGGCCAAGGATCTGCTCGGCACCATTGCGGCCGAAGGCATCGACCAGCGCCACATGCAGCACCCGCACCAGATCGGCCAGATCGCCAGCCGCGCCGGGCAGGCGCCAGTCGCTGTCGAGCGGCCGGCTCCAGGCGGCGCGGAAGGCCAGGCGCAGCGAAGGCGACGCCGCGGCGGTGTCGGCACGGCGCAGCACGTCGCGACGCACCTCGTCGAGCGCCTCGACATGGAAGCGCTGCACCTCGGCCACCACCGAGCCGACCAGCACGCCGAACAGCACCGCGGCCGGCTCGCTCTCCGGCGCCCGGGGCGGCGTGGCCGCAGGGGCCGGCGGCACCCGGCCCTCGTCGCGCGCAGCCTGCAAGGCGCGCTCGACCGGATTGATGACCGGTGCAGCCGGCGCGATGGGTGCAGCCACCGGCGCAGGCGGCATGACCGGCGCCGGCGGCTGGGCTGCGGCGCGGGCCGCCTGCATCTGCGGCCAGGGATCGGCCGGCAGCCGGTCCTCGCGTTCGCGCAGGGCCTTGTAGAAGTCGCTGTAGAGCCGCTTGACGGTGGCCGCATCGAAGAGATGCTGCGCCGCCAGGCGATCGACGAAGGCGATGATGTCGGAGACCTGATCGGCCCGCATGGTGTCGTGCTGGAGCCACAGTGCTTCATGCAGGGCCGCCTCATGGAGCAGCGGCTGAAGCACCAATGCCGCGGCGCGGCGACGCAGAGAACGCGGATCAGAGGGCATCACGGACCTCGACGCACCTGCCGAGGCAGAAAAGGGGAACAGATTTCATGGGGATCGTGGGCAGCCGTCATGCGGGCAAACCCTGTTCTTGGAGTCGGAAGTCAAGGCCAATGGTCAAGAAACCATCAGCCAGCCCTGATCAGATCACACTTCGGCGATTGCAGCGTTCCGGCCTGACCCGGTGTTGACAGAGGTACCGGAAGGTTTTTCATGCCTGACCCCGGGCAATCCGCGAAAGATCACCGGGCATCCATGCGAGACTGCCGCCAGACTCGCGTTCTGCGACATCTTTCATCTTTTCGACTCGATTCCGGTTTTCATGTCCGCCACCGTGCCCCCTGACCTGCTGGCTGCGCTCGTGCCCGATGCCGCCGTCCTGGTGGACGACGGCGACGGCCTGGTGCGCGGCTTCAACACCGCGGCGGCACGGCTGTTCGGCCCCGGGCTGCAGCCGGGGCGGGCGATGTGCACGCTGATCGGCCCGGAACATCGGAAGGCGCTTCAGGCCCTGCTGGCCGAACCGCCTGCGGATGAGCAGACGCAGACGGTGACGCGACGGCTGCCGCTGCGCCTGGAGACCGGTGCGCCTGCCGGCCTGTCGCCTCGGGCGATGCTGCGCGTCGGCCTGCGCCACGCCGGCCTGCGCCTGTGGCAGTTCGAGGAGCTCGGCCGCCCGGAGCGCCACGATCCACTGCACCTGCGCATCTTCGACGCGATGCCGCATGCGATGCTGGTGGTCGACCACGAGGCACGGGTGCTGGCAGGCAATGCCGCAGCGCTGGAGCTGTTCGGACTCGACCCCCAGGCGCTGCGGGGCAGGCGCATCGACCAGCTCGGCTGGATCCATCTCGACGATCACGGGCATCCGCGCGCCTTCGACGCCGGCATGCTGCACGAAATGCTGGCGGCCGAGCCCGCCCCAGGCCAGCCACGAGGCAGCCGACAACTCTGCCTGCCAGCACAGGACGGCCGTCTCGAGCGCTGGCTCGATCTGTCGGCCACCTCGGTGGCGCTGCTGCCGGGATTGCCGACGACCAGTCATGTCTGCGCCATCGTCGACATCAGCGAGCGGGTTCGCGCAGAGCGCCAGCGCCAGCAGGCCGACCAGCTGCTGGCGCGCTTCATGCAGCTGTCGCCGGGCGCGCCGTTCGCGCTGGAGCTCGACGGCGCACCGGCGCGGCTGCGCTTCACCATCATCTCGCCCGGCCTGTGCCGGGCCTTCGGCCGCGACGAGCACGAGCTGGCCGCGCCGGACTTCCGGGTGCTGCCGCATGTGCACGCTCAGGATCGCGATGCCATGGCGCAGGCGATGCGCGAGGCCGCACTTCATCTGACCGACTTCCATCACGAGTTCCGCCTGCTGCACCCCTTGCGGGGCCCGGTCTGGCATGAAGCCCGGGCCACGGTGGAGATCGACGCGACCGGGCGGCCCGGCGCCTACGGCTATCTGCTGGACATCAGCGCGCGCAAGCGGGCGGAACAGCAGCTCGAGGCGATGCATGCCGGCCTGGAGCAGCGGGTTCGCGAGCGCACCGAGGAACTCGAGGCCAAGCACCGCGAGATGGAGCGCTTCACCTATTCGGTCTCGCATGACCTGAAGGCGCCGCTGCGCGGGCTCGACGGCTACAGCCGGCTCCTGCTGGCCGAGAAGCGCGACCAGCTCGACGACGAGGGCCGGCTCTTCGTCGACAACATCCGCCAGGCGGCCCGCCAGATGAGCCAGCTGATCGAGGATCTGCTGGCCTACTCGCGTGTCGAGCGGCTGCGTCCGACCCTGGTGGCGCTGCCGCTGCGCGGCCTGATCGACGAGGCGCTGGCGGAGCTGGACGACAACCTGCGCCGCCAGGCGTCCGAGATCCGCATCGACACCGGCACGCTGTCGGTGCGCGGCGAGCGGCGCGGCCTGCTGCTGGTGCTGCGCAACCTGCTCGACAACGCGATCAAGTTCCGACGCCCGGACCGGCCCTGCCAGATCACGATCACCGCGCGACCGCTCGAGGCGCCTGGCGGCGGCACCGAGCTGACGATCGCCGACAACGGCATCGGCTTCGACATGCGCTATCACGACCGCATCTTCGAGATCTTCCAGCGCCTGCATCGGGTCGAGGACTATCCCGGCACCGGCATCGGCCTGGCGATCGTGCGCAAGGCGATGGAGCGCATGAACGGCCGCATTCACGCCCGCGCCGAACCCGGACGCGGCGCCACCTTCGTGCTCGAATTTCCCCCTGCCGCCGGCAGCATCGGCGGCCAAGACCCATGAACCTGATCTACGTCGAGGACAACCCGCTCGATGCCGACCTGACCCGCCGGATGCTGGCGCAGCAGGCCCCGCAGATGCAGCTGCGGCTGGCCGGCACGCTCGAGCAGGCGCGCGCGCTGCTGGCCGATGCCGCCCGCCCCTGCGACGTGCTGCTGATCGACATGAACCTGCCCGATGGCAACGGCATCGAGCTGGTGGCGCAGGTCCGTCACAGTCGGCCCGGCACCACGGTGCTGCTGCTGACTGGCTGCGGCGACGAGGAGGCAGCGGTGCGCGCGCTGCGCAGCGGCGCCGACGACTACATCGTCAAGGACACCCGCTATCTCGACACGCTGACCCAGACCATCGCCGCGGCCCGCCAGCGCCGGCTCGAGCGGCCCGACCATGCGCCGGCCCAGGTGCTGCATGTGCTCTATGCCGAGCGCACCGCCAGCGATGTCGACCTGCTGCGCCGCCGCCTGCGCCAGCAGGCGCCGCACATCCTGCTCGATGTGGTCGGCAGCGGCGAGGCGGTGCTGGCCGCGCTCGAGCACGGCAGCCCCGACGGGCTCGGCCCGGTCGACGCGCTGCTGCTCGACTATCTGCTGCCGGGCATGAACGCGCTCGAGCTGATCCGCGAGATCCGCGAGGTGCGCGGCCTGGACCTGCCGATCGTCGTCATCACCGGCCAGGGCGACGAGGAGGCCGCCGCGCAGGCCATCCGCCTCGGTGCGCACGACTACCTGGTCAAGCGCGACCTGGCGATGCCGCGCCTGCACATCGCGCTGGAGTCCGCCTGCCTGCAGGTCCAGCTCGAGCGCGAGCGCCGCGCGCTGGCCGAAAGCGAGCGCCGGCTGCGCGAGCTGGCCGACGCCATCGACGATGTGGTCTGGCTCAGCGACCCGGTCGCGGGGCGGCTGCTTTACATCAGCCCGGCGATCGAGCGGATCTGGGGTCTGCCCGCAGCCGGCCTGCTGGACGACTGGCATGCATGGACCGCGCACATTCATCCCGAGGACCGCGAGCGCGTGCTGCGCGAGATCCGCGCCGGCGCCGCCGACCGGGACAACTACGACACCCGCTTCCGAGTCATCAAGCCCTCCGGCGAGGTGCGCTATGTGCATCTGCGCAGCTTCGCGGTGCAGGACGAGCGCAGCCGCACCGTGCGCCGCGCCGGCATCGCGCAGGACGTGACCGAGCAGCATCTGCAGGAGCTGCGCATCCAGCACATGGCCTATCACGATGCGCTGACCGGCCTGCCCAACCGCTCGCTGGTGCTCGACCGGCTCGAGCAGGGGCTGCGCATGGCGCGCCACCGCGGCCGCATGCTCGCGGTGATCTTCATCGACCTGGACCGCTTCAAGAACATCAACGACACGCTCGGCCATCTGGTCGGCGACGAGCTGCTGTGCCAGGTGGCACTGCGGCTGCGCCAGCAGCTGCCGCCGGAGGTCACGCTGGCGCGACTCGGCGGCGACGAGTTCCTGGTGCTGATCGAGGATCTGACCGAGGCAGCCCAGGTCGCGCAGACCGCCGAGGAACTGGTCCGCGCGTTCGAAGAGGCCTTCCTGATCGATGGCCACGATCTGCATGTGAGCGCCAGTCTCGGCGTGAGCCTGTATCCGCGCGACGGCAATGACGAGCATCTGCTGCTGAAGTACGCCGACACCGCGCTCTACCGCGCCAAGGCGGCCGGCCGCAGCACCTACTGCTTCTTCAGCCCGGAAATGGACCGGCAGGCGCATGCCCGGCTGCGCCTGGAGAACGACCTGCGCCATGCGATCGACCGCAACGAGCTGTGCCTGCACTACCAGCCGCAGTTCGATGCCTGCGGCCGGCTCGTCGGCGTCGAGGCGCTGCTGCGCTGGCCCCATCCGCAGCGCGGCATGATCAGCCCGGCCGAGTTCATCCCGATCGCAGAGGAAAGCGGCCTGATCCACCCGCTGGGCGACTGGGTGCTCGGCGAGGCCTGCCGGCAGGTGCGGCAGTGGCAGCGGCAGGGCCATCCGGAGATGCGGGTGGCGGTCAACCTGTCGGTGCGCCAGCTGCAGCGCCGGGGTCTGGACCAGACGGTGCGCTCGGAGCTGCGCCGCAGCGGCCTGGAGGCCGCGTACCTCGAGCTGGAGATCACCGAGTCCAGCATGATGGAGGATCCGGCCGGCACGATGACGCTGCTGCATGCGCTGCGCGGCATCGGCGTGCAGCTCTCGGTCGACGACTTCGGCACCGGCTACTCCAGCCTGGCCTACCTGAAGCGCTTCCCGCTGCAGCGGCTCAAGATCGACCGCTCCTTCGTCGACGGCATCCCGGACGACAGCGACGACATCGCCATCGTCGAGGCCATCGTCGCGATGGCACGCAAGATGAACCTGCGCATCGTCGCCGAGGGCGTCGAGACCGGCGCGCAGCACGAGATGCTGACCCGCCTGGGCTGCGACGAGATGCAGGGCTATCTGCTCGGCCGGCCGATGGCCGCCACCGAGCTGGAGGCGCTGCTGGTGCGCGGCCGTGCCAGTGCAGGCGCCAGCGCCGGAGTCGGCCTCAGCCTCGGCGCCTGAGGCAGGCGGCCAGGAACTCCTCGAGGATCGGCCGGCCGTCGAGCTGCGACGGGTGATGCTGGTCCTGGGCCATGAACTCCGGATGCCATTGCATGCCGAAGACCAGGCTGGGGCCGCGCCAGCGGATCGCCTCGACCAGTCCGTCGGGCACCGAGCGTGCCTCGACCACCAGATCGCGCCCCAGGTCCTTCACCGCCTGATGGTGGATCGAGTTGATCGTCGTGCGCTGCACACCCGGATAGAGCCGCGCCAGCCCGGAGCCGGGCAGGATCTCGGCATCATGGAACTGGCGGTCGTACTGCTGCACATGCAGGTGCTGCACCTCGGAGGGCCGCTGGCTCGGGATGTCCTGGTAGAGCGTGCCGCCCAGCGCCACATTGATCAGCTGGCAGCCGCGGCAGATGCCCACCACCGGCTTGCCCGCGCTGACGAAGGCGTCGAACAGGTCGATCTCGTAGCGGTCGCGCACCCGGTCGCCGCTCCACTCCGGGCGCAGCGGCGTCTCGCCATAGCTCTCGGGCGCGATGTCGTTGCCGCCCTGCAGCACCAGGCCGTCGAGCTGGCTGGCGTATTCGGCCAGGCTCATCTCGCTGCGCGCGAGCATGCCCTGGCTCTCGATGGCGGGAATCATCACCGCCAGCGCCCGCCCGCCCAGGATCCAGTGCGCCACCGACTGCTCCAGATAGTGCAGCGTGCGGGTGAAGACGCCGCCGATGTCGGCCACCGGCGCGGCCGGAAAATAGATGCGGGCGGAAATGCCGATCAGCGGCGGACGAGACATGGGCAGGACATCCTTTGCGGGTCGATTCTCGCAAACCCGGAGTCTCTTGCCCGCACCGAAGTGTGGTTTTGTGTTCGACCGACCGCTCGCCATGCGGGGGGATGACCTCGCTGCTAGCATGGCGACCGAGACCTGAAAGACAGACGTGCAAGACAACGACGACTCCCGCCGCGCCATGAGCCTTCCGACCCCGCCGCAGGACCGACCGGATGACGAGGGCCGGCCGATCTCGACGGTGATCCGCGAGCGCATCCGCGCCTCCGGCCGACGCTTCCACGCCAACGACAACATCGCCGACTTCATCCGCCCGGGCGAACTCGATGCGCTGCTCGACGAGGTCGCGGGCCAGATGTCGGGCGTGCTGCGCAGCCTGGTGATCGACACCGAGAGCGATCACAACACCCAGGACACCGCGCGCCGCGTCGCCAAGATGTACCTGAAGGAGGTCTTCCGCGGCCGCTACGAGCCGCAGCCGCCGGTCACCGAGTTCCCCAACGCCGAGCGTCTGGGCGAGCTGATGATCGTCGGGCCCATCACCGTGCGCAGCGCCTGCTCGCACCACCTGTGCCCGATCATCGGCAAGCTGTGGATCGGCATCCTGCCCAACGAGCACTCGGCGCTGATCGGCCTGTCGAAGTACGCCCGCCTGGCCGAATGGGTGATGAGCCGCCCGCAGATCCAGGAAGAGGCGATCATCCAGGTCGCCGACCTGCTGGCCGACAAGATGCAGCCCGACGGCCTGGCGCTGGTCATGGAGGCCGACCATTTCTGCATGGGCTGGCGCGGCGTGCGCGATCTGGACTCGAAGATGATCAACAGCGTGATGCGCGGCGCCTTCCTGAAGGATCCGAACCTGCGCCGCGAGTTCCTGTCGCTGCTGGGCCAGCGCAAGGGCTGAGCCCGGCCGCACCGCAGCCCCCCAACCGCCTGCCACTGCCCTTCCCGGGCGAAGAGGAATTCCCGATGATGGTCCGTCTTCTGTATGCCAGCCGCGCCACCGCGGTCAGCCCCGAGACGATCGACGCGATCCTGGCGCAGTCGCGCACCCGCAATCCGACGCAGGGCATCACCGGCATCCTGTGCCACGGCGGCGATGTCTTCATGCAGGTGCTCGAGGGCGGGCGCGACGCGGTCAACCGGCTCTATGGCTCGATCGTGCGCGACAGCCGCCACCATGACGTGACGCTGCTGCATTTCGAGGAGATCGCCGAGCGGCGCTTCTCCGGCTGGACGATGGGCGTGGTCAATCTGACGCGGGTCAATCCGTCGATCGTGCTGAAGTACAGCGCCCGCCCGGTGCTCGATCCCTTCACCGTGCCGGGCCGGGCCTCGATGGCGATGCTCGAGGAGCTGATCGCCACCGCCTCGATCGTCGGGCGTGCCGGCGGCTGAGCCTTCGCCGCGCCTGCGCCTGCTGGGCGTCGACTTCAGCAGCCGGCCCGACCGGCGCAAGCCGATCGTCGTGGCCGAGGGCCACCGGTGCGATGCGTCGGGCCGGCTGCGTCTGGACCGGCTGCGCGAGCTGTCCGATCCGGCCGACTTCTCCTGCCTGCTGACCGAGCCCGGCCCCTGGCTGGGCGCCTTCGACCTGCCCTTCGGCCTGCCGCGCGAACTGGTCGAGACGCTGGGCTGGCCAAGCGGCAGCTGGGCGGCGCTGATCGACCATTACCGGCGCCTGTCACGCCAGGAGATCCGCGCCGCCTTTGCCGCCTTCTGCGCCGCCCGGCCGGCGGGCGCGAAGTTCGCGCACCGGGCCTGCGACCGGCCGGCCGGCGCCTCGCCGTCGATGAAATGGGTCAACCCGCCGGTGGCCTTCATGCTGCATGCGGGCGCGCCGGCCCTGCTCGATGCCGGCTGCCATCTGCCCGGCCTGCATGAGGGCGACCGCAGCCGCATCGCGCTGGAGGGCTATCCCGGGCGCAGCGCCCGCGCGGTGCTGGGCCGACGCAGCTACAAGAGCGACGACCCGGCCCGCCAGGACGAGGGCCGGCGCCAGGCGCGCCAGACGCTGGTGCAGGCGCTGGAGCAGGACGAAGGCCTGCAGATCGATGCCGAGCAGCGCACCGCGCTGCTCGAGGACGCCCGTGGCGACCGGCTGGATGCGGTGCTGTGCCTGCTGCAGGCCGCGCAGGCCAGCCAGGCGCCCGGCTTCGGCCTGCCGGCGGCGGTCGATCCGCTCGAGGGCTGGATCACCGGCGTGGCCACGACCGGCCCCGACCTTCAGACCGCCAGGCCCGAGGCCGCGTGACGCGCCAGGAAGGGCTCGACCTGCTCGACCGGCAGCGGCGGCGCCACCAGATAGCCCTGCACCAGCGTGCAGCCCTCGGCACGCAGCGCCTCGAGCTCGTCGGGCGTCTCCACGCCCTCGGCCAGGGTGGCCATGCGCAGGCCGGTGGCCATGTCGATGATCGCGCGCACGATCACCCGGGCCTGAGGATCGCGGGTCAGCGCCTGGACGAAGCAGCGGTCGATCTTCAGCTTGTCGAAGGGGAAGCGGCGCAGATAGGCCATCGACGAGTAGCCGGTGCCGAAGTCGTCGAGCGCGATGCGCACGCCCAGCCGGTTCAGGCCGTGCAGCTGCGCCAGCGTCGCCTCGGTCTCGTTGAGCAGCACCGACTCGGTGATCTCGACCTCCAGCCGCGCCGCCGGCAGGCCCGACTGGCGCAGCGCCCGCTCCACCAGCGCCGGCAGATCCTGGGTCATCACCTGCACCGCCGAGAGATTGACCGCCACCGACAGCGGCCGTGACCACTGCGCGGCGATGCGGCAGGACTGCAGCAGCACCCACTCGCCGATCTCGTTGATCAGGCCGGCATCCTCGGCCACCGCGATGAATTCGGCCGGCGAGACCTGGCCCAGATCGGGATGGCGCCAGCGCACCAGCGCCTCGAAGCCGACCACCCGGTCCCCGTCCAGATCGAGCTGCGGCTGGAACACCACCGAGAGCTGGCGCAGCGCGATGGCATTGCGCAGCGCCCGCTCGAGCTGCAGGCGACGGACCACGCCGGTGCTCATGTGGGGCGAGTAGAAGCTGGCACGCCCGCGCCCGCCGGCCTTCGAGGCATAGAGCGCCAGGTCGGCGTTCTTCAGCAGCTGATCGGGCAGGCGGCCGTCGGCCGGCGCCAGCGCGATGCCCACGCTCACGCCCATCGGCACCGTGAGCCCGTCGATGTCGACCGGCTGGCACAGCGCGGCCAGCACCCGCGCGGCGAAGCCGGCCGCCTCCTCGGGCGAGCGCACATCGCGCAGCACCACCGCGAACTCGTCGCCGCCGAGCCGCGCCACCGGGTCGCCCGCGCGGGCCAGGGCGCGCAGGCGCTCGCCCACGCAGCTCAGCAGCCGGTCGCCGACATCATGGCCCAGTGCATCGTTGACCATCTTGAAGCGGTCCAGGTCCAGGCACAGCACCGCAAACCCGCGGGCATCGACCGCCGCCAGCGCCTCGTCGAGCAGCAGCCGGAAATGGTGCCGATTGCTCAGCCCGGTGACCGCATCGACATGCGCCAGCGTGAACAGGCGCTGCTGCTGCTTCTTCAGCATCGCCTCGCGCACCTCCAGCTCCTCGAGCAGGCGGTTGAAGCCGGCGTAGAGCTGACCGACCTCGTCGTCACGGTCGGTGCTGACCCGGGTGGCGTAGGCATGGGTGTGGGAGACGGTGCGCATCACGTCGGCCAGGGCCACGATCGGCCGCACCACACCGTCCTGGCCGGCGATCGCCGCGGCCGCGGCCAGCCCGCCGATCAGCGTCGCGCCCAGCAGCACCAGCAGCGCGCGCAACGCGGTGGCGCTGAAGGTCGGCGTCGCATCGATGCACAGCAGCAGCCGGCCCAGCGGCGCGCCGTCGAGCTCGATCGACGCCACCGCATGGGCACGAGCCGCGTCGGTGATGCCCGCCTGCAGCGCCAGCATGTGGGCGGCGTCCGGCATCTGCTCGCCCGGCGCCAGGTAGTGCGCGACCACGATGCCGCGCGCATCGCCCAGCACCGCCCAGCGCACCTCGGCCACCTGGCCGAGCGCCTCGAGCACCCGCTGCGCGGCGGCCGCGTCGGCAAAGGCCAGCGCCGCACGGGTGTTCTGCGCCAGCACCTGGGCCAGCGCCTGGCCGCGCTCCTCGACCCGCTGGCGCGAAGTCTGGTACTCCATCACCGTGACGACCACGAACAGCAGCAGCGAGGCCAGCAGCGTCGAGCCGACCACCAGCAGGCCGAGCTTGCTGCGCAGCGGCAGCAGCGCGAAGCGGCGGCGGATGCGGAACGGCAGCGTGCCGATCATGGCGCGCCCTCGCGCCGCAGCGGCGCCTCGATCACGCCGACCGCCAGCGACAGCAGATCGGAGGACAGCTTCAGCCCCGCCTGGCTGGCCGCACCCAGATGGATCTCGAAGCGCAGCCGGCCGCCGTGGCGCAGCAGCCCGATCATGCCGCCGCGCTGCACGAAGCCGGGCTGGTCGCTGACGGTCAGCACCGGCTGGCCGGTCAGCGCCACCAGCGCCAGACCGGGCTCGGAGACGAACAGCAGATGGCAGCCGCGCGCCTCCTCGGCCCGCTGGATCTGGCGCCACTGCACGCTCGCGCCCTGCAGCGGCCGGCCCTGCAGCGCACGCAGCGCCTGCTCCAGATCCTCGCGCTGACCGTACTGGCACAGCTGCATCACGCCCTGGCGCTGGGGCAAGACGGCCGCAGGCCACTGGGTGAAGCGCGCGAAATTGGCGACGAAGGCCGCCTGCACCATCGCCTCGTCCGAGCCGGCCTGTGCGCTGCGCAGCGGCGCCAGCACCGCGACGGCCAGCGCGGTCACGAGCGGGAACAGGACAGCTCTCATCGCGGTGCGCGTGATGCAGCGGCCCCGGCTCAGAAGATCATCTCGGCGCGCAGGCCGACGCCCGGACGGCTGATGACGGCCTGCGAGTAACCCAGATCCGGATGGATTTCCACCGCTTTCGCGGTGCCCAGGTTCCAGGCCCGCAGGCTCAGCGTGACATCGCGGCTGACCGCCCATCGGGTGCTGAGGTCGAGCACGGTGCGCGCATCCACCCGGGTGCCGGTGCTGGCGCTGCCGCGTGCGGCGGTGTGACGCACCCAGACATCCAGGCCGAGATGCGGCGTGAGATCGATCGAGGTGCGCCAGGACAGCAGGCGCGCGGGCAGACGCTCGCGCAGCCGCGCGCTGTCGCCGGCAGCAGCCGGGAACTCCTCGCCACGGCTCCAGGCGCCGCTGAACTGCTGGCGCAGCGAGGGCAGCGGATGCCAGTCGAGCGACAGCTCCAGGCCGCTGACCCGGGCCCGGCCAGGCACCCGCCGCAGCGAGGCGTCGAGGTGCGGCTGCGGGAACATCGACAGCTCGGCCCCGGTCAGTCCGGCCGCGTTGAAGCTCAGCGGATCGTAGTCGTGGCGGAAAAGCACCGCATCGAGCGCAAGCTGCTCGCCCCAGCGGCGCCGTACCCCGAGCTGCAAGGCACGCACCGACTCCACCACCTGACCGCTGGCGCTGCTGGCCAGCACCCGCACCGGCAGCGGATTGCCCATCTGTCCGGGCGGAATCACCGCCACCGCCACATTCGCATCGTTCTCGCCGCGCGAGGGCACCCGCACCGCACGCGACACCGAGGACCAGAGCGTCAGGTTCTCGTCGCTCGGCCGCCAGGACAGCGCCAGGCTCGGCTGCGTGCGGGTGCCGCCGAAGAAGGTGTGGTCGATGCGCAGTCCGCCCACCGCCACCAGCCGCCCGCTGTCGGAGGTCCAGCGATCCTGCGCGAACAGGCGCCAGTCGTTCATCTCGCGCCGCGCCGGCGTGAAGCTGCCATCGCCCAGGGATTCGTTGTGGTCGCGGTGATGTCGCAGCCCGCCGCCCCAGGTGAGCTGGTGGCCGGAGCCCTCGGGCCGCCAGGACTGCTCGACCTCCAGGTCGGCGGTGCGGCTGCGCATCTGCACGAAGCCGGCCTCGCCGCCCTGCTCGGCCATCAGCAGCCCGGTCAGCTTCAGCGAGGAGCCGCCGTTCAGCCGGTGCTCCAGCGCACCGCTCAGGTAGGCGCGGTCATAGTCCTGATGGGTCGGGACCTCCTGCCGGTAGGGCGGACGCACGATCTGGCGCAGCCGGGTGTCCTCGACCCGGGACTGCTCGACCTGGGCCTGCAGGTCCAGCCGGGTGCGCGCATCGATGCGGCGCTCCAGGCGCAGCCCGGCGGTGGCGGCGCGGGTGGCGTCATGCGCCTGGCCGCCCGCCTGAGCCTCGGAGGCGGACTGGCGCTCGACCTGCGCATGGGCACGCCATCCGCCGGCATCGTCGTCGAGCCTCTGGCCGGCACGCAGGCCCAGCCGCAGCGAGCCGTCATCGACCGCCTCGATCCGGGCGGCACGCCCGCCGCCGTCCGCCGGCCGGGTGATGATGTTGATCACGCCGTTGACCGCATTGGCCCCCCAGACCGCACCGGCCGGGCCGCGAATGATCTCGATGCGCTCGATCTCGCCCAGCGGCACCTGATGCGTCTCCCACAGCACGCCGGAGAACAAGGGCGAATAGATGCTGCGCCCGTCGACCAGCACCTGCAGCTTGTTCGAGAAGCGGCCGGTGTCGCCCCGCACCCCGACCGCCCAGCGCCCGGCCGACAGGCGCGCCACATCCACGCCGGGCGCCAGCCGCAGGATTTCCGGCAGCGAGCGCACCCCGGTGCGGGCGATGTCGTCGCGGGTGATGACAAAGACCGGTGCGGCCACATCGGCCAGGCGCTCGGCCTCGCGCCCGGCGCTGACCACCTCGACACGCATCAGGTCCTCGAGCGAGAGCTCGGCCAGCGCCTTGACTCCGGTGCCGGACTGCGCACCCGCCTGCAGCGGCAGACCGCCCCCCAGCAGCAGCGCCAGCATCGCCAGCGGCAGCCGGGGCCTCGGCAGCGACCGGGCAGCAGGGCGCAGGCAGAGTCGGTCTTGGAGAGCAGGCTTCATGGTGGCAAGAGCGCAGGGCAGCGTCCGGTGCAGGCAGTGCTGTCGATATCGGAGACCCTCCGGTGGTCTTGACCCTTCCGCCCGTGAACACGCCCGTGAACACGCCCATGAACACGCCCATGAACACGACTGTCACTTTCTGGCGCACCCGCGCGGCACAGATCGGAGGCGACGACACGGCACCGGGTAAATGCCGACTGGCCGCGCGGGTCACGGATCCGGACCATGCCCTGGATTCCAGAATGACCTGTCCCGCCTCATGATCCGCCCGAGCCCCCTTCGCCGCCTCGCCTCGCCGGCGCGGCTGTCCCCGCTGATGCTGGCCCTGCTGGGCGCCCTGCCCTGCACGGTCGCCGCCCAGCCGGCCGCCACCGTCCCGACCACGGCCGCCGCCGACCTGGAGCCGGTGGTCGTCACCGGCACGACCCGCGAGCGCCGCCTCGCCGAGCTGCCCTATGCGATCAGCGCGGTCGGCGAAGGCGCGCTGCGCGACAGCGGCCCGATGATCAACCTGTCGGAGTCGATGGCGCGCGTGCCCGGCCTGGTGGTGGCCAATCGCCACAACCACGCCCAGGATCTGCAGATCAGCAGCCGCGGCTTCGGCGCCCGTGCCGGCTTCGGCGTGCGCGGCCTGCGCCTGTATGCCGACGGCATTCCGGCCACCATGCCCGACGGCCAGGGCCAGGTGGCGCATTTCGACCTCGCCGGCGCCGAGCGCGTCGAGGTGCTGCGCGGGCCGTTCTCGGCGCTGTACGGCAATGCCTCCGGCGGCGTGATCGCGCTGTTCTCCAAGCCGGTGCGCGAGCGCCAGCTCGAGATCGGGCTGGATGCCGGCAGCGCCGGCCTGCGCCAGGGCCGGGTCGGCTTCGCCGCGCCGCTGGGCGAGGGTCTGGACCTGTCAGGCAACCTCTCGGACATGTCGATCGACGGTTTCCGGCCGCAGAGCGGCGCCGAGCGCCGTCTGGCCAACCTGCGGCTGAACTGGAAGGGCGAGCGCGACCGCATCACCCTGGCCCTCAGCGACCAGAACCAGACCGCCGATGATCCGCTCGGCCTGACCCGCGCCCAGTTCGAGGCCGATCCGGACCAGACCGCCGCGGTGGCCACCCAGTACGACACCCGCAAGACCATCCGCCAGACCCAGGCCGGCGCGAGCTGGACCCGCCAGTTCGACGCGGCCGGCGCGCTCTCGAGCACCCGGGTGTCGGCCTATGCCGGCTCGCGCGGGGTCAGCCAGTTCCTGGCGATCGCGCCGGCCACCCAGGCCAATGCCCGCCACGGCGGCGGCCTGGTCGACTTCGACCGCCATTACGACGGCCTCGATGCACGTGCGCTGTGGCACTGGGACCGGGTCGACCTGACCACCGGCCTGAGCCTGGAGCGCCAGAAGGACGATCGCCAGGGCCACGAGAACTACACCGGCACCGGTGCCAGCCAGGTGCTGGGCGTGCAGGGCCGGCTGCGCCGCGACGAGACCAACCGCGCCGACACCCGCGAGGCCTATGCCCAGGCCGACTGGGCCCTGGCCGACGCCTGGCAGGCCAGCGCGGGCGTGCGCAGCGGCCGGGTGCGCATGCAGGTGGCGGACCGCTACCTGGCCAATGGCGACGATTCGGGCGAGCTGAGCTACCGCTACACCAATCCGGTGGCCGGCCTGCGCTGGCGGGCCAGCCCGGCCTGGACGCTGCATGCGGCCGCCGCGCTCGGCCATGAATCGCCGACGCTGGGCGAGCTGGCCTACCGGCCCGACGGGGCCAGCGGCTTCAACACCGACCTGAAGGCGCAGACCAGCCGCCAGATCGAGCTGGGCGCCAAGTGGCGCGAGGGCGCGCTCTCGCTGGACGCCACCGTGTTCCACATCGCCACCGACGACGAGATCGGCGTGGCGACCAATGCGGGCGGCCGCTCCTCCTTCCGCAATGTCGGCGCCACCCGGCGCTGGGGCCTGGAGCTGGGCGGCGCCTGGCGGATGCAACCGGGCCTGCGCGCGCAGATGGCGCTGTCGCTGCTGCATGCGTCCTACCAGAACGGCTTTCGCACCTGCACCGGCGTGCCCTGCACGCTGAGTTCGGCCACCAACACCGCTGCCGTTGCGGCCGGCAATCGCATCGCCGGCACCCAGCCGGCCTCGGGCTTCGTCGAGCTGGCCGGCGTCGCGCCCTGGAGCGTCGACGGCGAGTGGGGCCTGGAGGCGCTGGCACGCGGCCGCACCGCGGTGAACGACCTCAACAGCGACTTCGCCGCCGGACATGCGCTGTTCAGCCTGCGCTACCGCCACCGCTGGACGCTGGATGCCGAGGGTGCGCTGGAGCTGCTGGCGCGCATCGACAACCTGGCCGACCGCCGCGTCGTCGGCAGCGTGATCGTCAACGACGCCAACGGCCGCCACTTCGAGCCGGCGGCCGGGCGCAGCGCGCTGGTGTCGCTGCGCTATTCGCGCCGGTTCTGAGGCGCCTCGCCACCTCGTCAGCCGCAACGGAGATCCTCGATGTTCCTCTCCTCGCGTCATCCTGTGCTCGCCTCGGCGGTGCTGGCCATCGCGCTGGCGGCGCTGTCGGCGGTGGCCGGCACCACCGTGGCCGACCTGTTCGAGGGCGATCCCTACCAGTCGCATCCCTGGCCGGACATGCGCCGCGAGTTCCTTGGCCGCGATGCGCGCACCGTCTTCGACGAGCGGGTGCAGGTCAAGGGCCCGGCCTTCGCCGAGGATCCGATGAACGTGCCGATCACCGTGTCGGTGCGCGACCTGCCCGGCATCGAGCGCATCGTCGTGCTGGTCGACCGCAACCCGATCCGCAAGGTGCTCGAGTACCAGCCGGTCAGCGCGCTGCCCAGCGTGTCCTTCCGCTTCAAGCTCGAGCAGGCCAGCCCGGTGCGCGCCGCGGTGCGCACCGCCGACGGCGTCTGGCACATCGGCGGCACCTGGGTCGACTCGGCCGGCGGCGGCTGCACCGTACCCGGCAGCACCCGCAAGGACGGCAGCTGGTCGCAGACGCTCGGCCTGGTCAGCGGCCGGGTCTTCGAGGCCACGCCGGTGCCCGGCACCGAGGAGATCGCCACCGGCAGCCGGCTGCGGCTGAAGATCATGCACCCGATGGACACCGGCCTGGTCGGCGGCATTCCGGCCTTCTATGTCAACCGGCTGAGCGTGCGCGACAGCGGCGACCGCGAACTGCTGCGCCTGCAGACCTACGAGCCGGTCAGCGAGAACCCGGTGTTCTCGTTCGACTTTCCCTCGAAGCCGGCCGGCACGCTGCGCATCGTCGGCACCGACAACAACGGCAACCGCATCGATGCGCGGCTGGAGTGAGGAGAGCGCGATGCCTGAGCTGTTTTCTGCCCTGCGCCCTGCTCTGCGGCCGGTCCTGCTGGGCGTGGCGGCGCTGCTGACCACCGCCACGCCGCCGGTCGCGGCACAGGCGCCGGCACCCGCACCTCGTGTCGATGTCGCCCGGCTCGACTACGGCCTGCAGGCGCGCTCGCTGGCCGACGGCGTCTGGGTGGTCGAGGGCGCCAACGACGACTTCTCGGTCGCCAATGGCTGCAACATCATCAATCTCGGCCTGATCGCCACCGCCGAGGGCACGGTGGTGGTCAACACCGGCACCAGCCGGCTGCACGGCCAGCAGCTGCGCGCGCTGGCCGAGCGCACCACCGGCCAGCGCGTCGCGCGGGTCGTTCACCTGAACCTGCATCCGGACTACTTTCTCGGCAACCAGGCCTTCGCCGACGTGCCACGCCTGGCCACGCCGGTCACGCGCGCCGGCATCGCCCGCGAGGCCTCGGCCTACGAGACCAATCTGTACCGGCTGTGCGGCGACTGGATGCGCGGCACCGAGACCCTGGCGCCGGATGCCGACCTGGCGGTGCCGACAGGCGGCCTCGGCGCGCTCACGGTCGGTGGGCGCACCTTCGACCTGATCGAGCTGGGCGGTCACACCGACTCGGATCTGGTGCTGATCGACCGGGCCAGCGGCGTGGCCTTCGTCGGCGGGCTGGTGTTCGTGCAGCGGGTGCCGACGACGCCGCATGCCCGGGTCGAGCGCTGGCTCCAGAGCCTGGACCGGCTGCAGACGCTGGGGCTGCGCACGCTGGTGCCCAGCCATGGCCCGGTGCAGATCGGCCCCGAGCGCGCGGCCGAGGGCATCGCGCAGACCCGGCGCTTCCTGCAGTGGATCGACCGCAGCTTCAGCGCCTGGGCGGCGCAGGGCTGGGACATGAACGAGGTGCTGCGTGCACCGGTGCCCGAGGAATTCCGCCAGTGGGCCGCCTTCCGCACCGAGTACGTGCGCAATGTCGCGCACCTCTACCCGATCTACGAGCAGAAGGTGCTGAATCAGGCCCGGTCTCAGGCGCGCGGCCTGCGGTAGTGCCACCAGGGCAGCGCGCGGGTCAGCGACAGCACCTCGCCGATGCGCTCGGCCGCGTGATAGCCGGGCAGACGCTCGAGCTGCTCGCGCCAGCGCGGCCCCTGCAGCACCTGGCCCAGGCGCTGCACCGCCGGGTGGTCGAGCGTTTCCTTCAGGCCGACCAGAAAATAGTCCTCCTCGACCAGCGGCACGAAGTCCAGCCCGAAGGCCTGCGCCGCAGCCTCGATGCCGAGACCCGCATCGCCCTGGCCCGAGGCCACCGCGGCGGCCACCGCCAGATGGCTGTCCTCCGCGCCCTCGTTCCAGCCGGCGAGCGTGGCCGCATCCAGCCCGGCGCGCTCCAGCAGGTGATCGGCCAGCAGCCGGGTCGCCGATCCCGGCTGGCGGTTCACATAGCGCAGGTCCCGGCCGGCCAGATCGCTCAGCTCGCGCACGCCGCGCGGGTTGCCGGGCGCGACCATCAGGCCCTGCATCCGGCGCGTGCAGCCGATCAGCTTGTGACGGCCGGGCTTGAGCAGCGGCTTGAGCGCCTGCGAGAACAGCGGCACCGCCTGACCGAGCGCCGGCACATGAAAGCCGGCGACCTGGCAGCGTCCCTCGGCCAGCGAGCGCAGCGCGTCCAGGCTGCCGGAGAACTTCAGCTCGATGTGCAGCCGCTCGTCCTGGCTGGCCAGCTCGCGCAGCCGCGCCAGCGCGAGGTCGTGGCTGGCATGAATGGTCAGCACCTGCTGGGTGCCGTCGAAGGCGTCGGCCAGCACATGCTCGAGTTCGGCGCGCAGCGCCTCGATGTGCGGGGTCAGCCGGGTGCGGGCCTGGCGCTCGGCCCACAGCAGTCGGTCGGCGAAGGGCGTCAGCCGCGCCGGCTGGCCCTGGGCCCAGGTGACCAGCGGCTCGCCCAGCGCCTCCTCCCACTGTTTCAGCGCGCCCCAGACATGACGGTAGGAGGCGCCCAGCGAGCGTGCCGCATGCTGGATCGAGCCGCACTCGTGCACCGCGCTGAGCAGATCGAACAGCGGATTGCCGATGTCGGCGCCGCGCTGGTCCGGCGGGCCGAAGGTGTACTGGAGATGGATGCCGCGGGTCTTCATGGGCCGCGACGATAGCGGAAAGCGCGACGCGCTCCGCGTCTCAGCCGCCGCCGCGCTGCATCCAGAGATCGAAGCGACGCATGAAGCGCTGGCGCTCGCAGGCCTCGACGTCCGCGTCGAAGCGGAAGTCCACCGCCAGGCGGGGCAGGCTGATCAGCGCGATGCGGCGTGGCTCGAGCGCACGCCAGAGAATCGTCAGACCACCCGAGCCGATGGGCTCGATGCGCGCCTGGCCGGACTGCAGCGCCAGCGCGCGGCCGTCGACCGCGCCGGGCAGCCAGCCCAGCCACTCGGCCTCGGTGCAGCCCTGCTCGCGCGAGAAGGTGGCGGGAACGTCGTTCATCCGGGACCGGGCTGCAGCATCGGCCGCGTCAGCCACCGGCGATCGGCGGCCAGATCGCCAGCGCGTCGCCGTCGGCCAGCACGCGCGCGGCGCGCTGGTCGGCCGCGACATAGCTGCCGTTGACCAGCACCAGATGCACCAGCGCGGGCGGCAGCTGGAAGCGGTCGATGACCGCAGCCACCGTCGAGCCGTCCGGCACCTCCAGATCGACGGCATTGCCCGGCGGGCGGTCGGCCGGCAGGTGCTCGGCCAGCATCGCGAACAGCTTGAAGGTGATCCTCATGCCAGCATCATGCCCTGCATCACGCCTTGGCGCGAACCCATCCGAAGTCGCCCTGGGCCTGCGCACAGGCCAGATAAGCCTCCATCAGCAGCGTCGGATCCTCGAGCAGCCGGTCCTTCCAGTCGCCCAGACGGACCTGCCCCTCGACCAGGCCGCGCATCACGCCGACATGCTCGGTCCAGCCGATCGAGTTGCAGCCGACCAGGATGTCACCGTCGAACTGCAGGCTCAGGTGCCGACCTTCGTCGCGGTCGGTCAGCTCCACATGCTGGCCGCCGGGCACGCCGTCCCACTTGCCGAAGGACGCCGAGATCATGCCCAGCGTGTCGAGCACGTTGATCTGCGTGACGCCCTTGAGCGTGGCGTCGCGCCCGATCATGTTCATCGCGGCCACGCGCGCCTGCTCGGCCGCGTTGGGCTGGATCGCGCTGACGATGGTCCGGCCGCTGACCTTGTCGAAGGCCTCGGCGCAGTCGCCTGCGGCGTAGATGCCCTCGACATTGGTCTGCAGCCGCTCGTCGGTCAGCACGCCGACCAGGCAGGTGATGCCGGAGTTCTCGAGAAAGCCGATGTTCGGGCGCACGCCGGTGGCGCTGATGACCAGGTCGGCGGGCAGATGCTCGCCGCTCGACAGGCGCACCGTCATCGGCGTGGCCGGCACATGGTCCTCGATGCCGCCGGCCTCGGCCAGGCGGTCCATCAGGTCCGGCGCGCGGCGCTCGATCGCCTCGACGCGGGTGCTGGTGAACACCCGCACGCCCTTCTTCTCGCACCACTCGCGGATCATGGTGCCGGCGGTCGGCCCCATCATGCGCGGCACCATCCGGTCGCCCATCTCGACCACGGTCAGCTCGACGCCGCGCTGCTGCAGCGCCTCCATGATGATGCAGCCGATGAAGCCGGCGCCCATCTGGATGACCTTGGCGCCCGGGCGCGCCAGCGCGGCGATCGCGCGGGCGTCCTTCAGCGTCCAGCACGGATGCACGCCGCGGCCGTGAATGCCGGGAATCGGCGGCGAGGCCGGCGACGAGCCGGTGGCAATCAGCAGCCGGTCGAAGGCCAGCGTACTGCCGTCGTCGAGCTCGACGCTGCGCGCCTGCACGTCGACGCGCTTGGCGCGACCGCGACGCAGCGAGATGCCCTGCCGCTCGTAGTGGCCCTCGCCGTGGCGCAGGTGCGTGCCCTCCTCGCCGACCTTGCCGATCAGCAGGTAGGGAATCGCCATGCGCGAGTACGGCGCCTCCGGCTCGTCGCCGATGACGATGACCTCGTCATGCGGCGCGTGCTTTCGGATCGTCTCGGCCGCGATGACGCCGGACGGACCGGCCCCCAGGATCACGTGCCTCATCGTGTTGTGCCTCTTGTGCTCAGAGACCCAGGCGCTCGCGCGTCTCGGGCTTCAGGCGGCCTTCGGTGTCCCAGCCACGGATCTCGTAGTACTTGGGCAGCATTTCCGGCAGCTTGTTGACCAGGCCCTTGGCCGGACCGGTCTGCGCAGGCTCTTCCAGCAGGCGCTTGGGCAGCGTGTCGTCCTTGGCGGTGAAGCCGGCGCGGTTGTTGAAGTCGCGCTCCATGTTCCAGATCCGCTCGCCGATCTGGTTCAGGTTCTCGAGCGTGAACTCCTCGCCGCAGGCGGCGGCCACCTGCGGCTGCACGTCGGCCAGCGTCCAGGCGAAGCTGGTGAAGATGCAGATGCCGGCGGCGTCGAAGGCGGCGGTCGCGTCCTGGAAGGCCATGACCAGTTCCGGCTTGCCGTCGGCGGTCAGCGGATCGGTCTTGACCGGAATGCCCAGCACTTCGGAGGCGATGGTGTAGGAGCGCAGGTGGCAGGCACCGCGGTTCGAGGTCGCGTAGGTCAGGCCCATGCCCTGCACGCCGCGCGAGTCGTAGGCCGGGAATTCCTGGCCCTTGACGCTCATCGACAGCTCCGGGTGGCCGTACTTCCTGCACAGGCGGGCCGAGCCCTGGCCGATCTCGACGCCGAAGCCCTCGCCCCGGGCGGTGATCTCGGCGAAGTGGGCCAGCGCGCGTGCATCGCCGAACTTGGCGTCGATGCCCAGCTGCTCCTTCGTCAGCACGCCCATCTCGTAGAGCTCCATCACCGCGCCGATGGTCGCGCCGAAGGAGATCGGGTCCATGCCCTGCTCGTTGCACAGCACGTTGGCGTACTGCAGCGCCTCCAGGTCGTTGACGCCGTTGGCCGCACCCAGCGCCCAGGCCGCCTCGTACTCCAGGCCGCCCGAGGCGCCCCAGTACTTCGGCTTGTTCTCGACCGTGAAGTGGGTCTTGTCGATCTTGGAGATGCGGCCGCACGCGATGGTGCAGCCGAAGCAGGCCTGGTTGGTCACCAGGTGCTTCTTGCCGTCGGTCGCGCGCGGGGTGGCCATCGCCTCGGCGCCGATGTCCTTGGCGCCCTCGAACTGCACGTCGCGGTGGTTGCGGGTCGGCAGCGCGCCGATCTCGTTGATGACGCTCATCAGCACCTGGGTGCCGTAGGTCGGCAGGCCCGCGCCGGTGACGGCGTTGTCATGCAGGATCTTCTTCTTCTCGAAGGTGACCTTCATGAACTCCTTGGGGTTGGCGATGTTGCCGACGCCCTTGGTGCCGCGCACCGCGACCGCCTTCAGGTTCTTCGAGCCCATCACCGCGCCCACGCCCGAGCGGCCGGCCGCGCGGTGCAGATCGTTGACGATGGCCGAGAACAGCACCTTGTTCTCGCCGGCCAGACCGATGGTGGAGATGCGCAGCAGCGGATCCTGATGCGACTTCTTCAGCGACTCCTCGGTCTCCCAGACGCTCTTGCCCCACAGGTGGGAGGCATCGCGCAGCTCGGCGACATCGTCGTTGATGTAGAGGTAGACCGGCCTGGCCGAGGCGCCTTCGACGATCACCATGTCCCAGCCGGCAGCCTTCAGCTCCGAGCCCCAGTAGCCGCCCGAGTTCGAGCAGGCGATGGCGCCGGTCAGCGGGCCCTTGGTGATGACGGTGTAGCGCCCGCCGGTGGAGGCCATGGTGCCGGTCAGCGGACCGGTGCACCAGATCATCTTGTTGTCGGGCGACAGCGGGTCGACGGTGGCATCCATCTCCTCGACCAGATACTTGGTGCCCAGGCCGCGCGAGCCCAGGTACTGCCTGGCCCAGTCCATGCGCAGCGGTTCGCTGGCGACGGTGCCGTTCGTGAGGTTGACGCGGAGGATCTTTCCTGCCCAAGACATGTGTGTGCTCCTAGTGCCGGGTGAGGCGGATGTTTCTGGACAGGATCAGGCGGAGGCCTGGTTGCCGAGCTTGTCGGCCCAGGCCTTCATCTTGTCGATGCCGGTCCAGTTCGCGTCGATGAAGGTGATGGCACCGGTCGGGCAGGCCTCGGCGCAGGCGGGCTCGCCGCCGCAGAGGTCGCACTTCTGGACCTTGCCGGTTTCCTGGACATAGTTGATGGTGCCGAAGGGGCAGGAAATCGTGCAGACCTTGCAGCCCACGCAGGTGGTCTCGGCGACGACCTTCGCGCCGGTGGTCTTGTCGATGGTGATCGCCTCCACCGGACAGGCGTGCAGGCACCAGGCCTCGTCGCACTGGGTGCAGGTGTAGGGCACCTTGCGGCCGGTCTCGTGGAAGTCGAAGACCTTGATGCGGGACTTCGCCGGCGCAAACACGCCGTAGTTCTCGTACGAGCAGGCCATCTCGCACTGCAGGCACCCTGTGCACTTGTCCGGGTTCAGGTGGAGGCTTTTCTGCATGGTCGGTTCTCCGTGATCGGCAGATGTCTATGCAATCATCTGCATATCGACCGATGCGAGGAACCTAGGCCTAACCCTAGAAACCGAAGGGGAACCGATCCGCCCCGCGGTTTTTTCGGGGGCGGGCTGATGTCCGAAGTTGCAAATGCTCCAGACTGAGACAGGCCCCGGAGCCGGGGCCTGGCGCGCTCAGCGCGGCGCGTTCGGGAAGAAGAGCTGCTCGCCGCCGACCTTGTAGGACGCGATCGAAGCCTGTCCGGCCGGCGAGGTCACCCAGTCGGCGAAGGCCTGCGCGGCGGCCTGCTTGACATGTGGGTGCTTGGCCGGATTGACCACCATCACGCCGTACTGGTTGAACAGCGCCTTGTCGCCCTCGACCAGCACGGCCAGATCGGCGCGGTTCTTGAAGCTCAGCCAGGTGCCGCGGTCGGTGAAGACATAGGCACCGGTGGAGGCGGCCATGTTCAGCGCCGGACCCATGCCGCAGCCGCATTCCTTGTAGCCGGAGGGCTTGGTCGCGCCGGGCGCGGCCAGATCACTGCCGGCCTGGCGCCACAGGCGCAGCTCGGCCGCGTGCGTGCCGCTCTTGTCGCCGCGCGAGATGAAGGCGGCGCCGGAGGCGCCCACCTTGCGCAGCGCCTCGGCGATGGTCGCGCCCTTGACCCTGGCCGGATCGGCGGCCGGGCCGACCAGCACGAAGTCGTTGTACATGACCGGCACGCGCTTGAGTCCCCAGCCCTCGGCGACGAACTTCTCCTCGGCCACCTGGTCGTGCACGAAGACGACGTCGGCGTCACCGCGGCGCGCCATGTCCAGCGCCTGGCCGGTGCCGACGGCCACGACACGCACCTCGATGCCGCTGGCGGCCTTGAAGCTCGGCAGCAGATGCGCGAACAGGCCCGACTGCTCGGTCGAGGTGGTCGAGGCCATGACGATCGACTTCGCCGCGTCCTGCGCGGCCGCGAGGCCCGGCAGCACCGCGGCCACGCACAGCACCACGGCCGCCACCAGGCGGCGGCGCAGCGGCTTCATGCTCGGGCTCGGGTTGGAATTCAGGGGGTCCATGGCAACTCTCCTTTGAGGAACTGGACGGCTTCGGGCGGCAGCGGGTCGTCGGCCGGCGCCTCGAAGAAACGGCCGGTCGGCCGGTCGGCGACCAGGCGGCCGCCTTCGAGATAGAGCACCCGGGTGGCCAGGCGCTTGACCTGGCCGAGGTTGTGCGTGCTCATCACCAGCGTCAGGCCGGCCTGGGCGAACTCGGCGATCAGCGCCTCGACCTCGCGCCGGGCGCTGGGGTCGAGGCTGGCGGTGGGCTCGTCGAGAAAGAGGATGTCGGGCTGCAGCGCCCAGGCCCGTGCCAGCGCCAGCCGCTGCTGCTGGCCGCCCGAGAGCGCACGCGCCGGCCGGTCGGCGCAGGACTGCAGGCCGACCCGCGCCAGCGCATCGAGCGCGCGTGCGCGCCGCTCGTCGCGCGGCACCCGCCCGAGCCACAGCGCCAGCATCAGGTTGCGCCAGACCGACAGGTGCAGCAGGAAGGGCCGCTGGAACAGCATCGCCGCGCGCGGCAGCCGGTCGTCGGCGGGCAGGCGATGCAGCTCGCGGCGGCCGCGCGCCGGCAGGATCAGCCCGTGCAGCAGCCGCAGCAGCGTCGTCTTGCCCGAGCCGTTGGCGCCGACCAGCGCGATGCGCTCGCCGCGGTGGATCTGCAGGTCGAGCGGCTGCAGCGCCTGCTGCGCGCCGAAATGCACCTGCGCGCCCTCGAGCGACAGCAGCAGCGGTGCCGGTGGCAGCGTGGTCATGCCCAGGCCTCCTGAGTGCCGCGGCCGGCGCCCGCCTCGGCTGCGCGCCAGCGCACCAGCGCGATCAGCAGATGCAGGCTGCCGACCACGCCCAGCAGCACCAGGCCCAGCGCCAGCGCCAGCGGCAGATCGCCCTTGCTGGTCTCCAGCGCGATGGCGGTGGTCATCACCCGGGTCGAGCCGGCGATGTTGCCGCCGACGATCATCACCGCGCCGACCTCGGCCACCGCCCGGCCGAAGGCGGTCAGCAGGATGGTCAGCGCCGCCACCCGCTGGTTCAGCAGCAGCAGCGCGGCCGATGTCATCGGCCCGGCCCCGAGCGAGGCGAGCTGGTCGCCGCCTTCCTGCAGGCCTTCGCTGACCAGGCGGTGCGTCAGCGCGGCGATCAGCGGCACCACCAGGATGCTCTGCGCGATCACCATCGCGGTCGGCGTGAACAGCAGGCCGAACGCGCCCAGCGGCCCGGAGCGCGACAGCAGCAGGTAGACCGCCAGACCCACCACCACCGAGGGCAGCGCCAGCAGCGTGTTGAGCAGCCCCAGCACCGCGCCCCGGCCGGGAAAGCAGGCCACCGCCAGCCAGGCGCCCAGCAGCCCGCCGGCCAGCGCGCCCAGCAGACAGGCGCTGGCGCTCACCCGCAGCGACAGCGCGACGATGTCGAGAAGCACGGGGTCGAGCGAGGAAATCAGGCGCCAGGCCAGGCTCAGGCTGTCGGAGAAGGTGTTCATCGGGCGGCGGCATCGGAACGGACGCGATTCTTGCCGCAGCGCCCGCCGCTGACCATATGTCGCCGACTGCATAGCCGGCGCGGGCGGGCATCGCCCTATCATCGGCCGATCGATCCTCTGACCGGCGTGCGCCTGCCCGGCCGCGCCCCACCGACCATGCCCGAACTCGGCCCCTCCCCCCTGATGACCGGCGGCGACTCGCTCGACGTCGCCGCTGCCCGTGCCGCCATCGCCGCGGCGATCCGCCCGATCGACGGCCGCGAGACGCTGCCGCTGCGCCAGGCGCTCGGCCGCGTGCTGGCCGAGGACGTGATCTCGCCGATCGACGTGCCGGCCCATGACAATTCGGCGATGGACGGCTATGCCTTCGCCGGCAGCGCGCTGGCCGACGGCGCCGAGACGGTGCTGCGGGTGGCCGCCACCGTGCATGCCGGCGATGTGCCGACGATGACGACCGCGCCCGGCGACTGCGTGCGCATCATGACCGGCGCGGTGATGCCGCCGGGCCTCGACACCGTGGTGCCGCAGGAGCTGTGCCGGCTGGAAGGCGGCCGCATCCGCATCGCGCCCGGCACGCTGCGCGCCGGCGACAACCGCCGCCTGCGCGGCGAGGACCTGAGCCGCGGCCGCCCGGCGGTGGCCGCCGGGCGGCGCCTGCGCCCGGCCGACCTGGGCCTGATCGCCTCGCTGGGCATCGCCGAGGTCGCGGTGGTGCGCCGGCTGCGGGTGGCGCTGTTCTCGACCGGCAACGAGCTGCGCACGCTCGGCCAGACGCTGGACGCCGGCTGCATCTACGACAGCAACCGCTACAGCCTGATGGGCGCGCTCGAGCGTCTGGATGTCGAGGTGATCGATCTCGGGCTGGTGCGCGACGACCCCGAAGCCCTGGCGGCCACGCTGGACGAGGCCATCGCGCGTGCCGACGTGGTGCTGACCAGCGGCGGCGTCAGCGTCGGCGACGCCGACTTCACCAAGGACCTGCTGGCCCGCCGTGGCGAGATCGCGTTCTGGAAGGTCGCGATGCGGCCCGGGCGGCCCTTCGCCTTCGGGCCGCTGCGCCGCGCCGAGCAGGCCGATGCGGCCTGGCTGTTCGCGCTGCCGGGCAATCCGGTGGCCGCGCTGGTGACCTTCTACGCCTTCGTGCGCGACGCGCTGCTGACGCTGGGCGGCGCCACGCCGCAGCCGCTGCCGGTGCTGCGCGCGCGCTGCACGACGCCCGTGCGCAAGCGCCCGGGCCGCACCGAGTTCCAGCGCGGCATCGTCTCGCCCGGCGCGGACGGCCGCTGGGAAGTGCGCCTGACCGGCACCCAGGGCGCCGGCGTGCTGCGCAGCATGAGCGAGGCCAACGCGCTGGTGGTGCTCGGCCATGCGCAGGGCTCGGTGGCCGCCGGCGACGAGGTCGAGGTCTGGCTGTTCGACGGTCTGGTCTGAGCGGAGTCCGAGACGGGGCCCTCAGGCGGCCCCGCGGCGTACCGTGACACGGATGTGCGAGGCTGGAACAGCCCTCCGCATTTACCCTGGATCGGGAAGCGTTCCCGAGGCCCGGGAAGCATCAAAAGCGACCGCAAGGGCGGCTGCACGCGGGCTGGAGCTAGTAGGTTCCCCAGGGTTCGCCGGTCTTCTGCCAGTGGCACATTTGTTGCCCGGGAAACGTTCCCGAACGGCACCCTCGCCGTTCCGTGACACAGCCACCTCTCCGAGGAGACCGACCATGCAGAAGAAACTTCTGAGCCTGCTGGTGTGCGCCGGACTTTCGTCCATCGCCCACGCCACCGTGACCGACAAGATGATCGAGAACGACGCCGCGACCCCCGGCGACGTGCTCAGCTGGGGCATCGGCCAGGAAGGCCAGCGCTATTCCCCGCTGAAGAAGATCAACACCAGCACCGTGTCCAAGCTGGTGCCGGCCTGGTCCTTCTCCTTCGGCGGCGAGAAGCAGCGCGGCCAGCAGAGCCAGCCGCTGATCCACAACGGCAAGATGTTCGTGACGGGTTCGTACTCGCGCATCTTCGCGCTGGACGCCAAGACCGGCGCCAAGCTGTGGAAGTACGAGCATCGCCTGCCCGACGGCATCATGCCCTGCTGCGACGTGATCAACCGCGGCGCCGCCCTCTATGACAACCTGGTGATCTTCGCCACGCTGGACGCCCAGCTGGTCGCGCTGAACCAGGACACCGGCGAGGTGGTCTGGAAGGAGAAGATCGACAACTACGCCGACGGCTACTCCGCATCGGCCGCGCCGCTGATCGCCGAGGGCCTGCTGCTGACCGGCGTGTCGGGCGGCGAGTTCGGCATCGTCGGCCGCGTCGAGGCGCGCAACCCGAAGACCGGCGAGCTGGTCTGGGTGCGCCCGACCGTCGAAGGCCACATGGGCTACAAGTTCGACAAGGACGGCAACAAGATCGAGAACGGCATTTCCGGCGAGCGCGGCAAGACCTGGCCGGGCGACCTGTGGAAGACCGGCGGCGCGGCCACCTGGCTGGGCGGCAGCTACAACAAGAAGACCGGTCTGGCCTACTTCGGCACCGGCAACCCGGCGCCGTGGAACAGCCACCTGCGCAAGGGCGACAACCTGTACTCGACCTCGACCGTCGCGATCGATGTCAAGACCGGCCAGATCAAGTGGCACTACCAGAGCACTCCGAACGACGGCTGGGACTATGACGGCGTCAACGAGTTCGTGACCTACGAGGAAGGTGGCCAGGTGCTGGGCGGCAAGGCCGACCGCAACGGCTTCTTCTACGTCAACGACGCCAAGACCGGCAAGCTGGTCAACGCCTTCCCCTTCGTCAAGAAGATCACCTGGGCCACCGGCATCGACCTGAAGACCGGCCGCCCGAACTTCGTGCCGGAGAACCGCCCGGGCGACCCGACCGCCTCGGCCGACGGCAAGAAGGGCGGCTCGGTGTTCACCGCCCCGTCCTTCCTGGGCGGCAAGAACCAGATGCCGATGGCGTACTCGCCGGAGACCAAGCTGTTCTACGTGCCGGCCAACGAGTGGGGCATGGAGATCTGGAACGAGCCGATCACCTACAAGAAGGGTGCCGCCTACCTGGGCGCCGGCTTCACCATCAAGACGCTGGGCGACGGCCCGATCGGCGCGCTGCGCGCGGTCGATCCGAAGTCCGGCAAGATCGTCTGGGAAGTGCCCAACAACGCCCCGCTGTGGGGTGGCGTGCTGACCACCGGCGGCAACCTGGTGTTCTGGGGCACGCCGGAAGGCTATCTGCAGGCCGCCGACGCCAAGACCGGCAAGGTGGTCTGGAAGTTCCAGACCGGCTCGGGCATCGTGGCGCCCCCGGTCACCTGGGAAGACAAGGGCGAGCAGTACATCGCCGTGGCTTCGGGCTGGGGCGGCGCCGTGCCGCTGTGGGGTGGCGACGTGGCCAAGAAGGTCAGCTTCCTCGAGCAGGGCGGCTCGGTCTGGGTGTTCAAGCTGGTCAAGTGAGATCGCCCGAGCCAGTGAACACGGCCCGTGCGGGTGAGGTGATTCCTTGACCCGCTGATCCGTGACCGCACGGTCCAGGCCCCGCTTCGGCGGGGCCTTGTCGTTTGTGCGCCTCAGTGCGCATCGACGGCGAGACCGCAGGCCGGATCCACCCGGCCGAGACACGGAGCATTACCGTTTTTTCCACAACAGGGCACGATCTCCACAAAGGGCAACACCGAGAATCGGGCACTTCACCCCCGGACTGGCTCGCCTGATGACCCGCCTTCTCTCGCCCTCCCGCTGCCGCGCCCTGGGCGCCTGCCTCGCCACCGCCTTGCTCGCCGGCTGCGGCGGCGGCCATGACGACGATCGCTTCGACGTGCGCGCCGGCCTGCGCAACCTGATGACCCAGCCGCGTGCGCTGACGCTGACCGGCAGCAGCGGCACCGTCAGCTACACGCTGACGCTGACCAACACCCCGCAGCAGGCCGGCACCTATCCGCGCACGGCCCAGGTCGGCGCCCGCAGCGAGCTGGTCAGCCGGCTGTGGGTGAGCGCCGCCACGGTCGACACGGTCAGCGCCCTGAACCATCTGGACAGCGACGGCCTGGCCTTCGGCTCGACCGACGGCAGCGGCCGCTGCACCGACATCAGCTCGACGCCGACCGCCGCACTGCCGACCGCCGCGCTGCGCACCCAGAGCGGCCCGCAGGCGGTCCACGAGGAATACGACAGCTGCAGCGCCAGCGCCACCCGCCTGGGCAAGGCTGCCTCCAGCTGGCGCCTGGTCGGCGAGGACAATGACCGCTGGACGATGCTGTGCGTGCAGTCGGTGCGCATCAGCTCGGTCAGCATGGTGGTGGGCGCGCTCACCGAGCACTGCCACGAGATCGCCTCCGACGGCACGATCGGCGCCCGTGCACGCGCCACCGTCACGCTGAGCAGCGGCACCGCGCTGACGATGAAGAACTACTGACCGGCGATGCGGCCCTTGTCGATGCGCAGCGTACGGTCGCAGCGTGCGGCCAGCTCCGGATCATGGGTGACCAGCACAAACGCCGTGCCGCGATCGCGCGCCAGCGCCAGCATCTGCGCGAACACCGCGGTGGCGGTGTCGCGGTCGAGGTTGCCGGTGGGCTCGTCGGCCAGCACGCACGAGGGATCGCTCACCAGCGCGCGCGCGATGGCCACGCGCTGGCGCTCGCCGCCCGAGAGCTCGCCCGGCCGGTGCTCGACCCGCGCGGCCAGCCCCATGCGCTCGAGCGCCTGCGCAGCGACCTGGCGGGCCGCAGCCAGCGGCTCGCGGCGCATCAGCAGCGGCATCGCCACATTGTCGAGCGCGCTGAACTCCGGCAGCAGGTGGTGGAACTGGTAGACGAAGCCGAGGTGGCGGTTGCGCCAGCGACCCTGCTCGGCCGCATCCATCGTCGAGAGATCGCGCCCGGCCAGCAACACCCGGCCGCTGCTGGGCGCGTCCAGCCCGCCCAGCAGGTGCAGCAGCGTGCTCTTGCCCGAGCCGGACGAGCCGATGATCGCCACCGTCTCGCCGCGGTGGATGCGCAGGTCGACGCCGTGCAGCACGGTGACATCGGGGCCGCCCGCACCGCCCTCGCGGAAGCGTCGCACCAGGCCGGTGGCCTGCAGCACCGGATCGACAGCACCGGATCGAAGGGCCTCATTCATAGCGCAGCGCCTCGGCAGGGTTGACGCGGCTGGCGCGCCAGCTCGGATACAGGGTGGCCACGAAGGCGAGCGCCAGCGAGATCAGCCCGATCGGCACGATGTCGGCCGCCTGCGGATCGCTGGGCATGCTCGAGATCAGGTAGATGCTGCCCGGCAGGAAGGAGGCGTTGAACAGGCGCTCCAGCGCCGGCACGATCACGTCGACGTTGAAGGCCACCGCCAGACCCAGCGCCAGGCCGCCCAGCGTGCCGATCACGCCCGAGGTCGCGCCCTGCACCATGAAGATCGCCATGATCGAGCGGGGGCTGGCGCCCAGCGTGCGCAGGATCGCGATGTCGGACTGCTTGTCGGTCACCGTCATCACCAGGGTCGAGACCAGATTGAAGGCCGCCACCGCCACGATCAGCGTCAGGATGATGAACATCATGCGCTTCTCGATCTGCACCGCGTCATACCAGGCGGCATTGGTGCGGGTCCAGTCGCGCACCAGGAAGGCGGGGCCGAGCTGGCCGCCCAGCCGCGCCGAGACCTCGCGCGCGGCCTGCTGATCGGCTAGGCGCAGCTGGATGCCCTGCGGGCCGCCGGTGCGGAACAGCCGCGCCGCATCGTCGATGTGCATCAGCACCAGGCCGCTGTCGTATTCATAGTGGCCGGCCTCGAAGACGCCGGAGACGGTGACCTGCTTGAGCCGCGGCACCACCCCGGCCGGCGTGGTCTGCCCGCCCGGGGTGACCAGCGCGATCGTGTCGCCCGGCGCCACGCCGAGCGAACGCGCCATCTGCAGGCCGATCAGCACATTCCACTGGCCGGGCTGCAGCGTCGCCAGCTCGCCGTCGCGCAGCCTGGCGGCCAGCGGCGTGACGCCCGGCTCGTCGGCGGGCGAGATGCCGCGGATCATCGTGCCGCGCATGTCCTCGCCGCGCGCCACCAGCGCCTGCGCGGCGACGAAGGGCGCGGCCGCCTTCACCTGCGGATCCTGCGCGGCACGCCGGGCCAGCGCCTGCCAGTCCTCGATCGGCTGGCCGTCGGCGGCATGGATCTCGACATGCGCGATCACGCCGAGCATGCGGTCGCGCACCTCCTTCTGGAAGCCGTTCATCACGCTCAGCACGATGATCAGCGCCGCCACGCCCAGCGAGATGCCCAGCATCGACACGCCCGAGATGAAGGAGATGAAGCCGTTGCGGCGACCGGCGCGACCGGCGCGCGTGTAGCGCCAGCCGATGCGGATTTCGTAGGGCCAGTTCATGGGGAGGCGATGCTACCCGAGTCGGGCGACGGATAATCCCGCCGCCCGCCCTGCTGTCCGTCGTGCCCGCCGACCTCGCCCCGATGCCCACCTCCGCTGCCGCCCCTTTCGACCACCTGCTGATCCCCCACGCCAGCGCCGCCTCCGAGGCCGGCGCGGCCGCGCTGAAGGTGGTGAAGCTGCCGAATCTGGCGGCGCTGCTGGCGCGACTGCAGCCACTGGCAGACGCCACGCCCGAGGCGGACGCCGACGAATACAGCCTGAGCGCGCCGCACGAGCGCGCGCTGGCCGCGCTGCACGGCTGGTCGGGCGAGGACGGCCGCCTGCCCTGGGCCGCGGCCGACGCGGCCGACGACGGCCTGCGCGCGGACGCCGACACCACGGGCGCGCCCTGGGGCCGGCTGACGCCGGTGCACTGGCATGTCGGCAGCGATTCGGTCACGCTGGTCGATCCGGCCGCGCTCGCGCTGGACGAAGCCGAGTCGCGCGCGCTGTTCGAGGCGGTCAAGCCCTCCTTCGACGCCGAGGGCTGGACGCTGCTGTGGGGCGCGCCGCTGCGCTGGCATGTGCGCCACGAGGCGCTGGGCGGGCTGGCCTGCGCCTCGCTGGACCGCGCGGTCGGCCGCAACCTCGACCTGTGGATGAGCGACGCGCCCGAGGCCCGCCGGCTGCGCCGGCTGCAGGTCGAGGCGCAGATGATCTGGCACGAGCACCCGGTCAACGCCGCACGCGAGGAGGCGCGCGCGCTGACGGTCAACTCCTTCTGGCTCGACGGCTGCGGCGCCGCGCAGCCGCGCCGGCCGCTGGCCGAGGCGGGCGTACAGGTCGACGATCGGCTGCGTGCGCCGCTGCTGGCCGGCGACTGGGCCGCCTGGGTCGCTGCCTGGCAGGCGCTCGACGCCGGTCCGGTGGCGGCGCTGCGCGCCCGCGCCGAGGCCGGCGAGCCGGTCACGCTCACCCTCTGCGGCGAGCGCCACGCGCGCCGCTTCGACCTGAAGCCGCGCGGCTGGCTCTCCCGGCTGATGGGCGCGCCGCGCCCGGCCGACGCCTCCGCCCTGCTCGCCTCGCTCTGAATCCGACCATGACCCCGCAACTCGAACTCCGCGATGTTCCGCCCCGCGCCGCCTGGGCGCTCGAGCAGGCCGGCGTGCATCCGCTGCTGGCGCGGCTCTTCGCCGCCCGGGGCGTGAGCCGCGCCGACGAGCTCGACGACGGCCTGGCCCGGCTGCTGCCGCCCGACACGATGAAGGGCACGCCGGAGGCCGCGCAGTTGCTGGCCGACACGATCGACGCCGGCCGGAACATCGTCGTCGTCGCCGACTACGACTGCGACGGCGCGACCGCCTGCGCGGTGGCGCTGCGCGGGCTGGCGATGCTGGGCGCGCGCCCCGGCACGCTGCACCATGTCGTGCCCGACCGCGCGGTGCACGGCTACGGCCTGACGCCGCCGATCGTCGATCTGGCGCGTGTCTTCGACCCGGCGCTGCTGGTCACCGTCGACAACGGCATCGCCGGCCATGCCGGCATCGACCACGCGCACGCGCTCGGCATCCAGGTGCTGGTGACCGACCACCACCTGCCGGCGGTCGATGCCGAAGGCCGTCCCGACCTGCCCGGCGCCGACGTCATCGTCGACCCGAGCCAGCCGGGCTGCGCCTTCGAGAGCAAGGCCATCGCCGGCGTCGGCGTGATGTTCTATGTGCTGCTGGCGCTGCGCGCCGAGCTGCGCCGGCGCGGCCGCTTCGACGCCGCCAGCCAGCCGCGGCTGGACGCGCTGCTCGACCTGGTCGCGCTGGGCACGGTCGCCGATGTGGTGAAGCTCGATGCCAACAACCGCCGGCTGGTCTCGCAGGGGCTCAGGCGCATCCGCGCCGGGCGCATGCAGCCCGGGGTGGCGGCGCTGTTCGCTGCGGCCGGGCGCGATCCGCAGCGCGCCGGCTCGACCGACTTCGGCTTCGCGCTGGGCCCGCGCCTGAACGCGGCCGGACGGCTGGCCGACATGTCGATCGGCATCGCCTGCCTGCTGTGCGACGACCCGGCGCAGGCGGCAGAGCTGGCGCGCACGCTCGACGCGATCAACCGCGAGCGCCGCGATGTCGAGGCCGGCATGCGCGAACAGGCCGCGCTGCTGCTGGAGTCGCTGATGCCCGCAGGCACGCCGCCGCCGGCGATCGTGCTGCACGACGAGGCCTTCCACGAGGGCGTGGTGGGCATCGTCGCCGGGCGGCTGAAGGAGCGGCTGCACCGGCCGACCTTCGTGTTCGCGCTGGGCGGCGACGGGCTGCTGAAGGGCTCGGGCAGGTCGATTCCGAACTTTCATCTGCGCGACGCGCTCGACCGGGTCAGCAAGCGCCACCCCGCGCTGCTGCGCCGCTTCGGCGGCCATGCGATGGCGGCGGGCTGCACCATCGCGCCGCAAGACTTCGACGCCTTCGCGCAGGCGCTGCAGGACATCGCCCGCGAGGAGCTGGACGAAGCCACGCTGCAGCGGCGCCTGGCCACCGACGGACCGCTGGAGCTGCGCTGGTTCGAGGCCGACACCGTCTCGCTGCTGGAGGCGCAGGTCTGGGGCCAGGCCTTCGACGCGCCGGTCTTCGTCGACGAGGTCGAGGTGGTCAAGCAGCGCCTGATCGGCGGCGACAAGCACCTGAAGCTGTCGGTGCGCCATGCCGGCCAGCTGCGCGACGCGGTCTGGTTCCACCACGCCGAGCCGGTGCCCGAGCGGGTGCGGCTGGCCTACCGGCTCGCGCTCGACACCTGGCAGGGCCAGTCGCGGGTGCAGATGATGGTCGAGGCGGCCGAGCCGCTCTGACCCGCGCCGAGATCGGGATCAGACCTCGATCAGGAAGCGGAAGCCCGCGTCGTCCAGGCGCTGGCTGCGCGGCGCCTCGAAGCGGCAGGAGGCCCGCGCCCAGCGCGCCGGCCCGGCCCAGGAGCCGCCGCGCAGCGCCCGGCCGATGTCGACCGGATCGCCCTGCGGGTCGAGCGCCGGCTCGCTGTCATAGCGGCGCTTGGCGTCCTGGCACCACTCCCAGACATTGCCATGCATCTGGTGCAGGCCCCAGGCGCTGGACGGCAGCGCCTGCACCGGCAGCGGGCCGTCGGCCTCGCCGCCGACATGCATCCATGCCGCGGAGGCCACCTCGCCGAAGTGGAAGCTGCCCCGCTGACCGGCACGGCAGGCGTATTCCCATTCGGCTTCGGTGGGCAGGCGCACCCGCGCGCCGTAGCCGATCTCGTGCGCCAGCGCAGGCAGGAAGAGCGCCTGGATGTCGTTCCAGCTGACCGAGTCGACCGGCAGATCCGGCCGCGCACGGTGCAGCGCCGGATCATCGCCCAGCAGCGCCGACCACAGCGCCCGGCTGCAGGCGGTGTCGGCCAGCCAGAAGGCGCGGGTCAGCGTGACCGGGTGGCGCGGCAGTTCGTCGGCGAAGCGCTCAGGCGTGCTCGGCCCGGCACCCATCAGGAACATGCCCGGCTCGATGCGGCGCAGGCGCTGGCGCACTCCATCCACGCCGATCTCGGCCCAGGCACCGATCTCGTCGCGCCCGCAGGCCAGCGCCCAGGCCGGCCAGCCGCCGTGCTCGAGCGGCTCGGCCGCGCTGCGGGCCGGCGCCCTCGCTGGCAGCGGCGGCGCCGGCGTGACCCGACTGCCATCGGCACGCCGCAGTGGCAGCACCTCGGCACTGCCGGCGACCGAAATCGCTTCGGGCATCGGTGCCGGCATCGGCGCGGGGGCGGTGACCAGCGCCAGCAGTTCGTCGGCCTCGCCGAGCTGACGCCGGATGGCCTCCACCAGACCCGTCAGCGCCGCGGACCGGCCGGCCCCATCGTCCAGGCGCTGCGGCTGCAGGTCGAGCAGGCTGTGCAGCTCCGACGGCAGATCGTGCTCGTCGGGCATCGGCGTCGAGCCCAGCAGCACCGGCAGGATCGGCACCCCGCGCTGCAGCCCTGTGGCGATCTCCAGCCGGACCCAGTCGCGCCGGTCCTGCAGGCGCGGCCGGCCACGGTCATCGGCGATGTGCGACCAGTCCGGGCCGATCAGCACCAGCAGCAGCCGGCAGTCCTGCATCTGCTGCTCGGCCTTCAGGCGCAGGTTCTCCCCGGGCAGCAGCCCTTCCAGGCCCATCACCACCCGGCCGGGAAAGTAGTGCAGAAGCCGCTCGAGCAGCATCCGGGCCGCATCGCGGCTGTCCTGTCGGCGGTAACTGATGACGATGGTGTTCATGATCGGGGCGAGCAGCGTCAGCCCTGATTTTCACACCACTCACGCCGTCCACATCACGCACATCCCACCCGGGCCAGGCTCAGGCAATCTCGAGCTCCGGCGCCGGCACCCGGGCCGGCGCCTGGGCACCGAAGGCATCCACGCCCTCGCGGCTGACGCCGCAGCCCAGGAAGAGCTCCTCGTCACGCAGCGCGATGACATAGGCGCTCTTGCGGATCGAGCCGCCGCTGACCGGGTCCAGCCCGAGATAGTCGATCCAGCCGCGTCCCTGGCGCGCCGCCTCGCGGCCGGCGCGGATCAGCGCATCGGCCGCATCGGCGCTCATCGACGGCGTCTCGTCGACCCGCTGCCCGGCCAGCTCCGGCCGGGCGGCATGGGCAGCGAAGCGGTCAGCGCCATCGATGACAAAGACGAACATGCCGCGCTGCGACCAGGGACCATCAGGCAGGTTGAACTCGACGAGCGCAGGATCCAGCCCCAGCTCGTCGATGCGGGCCACCGCCTGCTCGGCCAGTTCGCGCGCCTCCTCGACCGTGGCATCGCGCAGCCGGATGGTGGCCACCGAGCGGCGCAGCACCGTGGCCTGGGTCGACAGCACCCCGGCCGAGCGGCTCGACTGCACCGCAATCTCGGCGTTGTGGCGGGTCAGCGCGTCCAGACTCTCGATGGTGGCTGCCACGCCCGCCAGCGAATCGCGCTGGCTGGAGCTGCCCTCGGCCAGCGTCAGCAGCCGGGCGGAAATCTGGTCGATGCCGCTCGACAGGGCCTCGATGCGCTGGCCCGCCTCGTCGATGGCGCCGCGCGACTGCCCGGCCTGCAGCGCGGTGGCCTCGATCAGCGCATGCACCTCCGCTGCGGCCTGGCTGCAGCGTGCAGCCAGACCACGGATCTCGCCCGCCACCACCGCAAAGCCGCGTCCGGCCTCGCCGGCCCGGGAGGCCTCGATCGAGGCATTGAGCGCCAGCATGTTGGTCTGGAAGGCGATGTCGTCGATCACCGCATTGATCTCGGCCACCCGGCGCACGCTGTCCTGCAGCGCGGACATCGCGCCGATGGCGGCCTGCATCGCCTCGCTGCCGGTGGAGGCGTCGCCATGCAGCCCGGCCGCCAGATGCTGCAGCGCATCGGCCGCCCGGCTGCTGGCGCCGACCAGGCTGTCGAGCTGCTGCACGCTGCCGACGGTGCGGTGCAGCTCGGCCGACTGCTCCTCGGTGCGCTGGCGCAGCATGTCCCCCCCGCCGGACACCTGACCGCCCGCCTGGTCGATGCGCACCGCGCTGCTGCGGATCTCGCCCACCAGCGCCGACAGCCGCGCGCTCATCGCCTCGAGCGATCGCCCCACCTCGGCCATCTCGTCGGCACCTTCGATGCGGACCGCCCGGGTCAGGTCGCCGGCCGCCACCGCGCCGACCGCCGCGCTCACCTCGCCGAGCGCCTCCACGAAGCCGCGGTAGAAGCAGATCGCCAGATAGAGCGTCAGCAGCACGCCGGCCAGATTGAGCGCCAGCAGACCGGCCAGATGCACGCGCTGGGCCTGGGCCCGCTGCATGAGCCGCTCGTCCAGCCGGCCCCAGCTCTCCTGCTCGAGCTGTCCGAGCAGCTGCAGCACCTCGGCGGTCTCGCGCTGGAAGGGCAGCACCTCGGCCTCGATCGCCTCGCGGTCGAAGATCCCGCGAATCGTGCCGGCCAGGTGCTGCAGGCGCTCACGTGCGGCCGGGGCTCCCGGCAGCACGCCGGCGCCCGCCCGATCGAGCGCCTGCAGCCGCGGCAACATCGTGCCGGCAGCCCGCTCCAGATCGTCCGCCAACGCCAGCATCATCGCGGCCTCGCGCGGCATCACGTCGCGCTGCAGCAGCTCGATGCCGCGCGAGCCGGCCAGCGCCGTCGTCTCCAGCCAGGGCGGCAGCCGCTCGACCGAAAGATCGGCCAGCAGCGTGGCAGCCGGATCGGCATCGAAGAGCACGCCGGCGCGCTCGCTGCTCAGCCAGGCCAGCTGGCTCAGGCGAGCGGCCCGCGCACCATGCTCGGCCAGCATCTCGGCCCGCCTTTCCGGCAGGCGCCCCTGGGCCAGCGCCTGCAGACGCTCGCGCTCGGCCGGCCAGACATCCTCGAGCCGCAGCGCCTCCGGCATCTCGGCGCGGCGCGTCTCGACATGCTCGAGCGCCCGGGTGATCTGGCGCCGCACGCCATCGCGCGCACTGATCATTTCCGCCGACTGGGTGCCGGCCACCTGCAGGCTCAGGGTGCGGTGCAGTTGCACCAGCACCGCCATGTCGCCCAGATCGCGCGCCAGCGCAGCACCGGCGCGGGCCCGGTCGGCCGCGGCCAGCGTCCTCAGTCCGTCGCTCAGCGACAGGCCCAGCATCAGCAGCAGCGGCGGCAGCAGCAGCAGCGCCATCAGCATCATCTTGCGCGGCAGCGGCAGCCGGCGCATCAGGCGCATGCCGGGCTGCAGCAGCCGGCGGCCTCGGATCTGTTCCATCCTGCCCCCTCCCACTTGTAGGTCCTTGTGCATCCTCGATGCTCAGCGCACCACGAAGTGCCCGACCGAGCGCTTGAGCGCATCACCCTGGTGGCGCAAGCCCCCCGAGGCCTCCGACAGCTGCGCCACCAGCGCGACATTGCCCTGCACCGAGGCATCCACCTGATGCACGATGTCGAGCACCTGCTGCGACTGCTCGCGGCTGTCGAGCGTGACCTGCACCAGGCTGCCCATGATCCGGTCGACCGCCTGGATCTCGTCGCCGGTGCGGCCCACCGCACGGCTGGCGCGATCGGTCATCACGCTGCCCTGCTCGATCTCGGCGGCCGACACCTCGACGATGGCGCGGATCTTGGCCGCCGCATCCTCGCTGCGCTGCGCCAGCGAGCGCACCTCCTGCGCCACCACCGAGAAACCGCGGCTGGCGCTGCCGGCACGCGCCGCCTCGACCGAGGCATTGAGCGACAGCAGCTTGGTCTGGAAGGCCACCGCCTCCACCAGCCCGACGATGTGGACGATCTCGCGGCTCTTGACCTGCAGCGACTGCATGCTCTCGCGCAGGCCCTCCATCGCCTTGCGGCTGCGCTGAGCCTCGGTGCGCATCGTGCGCACATGCTCGGCCGCCTCGTCGACCTGGTGCGCGCACGCATCCATCGCGCCGGAGAAGCGCTGCGCCCGCTCGACCACCTTGGACAGCGCATCGCGCACCTCGCCGGTGCGCCCCGACAGACCGGTGTTGCCGACCGCCACCTCGCGCGAGGCATGGGTCACTGCGGCCACACCGTGCTGGACCGCCTCGAACAGCGACGAGATGCTGGCGTTCGCCCGGCCCAGCGTGTTGAGCGCATGGCCGATCTCGTCGCGCCCCCAGCCACGCGGACGTGCGCTCAGATCCCCCTGGCCGATGCGGTCGAGATGACGGCACAGCGTGTTCAGCCCGCCCGACATCACCCGGTACAGGCAGACCAGCAGATAGAGGCCCACCAGCGCCAGCACGCCCAGCAGCGCCAGCCGCACGCCGAGCCGATCGACCAGCACCGCCTCCCGCGCCTTCATTCGCGTGCCGATGCGCTCCAGCGCCATGTGCTGCAGCCGGGCGCTGGCCTCGATGGCGGTCACCGCCAACCGGGTATAGGCCGCGACATCCACCGCGGACCGGTCCTGTCCGGTCAGCCGCAGGGTCATGGCCAGCAGATCGCGGATCGAGCCCAGATCGCGCTGCACCGCATCCACATCCAGCAGCTGCATCAGCAGGGCCTGGGATACCGCCGGCCGGGCCTGGTCCGACAGCATCTCCACCCGCCCCTGCAGCAGCAGCATCTCGTTCTGACGCACCTCGGTGGCGGCGTTCATCTGCAGAAAGCCTTTTCCGGCCAGGCGCTGCATCTGCATCAGCATCTGGAACTGCGGATCCACCAGGCCTGTGCGCAGCATCTTGCTGCCGACATCGGTGTCGACCGCATGGGACCAGTCGGTGACCAGCACACCGCGCAGCACCTCGAGCTCGGCCACGCAGTCGAACAGGGCCTGCCAGCGCTGGGCGGGATCGGTGCTGTCGAGTCGGGCCAGCATCAGCTCATGGCGAGCCAGCAGGCGCTTGCGAGCGGCCGACAGCGCGCTGACCCGATCCGGTGCCGCCTCGGGCAGCCGGTCGAGCTGCTGCTGCAGGCGGGCAAAGGCCTCGGCCTCCTGGCGACGCAGGGCCGCCAGGTCGCCATGCGGCATCGACTGCTCGCGCCAGAAGGTCTCGCGGGCCAGCCGGCCGATCAGCAGATTCAGATCGACCACCGCCTGGTAGCGCGTCTGCCCCTCGACGGCACGACGCACCTCGGCGAGATGGCCGCGCCAGAGCTGCACTGCATCCTGCATCAGCATCACACCCGGCAGCAGCAGCAGCGTGCCCACCAGCACGGTCTTGCGGGCCAGGCTCAGGTTGCGCAGCAGGCGGATGCCGGGACCCCACAGGCCAGCGGGCTGCTCGGCCAGCCAGCGATGCACGCGCGCGACAAGCTCGGCAAGTGCGCCGACGCGGCCGGCGGCGGCCTTCTCGACTCGGGCGGGAGATTCTGCGGCGGTGGTCATGTCGTTCCTCGTCGGGCACGGGCACGGGGCCGGGCTGCCGCGCTATCGGCCCGGGCCGCGCGAGGCTGAAGCGCCCGTCGCGCCCGGGTGTCCCCGTCGTCCGGCACTGTGCCCGCTGCCTCTGACGCGAACGGAAGGAACAGCGCCGGGGCGCCGGGGCTTATCCGGCCGTCGGGGACGCGGCGAATGCGGACACTGCGCTGCGACAAGCCGTGCTGCGCCCTCGGCCCGCGGCCCCGAGCACTTCCATGGAACAGGGATGTCCGAGACCTCGACGATCAGCGCCCCCGTCGCACCCGCCGCCCGCAGCTCCGCCCTGCGTCGGGCGGCTGCAGCCGCTCTGCTCGTCGCGGCGGGCAGCGCAGGTGCAGCGCTCTCGCCCTGGCCGGCGGCCACCTGCGCCGCGCTGGCCTTGGCCGCCGCGCTGCTGGCCATGCGTGCGGGCACGGGCAGCGGCCTGCCCGGCGGCTCGGCCAGCCCGCCGCTGTCGATGGCGGTCGACAGCGGTCCGCAGTCGGTGCCCATCCTGCTGCCGCGCCAGGTGCTGCCGGTCTGGAAGCGCAGCATCGAGGCGGCCCGAACACAATCCGAGCAGAGCAGCAACGAACTGGTCGAGCGCTTCGCCAGCATCAGCCAGCAGCTCGACACCACGCTGGGCGCCAGCGCCGGCGTGACCCGGCTGGATCCGGGCACCAGCGACCGGCTGCTCGAGCAGCACCAGCCCGAGATCGATGCGCTGCTGCAGAGCAGCCGTGCGGCGCTGCGGCTGCGCGACGACACGCTGACGACGCTGGAGGCCCTGGCCGCGCCGGTGGGCGAACTCGGCCGGCTGGCGCGCGAGGTGCAGTCGATCGCACGCTCGACCCAGATGCTCGCGCTCAACGCCTCGGTCGAGGCCACCCGCGCCGGCGAGCGCGGCACCGGCTTTGCGGTGGTCGCGCACGAGGTGCGCCAGCTCGCCGGACAGTCGCGCCAGGTGGGGGCCAGCATCGCCGCGCATGTCGGGCGGCTGCAGGAATCGGTCAGCGATCTGCGCTCGCGCGCCCGCGCCGAATCGGTCGACGACGAGGAGCTCGCGCTGCAGGCCGAGGAGCGCGCACGCCAGATCGTGCGCGGGCTGCTGGGCAGCCTGGGCGAAGTCGGCCGCGCCTCGCGCGAGCTGCACGACACCGGCCGCCAGGTCCAGGGCGACATCGACCAGATCCTGATGAGCCTGCAGTCGCACGACCGCTTCACCCAGATGCTGGGCTCGATCAGCGAGGACATCGAGCGGCTGACCCGCTGGATCGGCGGCGAGCAGGATCCGCAGGCCGACAACCCGGCACGCTGGCTCGAGCGCCTCGAGCAGAGCTACACGATGGAGGAGATGCGCTCGGCGCATCACGGCGTGACCTCGGTCGACCGCCAGGCCGGCGTCGAGTTCTTCTGAACCCGAGGTCGCCCCCTCCTGCCCCGCCAGCCGCACCGCCCCCCTTTCACCCCACGACCATCCAGACAGACGCCGCGATGAGCAAGCATTCCCCCGGAGACGACGACGACATCATCGCGGCCGCCCGCGAGGGCTTTCTCGAGGAGGCCCAGGACAATCTGCGCCAGTTCGAGCAGGGCCTGCTGGCGATGGAGCAGGACCCCGGCGACGCCGAGGCGGTCAACAGCGCCTTTCGCGCCGCGCACACCATCAAGGGCGGCGCCGGGCTGTTCGGCTTCCAGGCGGTGGTCGGCTTCACCCACGAGGTCGAGAGCGTGCTCGACCGCATGCGCGACGGCCTGCTGGCGGTGACCGAGCCCGGCATGGCGCTGCTGCTGCAGGGCCGCGACCAGATGGAGCGGCTGGTGCACGCGGTGCGCGACGGCACCGAGGGCAGCGCCGAGCTGGAGGCGATCAGCCAGCGCCTGGGCGAGCAGCTGCGCCAGCTGCGCGGCGGGTCCGCAGGCGCAGCCGCACCGCACCCCGCAGCCGTGACGGCCACGCCCGGGGACAGCCCGGCCAGCGACGACGAGGGATCGGGCGTCTGGCACCTGTCGCTGCGACTGGGCGTGGACGCGCTGCGCAACGGCCTCGACCCGATGTCCTTCATCCGCTACCTCGACACGCTGGGCGAGGTCGAGGGCATCCGCACGCTGACCGAGGCGGTGCCGGAGCTGCTGCTGCTCGATCCGGAGGGCTGCTGCCTGGGCTTCGAGATCCGCCTGCGCAGCCCGGCCGACCGGCAGACCATCGTCGACGTGTTCGAGTTCCTGCAGGACGACTGCGAGCTGGAGGTGCTGGCGCCGGATGCCGGCGCGGCGGACTACCAGCGGCTGCTGGCGCAGCGCGCCGCCGACGAGCCGGCACGCGAGGCGCTGCTGGCGCACTGGCAGGCGCTGGGCCTGGCCCGGCTGCTCGAGACGGCCGAGTCGGAGGACAGCGGCCAGCCCGCCGTCGCCGACAGCCCCGCGCCGGCCGCCGCCAGCGTGGCGCCCCGCCCGCCGGCGACCGCAGCGCGGGCCGAGGAGCGTCGCGGCGGCGCACGCGACCGGCGCGCCGGCAGCGAGGAAAGCCGCTTCATCCGGGTGCGCGCCGACAAGCTCGACCACCTGATCGACCTGATCGGCGAGCTGGTCATCGCCAGCTCCGGCGCGCAGGTCGCGGCGCAGCAGGAACGCTCGACCCGCTTCGGCGAGGCCGCGCAGCGCATCCATGACCTGGTGCAGGAGGCGCGCGACGGCGCCCTGGGCCTGCGCATGGTGCCGATCGGCGAGACCTTCAGCCGCTTCCAGCGCGTGGTGCGCGACGTCAGCAAGGAACTCGGCAAGGACGTCGCGCTGCAGATCACCGGCGGCGACACCGAGCTGGACAAGTCGATGGTCGAGACCATCGCCGACCCGCTGATGCACCTGGTGCGCAACAGCCTCGACCACGGCCTGGAGACCGCCGAGGACCGCGAAGCCGCCGGCAAGCCCGGCCAGGGCACGCTGGCGCTGCACGCCTATCACGAGTCCGGCAACGTGATCATCGAGGTCAGCGACGACGGCCGCGGCCTGAACCGCGACCGCATCCTGGCGAAGGCGGTCGAGCGCGAGCTGGTCTCGCCCGACAGCGTGCTCGACGACGAGCAGGTCTACCGGCTGATCTTCGAGCCCGGCTTCTCGACCGCCGCACAGGTGACCAACCTGTCGGGCCGGGGCGTCGGCATGGACGTGGTCAAGCGCAACGTCGAGTCGCTGCGCGGCCAGATCAAGGTCGCCAGCACGCCCGGTCGCGGCGCGACGATGCAGATCCGCCTGCCGCTGACGCTGGCCATCATCGACGGCTTCCTGACCCAGGTCGCGGGCGTGAGCTATGTGCTGCCGCTGGAGATCGTCGCCGAATGCATCGAGACGCCGCCGGGCTTCGCGCTGGGCGAGTGCGGCGCCTGCGGCTGCTTCGACCTGCGCGGCGAGGTGGTGCCCTACATCGACCTGCGACGCTGCTTCGGCCATGACGGCCCGCGCCCGACACGCCAGAGCCTGATCGTGGTGCACAGCACCGACAGCCGCATCGGCCTGCTGGTCGACCGGCTGCTGGGCGAGTACCAGACCGTCATCAAGCCGCTGGGCAGCATCTTCCAGCATCTGGAGGGCATTGCCGGCTCGACCATCCTGGGCAGCGGCGAGGTCGCGCTGATCCTGGATGTGGCCTCGCTCGAGCGCTACCAGATCCGCCAGTCGGCGCCGCCGCGCCTGACCCGCAGCACGGTGGCGACCTGAGCCACCCGCCGGTCGTCGCCGCCCCTCCCTCGTTCAATCCCCCTCAACTCATCGTCCCGCCGGAAGCCGCCATGCTGTCCCAGAAATCCTTTGAAGCCGTCACCTCGATGTTCCACAAGGTCTCGGGCATCCAGCTGACCGATGCCAAGCGCGCGCTGGTGGCCGGCCGGCTGCAGAAGCTCGCGCAGGCACGCGGCCTGAGCTCGGTCGACCAGTACGTCGAGCAGCTCATGCGCGACAACGACACCGAGGAAATGGTCCGCCTGGTCGACAAGCTGACCACCAACGAGACCTACTTCTTCCGCGAGCCGCAGCATTTCGAGCGCATGAAGAGCGTCATCGAGAAGCGCCCGGCCTCGGCCGGCGAGTTCCGCGTCTGGAGCGCGGCCAGCTCCTCCGGCGAGGAGGCCTACAGCATCGCGATGGTGCTGGGCAACCACTACGGCACCCGCGGCTGGAAGATCGTCGGCACCGACCTGTCGACCGCGATGGTCGACACCGCACGCCGCGCGGTCTACCCGATGGAGCGCGCCCGCCAGACCGCGCAGGCCGACCTGAAGCGCTGGTGCCTGAAGGGCCAGGGCGACAACGCCGGCAAGCTGATGATCTCGCCGGAGCTGCGCCAGAACGTCACCTTCGAGAACGCCAACCTGATGCGCCAGCTGCCGGAGATCGGCCTGTTCGACATCATCTTCCTGCGCAATGTGCTGATCTACTTCGAGCCGCCGGCCAAGGCCGAGATCGTGCGCCGGGTGCTGCCCAAGCTCAAGCCGGGCGGGCTGCTCTTCACCGGCCATGCGGAGTCGATCGCCAACCTCGGCCTGCCTGTCACCAGCCTGGCCCCGGCGGTCTACACCCATGCCTGAACTGCCGCGCCGCGCCGTCCCTGCGGCGGGCACCCGGCCGGTCCGGGCCTTCCTGATCGACGACTCGGCCGTCGTGCGCCGCTTCATGGCCGAGACGCTGACGGCCGGGGGCATCGAGGTCATCGGCTCGGCCGGCGACCCGCTGTTCGCGATGCCGAAGATGACGGCCGACTGGCCGGACGTCATCGTGCTGGACGTCGAGATGCCGCGCATGGACGGCATCACCTTCCTGCGCCAGCTGATGAACGAGCGCCCCACGCCGGTGGTGATGTGCTCGACGCTGACCGAGAAGGGCTGCGAGACCACGATGGCGGCACTCGACGCCGGCGCGGTCGGCTTCGTCACCAAGCCCAAGGAGGGGCTGCGCGAGTTCCTGACCGATGACGGCAACGGCCTGGTCGCGGCGGTCAAGGCGGCCGCGCGCGCCAATGTCGCCGCCGCGGCCAGCCTGCGCAGCCAGCGTCCGGCCACTGGCAGCGCGCCGGTGATCCGCCCGCCGGCGGTGCAGCAGGCGATGAGCCGCACCACCGACCGGGTGGTGGCGATCGGCCTGTCCACCGGCGGCGTGCAGTCGATCGAGGTGGTGCTGCGCGGCCTGGGCCGCACCACCACGCCCGGCATCGTCATGGTCCAGCACATGCCCGAGAAGTTCACCGCCTCGCTGGCGGCGCGGCTCGACAGCCAGTACGACCTGGAGGTGATGGAGGCCAAGGACGGCGACCGCGTCATCAACGGCCGGCTGCTGATCGCGCCGGGCGGGCGTCACATGCGGCTGCTGCGCAGCGGTGCGCAGTATGTCGTCGAGGTCAAGGACGGGCCGCTGATCAACCATCACCGGCCCTCGGTCGATGTGCTGTTCAAGTCGGTGGCGCAGAACGCCGGGCGCAACGCGCTGGGCATCATCCTGACCGGCATGGGCAACGACGGCGCGCGCGGCCTGCTGGAAATGCACCGCGCCGGCGCCTGGACCGCCGCGCAGGACGAGGCCACCAGCATCGTCTACGGCATGCCCGCCGAGGCGCTCAAGCTCGGTGGCGTCGACGACGTCGTGCCGCTGGGTCGGGTCGCCGAGTGGATCCACAGCGCCAGCCACCGGCCGCTGCGCACGCCGGGCGCCACGCCGGGCTGATCCTCGCTGCGCGACCGGCGCGGCCTCTCAGCGGCCCAGGCCGCACAGCCGCGCCCGCGCGGCCTCGTAGTCGCGGCGCAGCCGGGCGACGCGCTCGGCCGCCGGCACCACCGCGTCGATCGCGCCGATGCCCTGGCCACAGCCCCAGATGTCCTTCCACGCCTTCTTCGCGTCGCCGCCGAAGTTCATCGCCGACGGGTCGCTTTCGGGCAGGCGGTCCGGGTCGAGGCCGGCGGCGCGGATCGACGGCTTCAGGTAGTTGCCGTGCACGCCGGTGAACAGACTCGAGTAGACGATGTCGTCGCTGTTCGAGTCGACGACGCACTGCTTGTAGGCTTCGCTGGCCCGCGCCTCGTCGGTGGCGATGAAGGCCGAGCCGATGTAGGCGAAGTCGGCGCCCATGGCCTGCGCCGCCAGCACCGCGCCGCCCGAGGCGATCGAGCCCGAGAGCGCCAGCGGACCGTCGAACCACTGGCGGATCTCCTGGATCAGCGCAAACGGGCTCTTGGTGCCCGCGTGTCCGCCCGCGCCGGCGGCGACCGCGATCAGGCCGTCGGCGCCCTTCTCGACCGCCTTGCGGGCAAAGGCGTTGTTGATGATGTCGTGCATCACCACGCCACCCCAGCCGTGCACCGCGTCGTTCACGTCGGTGCGCGCGCCCAGGCTGGTGATGATGATCGGCACCTTGTACTTGGCGCACAGCGCCATGTCCTGCTCGAGCCGGTCGTTGCTCTTGTGCACGATCTGGTTGATCGCGAACGGCGCGGACGGCGCGTCCGGGTGCGCGGCGTCGTAGGCGGCCAGCGTCTCGGTGATCTCGGCCAGCCACTCGTCGAGCTGCGAGGCCGGGCGGGCATTGAGCGCCGGCATCGAGCCGACGACGCCGGCCTGGCACTGGGCGATGACCAGCTTCGGGTTGCTGATGATGAACAGCGGCGAGCCGATGATGGGCAGCGGCAGCCGGGCAAGGACGGGGGGCAGCGGCACGGACGGTCTCCTGAAGAGGTGCTGGAGTTCGGGGAACAGAGTCCCCCGCAGTGTGCCGCGGCCCGGCGTCCCGCCCTGTCGCTCAGGCGGCAGGCATCGGAACGCTGTCAGAACGCCATCAGAACGCGTCCAGCGCCATGTCGCACACCGAATCCGCGCCGCCGACGATCGCGTCGCGCAGGCCCGGCACCTTGACCAGGATGTGCTCGGCGTAGAAGCGCGCGGTGACGATCTTGGACTTCATGAAGTCGACGTCCTCGCCCTCGTTCAGGCTGTCCTGCGCCGCCAGCAGCGCGCGGCCCATCTGCCAGCCGGCCATCAGGTTGCCGGCCAGCATCAGGTAGGGCACCGAGCCGGCGTAGGCCGCGTTCGGGCTGGCCTTGGCGCTGCCGGCGATGAAGTCGACCGCATCCAGGAAAGCCAGGCGGGCCGCCTTCAGGTTCTTTGCAAAGGACTGCGCGGCGGCATCGTCGCGCGCGGCCAGCAGCTCCTCGGTCTGCGCGATCTGGTCGGCCAGCGCCCGGGCGGTCTGGCCGCCGTCGCGGGCGGTCTTGCGACCGACGAGGTCGTTCGACTGGATCGCGGTCGTGCCTTCGTAGATCGTCAGGATCTTGGCGTCGCGGTAGTACTGAGCCGCACCGGTCTCCTCGATGAAGCCCATGCCGCCGTGGACCTGCACGCCCAGGCTGGTGACCTCCAGGCTCATCTCGGTCGAATAGCCCTTGATCAGCGGCACCATGAACTCGTAGAAGGTCTGGTTGGCCTTGCGGGTTTCCGGATCCGGATGGTGGTGCGCGGCGTCATAGGCAGCACCGGAGACCAGCGCCAGAGCGCGGCAGCCTTCGGTGTAGGCGCGCATCGTCATCAGCATGCGGCGCACGTCCGGGTGGTGGATGATGCTGGCCGCACCCGCCACCGAGCCGTCGACCGGGCGCGACTGCACGCGGTCGCGTGCGTACTGCACCGCCTTCTGGTAGGCCCGCTCGGCCACCGCGATGCCCTGCACGCCGACCGCGAAGCGCGCCGAGTTCATCATGATGAACATGTACTCGAGGCCGCGGTTCTCCTGGCCGACCAGGTAGCCGACCGCGCCGCCGTGGTCACCGAACTGCAGCACCGCGGTCGGGCTGGCCTTGATGCCCATCTTGTGCTCGATCGAGACGCAGTGCACGTCGTTGCGCTCGCCCAGCGAGCCGTCGGCACCGACCATGAACTTCGGCACGATGAACAGGCTGATGCCCTTGACGCCCTCCGGCGCACCGGCGACGCGCGCCAGCACCAGGTGGACGATGTTCTCGGCCATGTCGTGCTCGCCGTAGGTGATGAAGATCTTCGTGCCGAAGACACGATAGCTGCCGTCCGGCTGCGGCTCGGCCTTGGTGCGCACCGCGGCCAGGTCGGAGCCGGCCTGCGGCTCGGTCAGGTTCATCGTGCCGGTCCAGCGGCCTTCGTTCATCGGCGGCAGGTACAGCGCCTTCTGCTCCTCGGAGCCAGCGGTCAGCAGCGCCTCGATCGCGCCATCGGTCAGCAGCGGGCACAGCGCGAAGCTCAGGTTGGCGCTGTTGAGGATCTCGCCGCAGGCCGCGCCGATCGCCTTGGGCAGCCCCTGGCCGCCGAACTCGACCGGGTGCTGCAGGCCCTGCCAGCCACCTTCGCCGTACTGCCTGAACGCGTCCTTGAAGCCCGGCGTGGTGGTGACGACGCCGTCCTTCCAGCTCGAGGGGTTCTTGTCACCCTCCCAGTTCAGCGGCGCGACGACGCCTTCGTTGAACTTCGCGCACTCCTCCAGCACCGCCTGCGCGGTGTCCAGACCGGCCTCGGCGAAGGCGTCGATCTGCGTGAGCTGGTCCAGACCGGCCAGCTCCTTCAGGCCGAACAGGAAATCCTTGAGGGGGGCTCGGTAGGTCATTTCGGGGTCCTTTGGGGTGGTTTCAGGGGCAAAAATCGGGCGTCGGGCCGAAAAAAAGGCGCCTCAGCCAGTGGGGCGCCCTTTTCGGGGAGGTCGGCATGTCGTCTGCCGGACGATCGCAGGGATCAGAGGGTCTTGACCAGCTCAGGCACGGCCGCGAACAGGTCGGCTTCCAGGCCGTAGTCGGCCACCTGGAAGATCGGGGCCTCCGGATCCTTGTTGATCGCGACGATCACCTTGGAGTCCTTCATGCCGGCCAGGTGCTGGATCGCGCCCGAGATGCCGCAGGCCACATACAGCTGCGGCGCGACGATCTTGCCGGTCTGGCCGACCTGCCAGTCGTTCGGCGCGTAGCCGGCATCGACCGCGGCGCGGCTGGCGCCCAGCGCGGCGCCGAGCTTGTCGGCAAGCGGCGTCAGCACTTCGTCGAACTTCTCGCTCGAGCCCAGCGCGCGGCCACCCGAGACGATGATCTTCGCGGCGGTCAGCTCCGGACGGTCGCTCTTCGTGACCTCGCGGCCGACGAAGGTGCTCTTGCCGGAGTCGGCGGCTGCAGCGACGGTCTCCACCGCGGCGCTGCCGCCGGTGGCGGCCGCGGCGTCGAAGCCAGTCGAGCGCACGGTGATGACCTTGACGGCGTCCAGGCTCTGCACGGTGGCGACCGCGTTGCCGGCGTAGATCGGGCGCTCGAAGGTGTCGGCGCTGACGACCCGGGTGATGTCGCTGACCTGGGCCACGTCCAGCTTGGCCGCCACGCGCGGCGCGACGTTCTTGCCGCTGGCCGTCGCCGGGAACAGCAGGTGGCTGTAGCCGCCGGCCACCGTCAGCACCTGCGCCGCGAGGTTCTCGGCCAGGCCGTCGGCCAGGCTGCCACCGTCCGCATGCAGCACCTTGGCGACGCCGGCGATCTGCGCCGCGGCCGCCGCGGCCGCCGCGGCGTTCGCGCCCGCGACCAGCACATGCACTTCACCGAGCTGCGCCGCAGCGGTCACGGTGTTCAGCGTCGCACCCTTGATGGACGCATTGTCGTGTTCAGCAATGACGAGTGCAGCCATCTCAGATCACCTTCGCTTCGTTCTTCAGCTTGGCGACCAGCGTCGCCACGTCCGCCACCTTGATGCCGGCGCTGCGCTTGGCCGGCTCGGCCACCTGCAGCGTCTTGATGCGCGGCCCCACGTCCACGCCCAGCGCGTCCGGCTTGACGGTCTCCAGCGGCTTCTTCTTCGCCTTCATGATGTTCGGCAGCGTGACATACCGCGGCTCGTTCAGGCGCAGGTCCGTCGTCAGCACCGCCGGCAGCGCCACCGACACCGTCTCCAGACCGCCGTCGACCTCGCGTGTCACCACTGCACGGCCGTCCGCCACCTCGACCTTCGACGCGAAGGTCGCCTGCGGCAGATCCGCCAGCGCCGCCAGCATCTGGCCAGTCTGGTTGCAGTCGTCGTCGATCGCCTGCTTGCCCAGGATCACCAGGCCGGGCTGTTCCTTGTCGACCAGCGCCTTCAGGATCTTCGCCACCGCCAGCGGTTGCAGTTCGGCATCGGTCTCGACCAGGATGCCGCGGTCGGCACCGATGGCCATCGCCGTGCGCAGCGTCTCCTGGCACTGGCTCACGCCGCACGACACCGCCACGATCTCCGTGACGATGCCCTTCTCCTTCAGTCGCACCGCTTCCTCGACGGCAATCTCGTCGAAGGGGTTCATGCTCATCTTCACGTTGGCGATGTCCACGCCGGTGCCGTCGCTCTTCACGCGCACCTTCACGTTGTAGTCGACCACCCGCTTGACGGGTACGAGTGCCTTCATGCGAGGTTCTCCAAAGTCTGCATGCTGTAGATGGGGAGCCGGATTTTAGGGTCCGGCTCGGATGAAATTGCGACGGATTGTGGCACCGTCGCCTCAAAAAAGCACGACCGTTCGATTCTAGAATGAAAACGGCGACGTTTCCGGGTCACGCACCTCGGGATCTCCCTGAGAAGGCGGCTGCTAGACTGCCCGGCCGACCTTGCCTGCCTGCCTTTCTGCCGTGATCACGCCGACTGCCTGCCCTCCCTCCGCGGCCACCGCTCGCATCGGCGTGTTCGATTCCGGGCTGGGCGGACTGTCGGTGCTGCGTGCGATCCGCTCGCTGCTGCCGGCGGCCGAGCTGATGTATGTGGCCGACTCCGGTCATGCACCCTACGGCGAGCGCGGCGACGCGCATGTCATCGCCCGGTCGCGCGCGATTGCCGCCTTCCTGCGCAAACGCGGCGCCGATCTGCTGGTCATCGCCTGCAACACCGCGACCGCAGCGGCCGTTTCCGCGCTGCGCCAGGACCATCCGGTCTGGCCGATCGTCGGCGTCGAGCCGGGCATCAAGCCGGCCGCCGGACTGACGCGCAACGGCCGCATCGGCGTGATGGCCACCACCGGCACGCTGCGCAGCGAGCGCTTCCGGTTGCTGGCCCAGGCCCACGCGGCTCATGTCGACCTGCGGCTGCAGCCCTGCCCCGGCCTGGCCGCAGCCATCGAAGGCGGCGAAGTCGATTCACCCGAGGTCAGGTCCAGGGTTGCCGAGCACTGCGCGCCGCTGCGCGAGCAGCAGGTCGACACCGTGGTGCTCGGCTGCACCCACTATCCCTTCGTCGCTCATCACATCCAGGCCGAACTCGGCCCGATGGTCAGGCTGATCGACACCTCGGACGCAGTCGCGCGGCGCACACGCCACCTGTGCGAGTCGCTGCCAGCCCGAACTGCATTGCCGGTGGCAGCCGCCACCGATGCGGCCAGGCTGTGGACCACCGGCGAGCAGGTCCGGCTGGAGAGCTTCGCCAGGCGCTGGCTGGATTTCGCCTGGCAGGCCGAAGCAGCGGCGATTCCAGACTGAGTCAACAAGACAAACGGGGCCCTCAGGCCCCGTTCGCATCGGTCCGGCTTGCGCCGTCAGGTCAGATCATCAGGCCGTGGCAGCGGCATTGCCGGAGCTGACCGACGGATTCGACGGACCACCGGGCCGGCCGACCGACGGGGTCCAGTCCTTCGGCGGACGCGGCGGACGCCCGTTCATGATGTCGTCGATCTGCTCGGCATCGATGGTTTCCCAGTCGAGCAGCGCCTTGGCCATGACATGCATCTTGTCCTGATGCTCCTCGATGAGGCGACGCGCCAGCGCGTACTGCTCGTCGATGATGCGCCGAATCTCGCCATCGACCTTCTGCATCGTCTGCTCGGACATGTTGGTGGTCTTCGTGACCGAGCGGCCGAGGAAGACCTCGCCCTCGTTGTCGGCGTAGACCATCGGACCGAGCGCATCGGTCATGCCGTAGCGGGTCACCATGTCGCGGGCGATCTGGGTCGCACGCTCGAAGTCGTTGCTGGCGCCAGTGGTCATCTGGTCCATGAAGACCTCTTCGGCGATGCGGCCGCCAAAGAGCACCGAGATGGTCGAGAGCATGCGGCCCTTGTCCATGCTGTAGCGGTCGCCTTCGGGCAGCTGCATCGTCACGCCCAGCGCACGACCGCGCGGGATGATCGTCACCTTGTGCACCGGGTCGGTCTTGGGCAGCAGGCGAGCCACCAGCGCGTGACCGGCCTCGTGATAGGCGGTGTTCTTGCGCTCCTCCTCGGGCATGACCATGGACTTGCGCTCGGGGCCCATCATGATCTTGTCCTTGGCCTTCTCGAAGTCGACCATGTCGACCACGCGCGCATTGCGGCGGGCGGCGAACAGGGCGGCCTCGTTGACCAGGTTGGCCAGATCGGCACCGGAGAAACCCGGTGTGCCACGCGCCAGGATGTCAGCGCGGATGTCCTGGCCGATCGGAATCTTGCGCATGTGCACGTTCAGGATCTGCTCGCGACCACGCACGTCCGGCAGCGTCACATAGACCTGACGGTCGAAGCGGCCCGGGCGCAGCAGCGCCGGATCCAGGATGTCCGGACGGTTGGTCGCCGCGATCACGATGACGCCGAGATTGGTCTCGAAGCCGTCCATCTCGACCAGCATCTGGTTCAGGGTCTGCTCGCGCTCGTCGTTGCCACCGCCCAGGCCGGCGCCACGATGGCGACCGACCGCATCGATTTCATCGATGAAGATGATGCACGGCGCGTTCTTCTTGGCCTGCTCGAACATGTCGCGCACACGGGCGGCACCGACACCGACGAACATTTCAACGAAGTCGGAGCCGGAGATCGAGAAGAACGGCACCTTGGCTTCGCCGGCGATCGACTTGGCCAGCAGCGTCTTGCCGGTGCCCGGAGGGCCGACCATCAGCACGCCACGCGGGATGCGGCCGCCGAGCTTCTGGAACTTCTGCGGATCCTTCAGGAAGTCCACCAGCTCCTTGACCTCCTCCTTGGCCTCGTCGCAACCGGCGACATCGGCGAAGGTGACCGAGTTGTTGGTGTCGTCGAGCATGCGCGCACGGCTCTTGCCGAAGCTGAACGCCCCGCCCTTGCCGCCGCCCTGCATCTGGCGCATGAAGTAGACCCACACGCCGATCAGCAGCAGCATCGGACCCCAGGAGATCAGCAGGCTGGTCAGCAGCGAAGGCTCGTCACGCGGCTTGACACGGAACTTGATGCCGTTGTTGATCAGGTCGCCAACCAGCCCGCGGTCCAGATAGGTGGCCGTTGTGCGGATGCGCTTGTCGTCGGTGGTCAGCGCCTCGATCTCCGCGCCGCCCGGGTTTTCCTGCAGGACCACCTCCCGGATGCGCTTGGCGCGGACCTCCTCGAGGAATTCCGAATACCCGATCTGGTTGCCGGCGGTGGCCGTGCGGTCGAATTGCTTGAAGACAGTGAACAGCACGAGGGCGATCACCAGCCACACAGCGACTTTGGAGAACCATTGATTGTTCACCGCGGCTCCTTCATTGATCCAATCTCCTGCCCGATTCGCGGGCTCTGCATCCGGTCCCGACAGCAGGACGGATGCACCAACGCGGTAGATGTGGACGATTCTAGTCCAGTCAACCCCCCCGCCCCTGACGAAATGCCCGGAAGACCTTGTGCCCCGGGGTAAAAGTCATGGACGACATCGACACGAGACCCCGTGCCGACAAGATCGTTGCCATTTATCAGGCCGACCTGCGCTTGAGACCGATGCCGACCAGAAAGGTTTCGGAAGATTTGTCCCGCGAGGCCTTCGGCTTGCACGGCTTGACGACCCGGAAATGCTGGCGGAACAGCTCGACGAGCTGGGCGTAGCCGCCGCCATGGAAGACCTTGCAGACCAGCGCGCCCTCGGGCTTCAGATGCGACTGCGCGAAGTCGATCGCCAGCTCGATCAGCAGCTCGACCCGCGCCGCATCGGTCACGCCGACACCCGAGAGATTGGGCGCCATGTCGGAGACGACCACATCCACCGGCCGGCCGCCCAGCATGCTCACCAGCTGCTGCAGCACCGCATCCTCGCGGAAGTCGCCCTGGATGAAGTTCACGCCCTCGATCGGCTCGAAGTCCAGCAGGTCCAGCGCGATGATCGTGCCGTCGAGCTCGCCGACGGCCGCACCACCGGCGCCGGCCTCCTTCGGCGCAAAGCGACGGCGCAGATACTGGCTCCAGGCACCGGGCGACGCGCCCAGATCGACCACCACCTGTCCGGGCCGGATCAGGTGAAAGGTCTCGTCGATCTCCTTGAGCTTGTAGGCCGCACGAGAGCGGTAGCCCTCCTTCTGCGCCTGCCGCACATAGGGGTCGTTGACGTGCGCGTTCAGCCACGCCTTGTTGATTTTCTTGCTCTTGCTGTCGATCTTCATGCTAGGAACGATAATAGAGGCATGGCTGCCATCCAACTGACCCCGGCCCAGCGCAAGGAACATCGCGCTGCGGCCCATCACCTCGATCCCGTCGTCATGATCGGATCCGAGGGCCTGACCCCTGCCGTCCTCAAGGAGACCGATGCCGCGCTGAAAGCGCACGGACTGATCAAGGTGCGCGTCTTCAGCGACGACCGCGGTGCGCGCGAGGGCCTGCTGGTCCAGCTCGCGCATGAACTCGATGCCGCGCCGATCCAGCATATCGGCAAGCTGCTGGTGCTGTGGCGCCCGCTGCCCGAAAAGGAGCGCACCGAAGAGCGCAGCGAGGACCGCCGCGCCGCCGCGCCGCGTGTCGTCAAGCTGCTGACCTTCTCGAAGAGCGGATCGCACCGCGCGCAGATCAAGAAGGTCACCATCCTGGGCAACCAGCGTCTGACCACCGGCGGCCTGGTCAAGCGGGCCAAGAACCGCCCCACCAGCACCAAGAAGCGCCAGCAGGACTGAGCCGGCTCAAAGCAGACTGCCAAGAAGAACAGGCCCCCGCAGCATCTCATCGCTGCGGGGGCCTGTGCCTTTTCAGGCCGGACTCTCGCCCGCAGCGCGCCAGACCAGCCCCAGCAGCAGCAGGCCCTTGACCAGGAAGAGCGTGCTCGAGGCGCCATGCAGCGCACCGAAGCTGAAGCTGCCCTGGCCAAGCCGTGCCGCCTCCATCATCGGCTGCAGCGCGAAGAAGCCCAGCACGGTGCAGAACAGCGCGCCCAGCACCAGCAGCAGGTTCAGCGACATCACCGAACCACGCCCCGCGGCCATGCGCAGCGAGGCCAGCCGGCGCTCGATCAGGAACAGCGCCACCGCCAGCCCCAGGCCCGCATGGGCCTCGATGCGGAAGAGCTGACCGGCGATGCGGCCAGCCTCGGTGCGCTCGAGCATCGCGAACAGCGTCGGCGTCACCGCCGCGCCGAGCGTGACGACCAGCCCGAGCCACAGCGCGGCCAGCAGCGTGCGGATGCGACACAGCAACATCGGCTCTCCTTGCCCGGCCCTGCCGCTCAGCAGTAGCGGACCTCGATGATCTCGTAGTTCTTCAGGCCACCGGGTGCATTGACGGTGGCGACGTCGCCGGCTTCCTTGCCGATCAGCGCGCGTGCGATCGGCGACCCCACCGAGATGCGGCCGAACTTGATGTCGGCCTCGTCCTCGCCGACGATCTGATAGGTGACCGCGTCGCCGCTTTCTTCCTCTTCCAGATCGACGGTGGCACCGAACACCACCTTGCCGCCGGCATTGAGCGAAGCCGGATCGATCACCTGTCCGACCGACAGCTTGGCCTCGACCTCGAGGATGCGGCCCTCGATGAAGCCCTGCTTGTCCTTGGCGGCGTCGTACTCGGCGTTCTCGGACAGGTCGCCCTGGGCGCGGGCCTCGGCGATCGCCTGGATGACCGCCGGGCGTTCGACGGTCTTGAGGCGGTGCAGCTCTTCCTTCAGCAGCTCGGCGCCGCGCTTGGTCAGCGGAATCGTGGCCATGGGTGTTCTTCGATCGGTCGGGTATCAACAAAAGCGAACCGCCGCCTGCTTCCTTGCGGAAGGCCGGCGGCGGCACGGGGCTGCACGGGCGGCAGCCCGCGCAGTTTAGTTCAGTTTCAGCCGAGCTCGGCGTGCAGTTCCTGCAGCGACACGACGCTCAGTCCGTCCTGGTGCTTCAGCGCCTCGGTGGCGGCCTCGCAGCCGGCCATCGTGGTGTAGTAGGTCACCCGGTTGGCCAGGGCCGCAGTGCGGATGTGGCGCGAGTCGGCAATCGCGGTGCGGGTCTCGTCGACGGTGGTGAAGACCAGCTGGATCTCGCCGCCCTTGATCATGTCGACGATGTGCGGACGGCCGTCCTTCAGCTTGTTGACCACCTTGACCGGGATGCCACCGGCAGCGATGGCCGCAGCGGTGCCCTTGGTCGCGACGATGCCGAAGCCGAGCTGGTGCAGGTCGCGCGCCACGCCGACGGCGCGGGCGTGATCGCTGGCCTTGACCGAGATCACCACGTTGCCGCTGCGCGGCAGGCGCGAGCCCGCACCGAGCTGGCTCTTGAGCATTGCCTCGGCGAAGGTCTTGCCGGTGCCCATGACTTCGCCGGTCGAGCGCATTTCCGGGCTCAGGATCGGGTCGACGCCAGGGAACTTGTTGAACGGGAAGACCGCTTCCTTGACGCTGAAGTACGGCGGCACGATCTCGCGCGGCGCCTCGCCGTTCAAGCCCTTCTGGTCGGCCAGCTTCTGGCCGGCCATGCAGCGCGCGGCGATCTTCGCCAGCGACTGGCCGGTGGCCTTCGAGACGTAGGGCACGGTGCGCGAGGCGCGCGGGTTCACTTCCAGCACGTAGACGGTGCAGGCATCGAGCCCGCCAGTCACGTCGCCCTGGATCGCGAACTGCACGTTCATCAGGCCGACCACCTTCAGCGCCTTGGCCATCTGGGCGGTCTGGCGACGCAGCTCGTCCTGCAGCACGGCGCTGAGCGTGTAGGGGGGGAGCGAGCACGCCGAGTCGCCGGAGTGCACGCCGGCCTGCTCGATGTGCTCCATGATGCCGCCGATCATCACGTCGCCGCCGGCGTCGGCGATGCAGTCGACATCGACCTCGACCGCATCATCGAGGAAGCGGTCGAGCAGCACCGGCGACTTGTCGGAGACACGCACCGCTTCGCGCATGTAGCGCTCGAGGTCCTTGTCGCCGTGCACGATCTCCATCGCGCGGCCGCCCAGCACATAGCTCGGGCGCACGACCAGCGGGTAGCCGATCTCGTTGGCCAGCGCGATCGCCTCGCTCTCGGCGCGGGCGGTGCGGTTGGGCGGCTGCTTCAGGCCCAGCTCGTTGAGCAGCTTCTGGAAGCGCTCGCGGTCCTCGGCGATGTCGATCGAGTCGGGCGTCGTGCCGATGATGGGCACGCCGTTGGCTTCCAGGTCGAGCGCCAGCTTCAGCGGGGTCTGGCCGCCGTACTGCACGATCACGCCGACGGGACGCTCCTTGTCGACGATCTCGAGCACGTCCTCCAGCGTCACCGGCTCGAAGTACAGGCGGTCGGAGGTGTCGTAGTCGGTCGAGACGGTCTCGGGGTTGCAGTTGACCATGATGGTTTCAAAGCCGTCCTCGCGCATGGCGAGGGCCGCGTGAACGCAGCAGTAGTCGAACTCGATGCCCTGGCCGATGCGGTTCGGGCCCCCGCCCAGCACCATGATCTTCTTCCTGTCGGTCGGCTCGGCCTCGCACTCGCCGTCCAGACCCTCGTAGCAGGAGTACAGGTAGGCGGTCTGCGTGGCGAACTCGGCCGCGCAGGTGTCGACGCGCTTGTAGACCGGGCGCACGCCCAGGGCCTGGCGCGCGCGGCGCACGTCATGCTGGTTCGAGCCCAGCAGCTTGCCCAGGCGCTTGTCCGAGAAGCCCTTCTTCTTCAGGAAGCGCAGCTCGGCGGCCGACAGGCTCTCGAGGGTGCGGCCCTTGAGCTGGGTCTCGGTCTGGATGATCTGCTCGATCTGCGCCAGGAACCACGGGTCGATCGCGGTTTCCTCGAAGATCTCGTCGAGCGTCATGCCCAGACGGAAGGCGTCCCCGACGAACAGGATGCGCTCGGGACCGGGCTCGCCGATCTCCTCGATGATCTCGTCGCGGTCGGTGGAGCGCTCGGTCAGACCGTCGATGCCGGTCTCCAGACCGCGCAGCGCCTTCTGGAACGACTCCTGGAAGGTGCGGCCCATGGCCATCACCTCGCCCACCGACTTCATCTGCGTCGTCAGGTGCGCGTCGGCCGCCGGGAACTTCTCGAAGGCGAAGCGCGGGATCTTGGTGACGACATAGTCGATCGACGGCTCGAAGGACGCCGGGGTCGCGCCGCCGGTGATGTCGTTCTTCAGTTCATCCAGCGTGTAGCCCACCGCCAGCTTCGCGGCGATCTTGGCGATCGGGAAGCCGGTCGCCTTCGACGCCAGCGCCGAGGAACGCGAGACGCGCGGGTTCATCTCGATGACGACCATGCGGCCGTCACGCGGGTTGATCGAGAACTGCACGTTCGAGCCGCCGGTGTCGACGCCGATCTCGCGCAGGATCGCGATCGAGGCGTCGCGCAGCAGCTGGTACTCGCGGTCGGTCAGCGTCTGGGCCGGCGCCACGGTGATCGAGTCACCGGTGTGGATGCCCATCGGGTCGAGGTTCTCGATCGAGCAGACGATGATGCAGTTGTCCGCACGGTCGCGGACCACTTCCATCTCGTATTCCTTCCAGCCGATCAGCGATTCCTCGATCAGCAGCTCGTTGGTCGGCGAGAGGTCGATGCCGCGCTTGCAGATCTCCTCGAACTCTTCCGGGTTGTAGGCGATGCCGCCGCCGGTGCCGCCCAGCGTGAAGCTGGGGCGGATCACCATCGGGAAGCCGGAGCCGCCGACCTCGGCCTGGATCGCCTTCTGGACGGCCCAGGCCTCTTCCATCGAGTGCGCGATGCCCGACTTGGCCGAGCCCAGACCGATCTTGGTCATCGCGTCCTTGAACTTCAGACGGTCCTCGGCCTTCTCGATCGCGTGCTCGTTGGCACCGATCATCTCGACCTTGTACTTGTCCAGCACGCCGTGCTTGTGCAGGTCAAGCGCGCAGTTCAGCGCGGTCTGGCCGCCCATGGTCGGCAGGATCGCGTCCGGGCGCTCCTTGGCGATGATCTTCTCGACCACCTGCCAGGTGATCGGCTCGATGTAGGTGACGTCGGCCGTGGCCGGGTCGGTCATGATCGTCGCCGGGTTCGAATTGACCAGGATGACCTTGTAGCCTTCCTCGCGCAGGGCCTTGCAGGCCTGGGCGCCGGAATAGTCGAACTCGCAGGCCTGGCCGATGATGATCGGGCCGGCGCCGATGATGAGAATGGATTTCAGGTCGCTGCGCTTAGGCATTCTTCTTCTCCGCTTGCTTGTCGTTCATCAGCGCAGTGAAGCGGTCGAACAGGTAGGCGATGTCGTGCGGGCCGGGCGAGGCTTCCGGGTGGCCCTGGAAGCAGAAGGCCGGACGGTCGGTGCGGGCCAGGCCCTGGAGCGTGCCGTCGAACAGGCTCACATGCGTCGGGCGCAGGTTGGCCGGCAGCGTGTCGGCATCGACCGCGAAGCCGTGGTTCTGGCTGGTGATCGACACGCGACCGTTGTCCAGATCCTTGACCGGGTGGTTGCCGCCGTGGTGGCCGAACTTCATCTTGAAGGTCTTCGCCCCCGAGGCCAGCGCCATGATCTGGTGACCCAGGCAGATGCCGAAGGTCGGGATGCCGGTCTCGATCAGTTCCTTGGCCGCGGCGATCGCGTAGTCGCAGGGCTCCGGGTCGCCGGGGCCGTTCGACAGGAAGATGCCGTCCGGGTTCAGGGCCAGCGCCTCGGCCGCCGGGGTCTTGGCCGGCACGACCGTGACCTTGCAGCCGCGCTCGGCCAGCATGCGCAGGATGTTGCGCTTGACGCCGAAGTCATAGGCCACGACATGGAAGCGCGGCTCGGTCTGCGCGCCGAAGCCGGGGCCGCCGGCCTCGGTGGTCAGGCGCCACTCGGTCTCGGTCCACGCCTCGGTGGCGGTGCGGGTCACGACCTGGGCCAGATCCTGGCCGGCCATGCTCGGCGCCGAGCGCGCCAGCGCGACCGCCTCGTCGATCATCGCCTGCGTCACGACGGTGTCAGCCGTGAACGACATGGTGCAGCCGTTCTGCGCGCCCTTCGTGCGCAGAACGCGCGTCAGGCGACGGGTGTCGATGTCGGCGATGGCCATCGTGCCCTCGCGGACCAGGTACTCGGTCAGCGTCAGGGTCTGACGGAAATTGGAAGCGCGGACAGGCAGATCCTTGATGATCAGACCGGCGGCATGGACTTTCGAGGCCTCGACATCCTGCTCGTTGACACCATAGTTGCCGATGTGCGGATACGTGAGGGTCACGATCTGCCGGCAGTAGCTGGGGTCAGTGAGGATTTCCTGATAGCCGGTGATCGAGGTGTTGAACACCACTTCACCGACCGTGTGACCGGCAGCGCCGATCGAGGTACCAAGAAAGACCGTGCCGTCTGCGAGGGCGAGAATGGCGGGAGGCAGGACGGGCAGCACGGGAACTCCGATGTGGGCAAGCCCAGCGCGGCATCGGAACTCGGCGGTCAACCAGGTCGTCCACGAGATCCGGCACATGCCGGATCCGGGGGGTTGACGCCGCGATGGCGCTGGGCTGCGTTGTTGGCGGACAAACCTGAGGATTATAGCCGGATCGGGGTTTACCCGGCCAGCCCCTGTCACTGCTCGGAAACCAGAAGCCCGCGAGCGGTGATCATCAGTACTCGTCGCCGTAGCTGCCCGGCGCCAGGTTCTCGAACTTGGTCAGCGGCTTCATGAACGCCAGCTTGACCGTGCCGACCGGGCCGTTACGCTGCTTGCCGATGATGATCTCGGCCACGCCCGGCTCCTTCGAATCCTTGTTGTAGTACTCGTCGCGGTAGATGAACATGATGACGTCCGCATCCTGCTCGATTGCACCCGATTCGCGCAGGTCCGACATCATCGGCCGCTTGTCGGTCCGGGTCTCGACCGAGCGGTTGAGCTGCGACAGCGCGATCACCGGACAGTGCAGCTCCTTGGCCAGTGCCTTCAGGCCGCGAGAGATCTCGGAGATCTCGGTCGCGCGGTTCTCGCCGCTGCTGGAGGCAGAGCCGCTCATCAGCTGCAGGTAGTCGATGACGATCAGGCCGAGCTGGCCGAACTGGCGGGCCTGACGGCGCGAGCGCGCCCGCACCTCGCCCGGCGTGAGCGCCGGTGTCTCGTCGATGAACAGGCTCACGCCATGCAGCAGGTCGAGCACCTCCGACAGCCGCCCCCACTCGTCGTCGGTCAGCGCGCCGGTGCGCAGGTGCTGCTGGTCGATGCGCCCGAGCGAACCCACCATCCGCAGCGCCAGCTGCGACGCGCCCATTTCCATCGAGAACACGACCACCGGCTTGCGCTCCTTCACCGCCACATGTTCGGCGATGTTGAGCGCAAAGGCGGTCTTGCCCATCGACGGCCGTGCCGCCAGGATGATCAGGTCGCCGCCCTGCAGGCCGGCCGTCATCCGGTCGAGATCGATGAAGCCGCTGGCCACGCCGGTCACATCGCCGGCGCCGCTGTCGGCCAGCTCCTGCACCCGGTCGATCAGCTGCACCACCAGATTGTCGAGCGAATGGAAACCCTGCTTGTTGCGCGAGCCCTCCTCGCCGATCTTGAAGATCTTGGCCTCGGCCTCGTCCAGGATGGCCGACACGGCCGCACCCTGCGGATTGAGCGCACGGGTGGCGATCTCGTCGCTGGTCTCGACCAGGCGGCGCAGGATCGCACGTTCGCGCACGATCTCGGCATAGCGACGCAGATTGGCCGCGCCCGGCACGCTGTTGGCCAGCGCATTCAGATAGGCCAGTCCCCCGACCTCCTCCGCCTTGCCCAGGCTCTGCAGCTGCTCGAAGACGGTGATCACATCGGCCGGACGACTGCCGCTGACCAGCGACATGATCGCGGTGTAGATCAGCCGATGCTCGTAGCGGTAGAAATCCGATTCGCTCAGCACATCGCCGGCACGGTCGGAGGCGCTGTTGTCGAGCAGCAGGCCGCCGAGAACGCTCTGCTCGGCCTCGATCGAATGCGGTGGCACGCGCAGGCGCGCGACCTCGTCGTCAGTGCCGCGCGAGCCGGGAGAAGGAAAGTAGCCGGGGATCTGGGAAGACATGGCGCAATGATAGGCACCTGCGTGCCGGACGAGGACACCGGCAGCGCGACATCGCCCACCGAGGATGATGGGACAAAAAAAAGAGTCGTCCGGTGGACGACTCTTTTTATGTTGGAGCGGGAAACGAGGCTCGAACTCGCGACCTCAACCTTGGCAAGGTTGCGCTCTACCAACTGAGCTATTCCCGCGTAACTGGCAATGACTTGTCGAAACTGGTGCCCGGGACGGGAATCGAACCCGTACGCCCTTTTCAAGGCGGCGGATTTTAAGTCCGCAGTGTCTACCAGTTTCACCACCCGGGCCTGAAGCGAGAACCTGAATTCTTCGCGATCATGACACCAGACGAGAATCTGGAGCGGGAAACGAGGCTCGAACTCGCGACCTCAACCTTGGCAAGGTTGCGCTCTACCAACTGAGCTATTCCCGCATCGACTCTGGAGGCGCGGGGCGGAGTCGAACCGCCCTGGACGGATTTGCAATCCGCTGCATAACCGCTTTGCTACCGCGCCACCGACATCAGTATCTGGAGCGGGAAACGAGGCTCGAACTCGCGACCTCAACCTTGGCAAGGTTGCGCTCTACCAACTGAGCTATTCCCGCATTTCTCTTCGCTTTGCTGCGCTGATTTGGTTGTCTGCGCTGCGTCGAGAACGAAAGTATAGAACACCTTATTCTCGACGCGCAAGCGTTTCGGCCGTTTTTTTTCAGTGCACCCGTCAGTGCTTGGTCGCCGCTTCGATGACCGCGCCCACGGCAGGCTCGGCCGCCTTCGGCGCTTCGGCCTTGATCTCCTCGTCAGGCAGCGGCTCGGGCAGACGCTCGAGGGCCACTTCCAGGACACGATCGAACCACTTCACCGGAATGATCTCGAGCTGGCTCTTGACGTTCTCGGGAATGTCCTGGAGATCCTTGGCATTGTCCTGCGGGATCAGCACGGTGCGGATGCCGCCGCGGTGGGCCGCCAGCAGCTTCTCCTTCAGCCCGCCGATCTCGGTGACCTCGCCGCGCAGCGTGATCTCGCCGGTCATCGCGACATCGGCACGCACCGGGATGCCGGTCAGCGCCGACACGAAGGCGGTGGCCATCGCGGCACCCGCGCTCGGACCATCCTTGGGCGTGGCGCCGTCGGGCACGTGAATGTGGATGTCACGCTTCTCGAACAGCTCGTCCTTGATGCCCAGGCGGGCGGCACGGCTGCGCACCACGGTGCGCGCGGCCTCGACCGATTCCTTCATCACGTCGCCGAGCGAGCCGGTGCGGGTGATGGCACCCTTGCCGTTCATCACCGCGGCCTCGATGGTCAGCAGGTCGCCGCCCACCTCGGTCCAGGCCAGCCCGTTGACCTGACCGACCTGGTTGTCCTTCTCGGCCTCGCCGTAGCTGTACTTGCGCACGCCCAGGAAGTCGTTGAGGTTCTCGGCCGTCACGACGACCTGGCCCTCGTACTTCTTCAGCGACAGGCCCTTGACCACCTTGCGGCAGATCTTGGAGACCTCGCGCTCGAGCGAGCGCACGCCAGCCTCGCGGGTGTAGTAGCGGATCACCGCGCGGATGGCGTCCTCGGTGACCTCCATCTCGCTGTCCTTGACGCCGTTGTTCTCGCGCTGCTTGGGCAGCAGGTAGCGCTGGGCAATCGAGACCTTCTCGTCCTCGGTGTAGCCCGACAGGCGGATGACTTCCATCCGGTCGAGCAGCGCCGGCGGAATGTTCATGCTGTTGGACGTGGCGATGAACATCACGTCCGACAGGTCGAAGTCGACCTCGACGTAATGGTCGCTGAAGGTATGGTTCTGCTCAGGATCGAGCACCTCGAGCAGCGCCGACGACGGGTCGCCCCGGAAGTCCATGCCCAGCTTGTCGATCTCGTCGAGCAGGAACAGCGGATTGCGCACGCCGACCTTGGTCAGCGACTGCAGCACCTTGCCCGGCATCGAGCCGATGTAGGTGCGGCGGTGGCCGCGGATCTCGGCCTCGTCGCGCACGCCGCCCAGCGCCATGCGGACGAACTTGCGGCCGGTGGCGCGCGCCACCGACTGCCCCAGCGAGGTCTTGCCCACGCCCGGCGGTCCGACCAGGCACAGGATGGGCGCCTTGACCTTGTCGACGCGCTGCTGCACCGCGAGGTACTCGAGAATGCGTTCCTTGACCTTGTCGAGACCGAAGTGGTCCTCGTCGAGCACCTCCTCGGCCAGCGGCAGGTCGTGCTTGACCTTGCTCTTCTTCGCCCACGGCAGGTTGACCAGCGTGTCGATGAAGTTGCGCACGACGGTGGCCTCGGCCGACATCGGCGACATCAGCTTGAGCTTCTTCAGCTCGGCATCGGCCTTCTTGCGCGCTTCCTTCGACATGCGGGCAGCGGCGATCTTCTTCTCGAGCTCCTCGAGATCGGCGCCCTCCTCGCCCTCGCCGAGCTCCTTCTGGATGGCCTTGACCTGCTCGTTGAGGTAGTACTCGCGCTGGCTCTTCTCCATCTGGCGCTTGACGCGGCCGCGGATGCGCTTCTCGACCTGGAGGATGTCGACCTCGTGCTCGAGCAGCTCGAGCAGCTTCTCGAGGCGCTTGTCGACCGGCACCATGTCGAGCACCAGCTGCTTGTTCTCGAGCTTGAGCGGCAGGTGCGCGGCGATGGTGTCGGCCAGACGACCGGCGTCGTCGATCCCGGCGATCGAGGTCAGGATCTCCGGCGGAATCTTCTTGTTGAGCTTGACGTACTGGTCGAACTGCTGGGTGACCGCACGGCGCAGTGCCTCGATTTCCGGCGAGCCCTGGTCGGGCACCGGCACCGGCGTGACCACCGCGGTGAAATGCTCGCCGCTGTCGTCGATGCTCTGGGTGGTGGCGCGCTGCATGCCCTCGACCAGCACCTTCACCGTGCCATCGGGCAGCTTCAGCATCTGCAGGATGCTGGAGACGCAGCCGGTCTCGAACATGTCGTCGGGCTTGGGCTCGTCCTTGCCGGCGGCCTTCTGGGCCACCAGCATGATCTGGCGACCCGCCTCCATCGCGGCCTCGAGGGCCTTGATCGACTTCGGCCGGCCCACGAACAGCGGGATGACCATGTGCGGGAAGACCACGACATCGCGCAGCGGCAGCAGCGGCAGCGTGATCGGGTCCGGGGGAAGAATGGGGTGGCCTGACATCAGAACCTCTCTTTCTGCAGTCCCATCTGGGACCGCGGCACCGGTTTGCAAGGGCGACTCCCGCCCCGGCGCCCCGGTGCGGGATCACTCAGGCGCTGGCCTTGGCCTGCTCGCGGTACACGAGCAGCGGCTTCGTGCCATCCTCGATGGTGTGCTCGTCGACGACGACCTTGGCGACGCCGTCGAAGGTGGGCAGGTCGAACATCGTGTCCATCAGCGCCTGCTCCATGATCGAGCGCAGGCCGCGCGCGCCGGTCTTGCGCTTGAGGGCCTTGCGCGAGATCGCCGACAGCGCCGACGAGCGCACTTCCAGCTCGACGCCGTCCATGCCGAACAGCTTCTGGTACTGCTTGACCAGCGCGTTCTTCGGCTCGGTCAGGATCTGCACCAGCGCGTCCTCGGTCAGCTCGCCCAGCGTGGCGATCACCGGCAGGCGGCCGACCAGTTCGGGAATCAGGCCGAACTTGACCAGATCCTCGGGCTCGATCTGGCGGAACACCTCGGTGATGCTGCGTTCCTGCTTGCTCTTGACCGAGGCGCCGAAACCGATGCCCGACTTCTCGGAGCGGTTGGCGATGACCTTCTCCAGACCGTCGAAGGCACCGCCGCAGATGAACAGGATGTTGGTCGTGTCGATCTGCAGGAAATCCTGGTTCGGATGCTTGCGCCCGCCCTGCGGGGGAACCGACGCCATCGTGCCCTCGACCAGCTTCAGCAGCGCCTGCTGCACGCCCTCGCCGGAGACATCGCGGGTGATCGACGGGTTGTCGGCCTTGCGGCTGATCTTGTCGATCTCGTCGATGTAGACGATGCCGCGCTGGGCGCGCTCGACCTCGTAGTTGCAGTTCTGCAGCAGCTTCTGGATGATGTTCTCGACGTCCTCGCCGACATAGCCCGCCTCGGTGAGCGTGGTGGCGTCGGCGATCACGAAGGGCACGTTGAGCAGCCGCGCCAGCGTCTGCGCCAGCAGCGTCTTGCCCGAGCCGGTCGGGCCGATCAGCAGGATGTTGCTCTTGGTCAGCTCGACGTCGTCGGACTTCGTCTTGCCGGCCATGTGCTTCAGGCGCTTGTAGTGGTTGTAGACCGCCACCGACAGCGTGCGCTTGGCCTGCTCCTGCCCGATCACGTACTGGTCGAGGCTGGCCTTGATCTCGGCCGGCACCGGCAGATCGTCGCGGCCGGCCTTGGCGCCGGCCTGGGCCTCGGCTCCCGGGGCCTCGTCACGGATGATGTCGTTGCACAGCTCGATGCACTCGTCGCAGATGAACACCGAGGGGCCGGCGATCAGCTTCTTGACCTCGTGCTGGCTCTTGCCGCAGAACGAGCAGTACAGCGTCTTTTCGCCGGGAGAGCCTTTTTTGTCAGGCATGGGATGCGGCCTCGAGTCGAAGGAAAGGAAATGCCGGGAAACGCCAGCCGGGCATCAGCCGCGCTTGGCGATGACCTGGTCGATCAGGCCATAGGTCTGCGCCTCGGCGGCGGACATGTAGTAGTCGCGCTCGGTGTCGTTCTGGATCTTCTCGAGCGGCTGGCCGGTGCGCTCGGCGAGGATGCGGTTGAGCTGCTCGCGCGTCTTCAGGATCTCGCGGGCATGGATCTCGATGTCGGTGGCCTGACCCTGGGCGCCGCCGAGCGGCTGGTGGATCATGATCTTCGAGTTCGGCAGCGCGAAGCGCTTGCCCGGTGCACCCGCCGACAGCAGGAAGGCGCCCATGCTGGCGGCCATGCCCATGCACAGCGTCGAGACCTGCGGCTTGATGAACTGCATCGTGTCGAAGATCGACATGCCGGCCGAGACGCTGCCACCGGGCGAGTTGATGTACAGCGAGATGTCCTTGTCGGGATTCTCGCTCTCGAGGAACAGCAGCTGCGCGACGACCAGGTTGGCGGTCTGGTCGTTGACCGGACCGACCAGGAAGATGACACGCTCGCGCAGCAGGCGCGAGTAGATGTCGTAGGAGCGCTCTCCGCGTCCGGACTGTTCGATGACGATGGGCACCATGCCCAGATTCTGCGTGTCGATTGCGCTCATTGCGGACCCTTGAAGCTTCACTCTTGTCTGGCGCGGGGACGTTTCGGACCGGAAAGGCCGCGACGTCCGCGACGAACCCGATTATGGGGGTTTGCGTAATTCAACACCCGGAACGGGTGTGCCGATCATGTGACAAGGGGCGCCTTAGGCGCCCCTTGTGATCGTTTCACCGACTGGAAACGTCGGCTTCAGGCGCGTGTCAGGCGCCCATCAGCTCGTCGAAGCCCAGGACCTTGTCGGTGACCTTGGCCTGACCCAGCACGAAGTCGGTGACGTTGGCCTCGATGACCACCGCCTCGACCTCGGCCATGCGCTGCTGGTCGCCCATGTACCAGGCGATGACGTCCTGCGGACGCTCGTAGCTCTGCGCCATCTCCTCGATGTGGGCGCGCAGCTGGTCCGGCGTGGCCGACAGCGAGTTCGCACGCACCAGCTCGGCCAGCGACAGGCCCAGGCGCACGCGGCGCTCGGCCTGCGCGGTGAACATCTCGGCCGGGATCGGGGCCTTGTCGGCGTCCTTGATGCCACGCTGCTTCAGGTCGGCACGGGCGTTGGCCACCAGGCGCTCGACTTCCGCATCGACCAGCGCCTTGGGCAGGTCGAAGGTGACGGCCTTCTCGATGGCGTCCATCACCGCCTGCTTGTTGCGGGCGGCGACGCGGAACTTGACCTCGCGCTCGAGGTTCTTGCGGATGTCGGCGCGCAGGCCTTCGACGCCGCCTTCGGTGATGCCCAGCGACTCGGCGAAGGCATCATCGACCACCGGCAGGTTCTGCTGCTCGACCTTCTTCAGCGTGACCAGGAAGTCGGCTTCCTTGCCCGCCACGTCCGAGCCGTGGTAGTCGTCCGGGAACTTCAGCGGGAAGGTCTTGGACTCGCCGGCCTTCATGCCGCGCACGGCCTTCTCGAAGGCTTCCAGCATGCGGCCTTCGCCCAGCAGGAACTGGAAGTCCTCGGCCTTGCCGCCCTCGAAGCGCTCGCCGTCGATCGAGCCGTCGAAGTCGATGGTGACGCGGTCGCCGTCGGTGGCTTCCTCGCCGGCGGCGCGCTCGGTGAAGGTGCGGCGCTGCTTGCGCAGGATGTCGAGGGTGCGGTCGATCGCGGCGTCGTTGACCTCGGCGCTGGCGCGCTCGATCTCGACGGCGGTCAGGTCGCCGATGACGACTTCAGGATAGACCTCGAAGACGGCGTCGAACTGCAGCTGGCCTTCGGCGGCGTCTTCCTTCTCGGAGATGCGCGGGGTGCCGGCCACACGGACCTGGGCCTCGCCAGCGGCCTGCGCGAAGGCGGCGCCGACCTTGTCGTTCATCACTTCGTACTGGACCGAGAAGCCGTAGCGCTGGGCCACGACATTCATCGGCACCTTGCCCGGACGGAATCCGTCGGCCTTGACCGTGCGGGCCAGTTTCTTCAGGCGGGTCTCGACCTCGTTCTTGATCTCCTCGGCCGACAGGGTCAGGGTGATGCGGCGCTCGAGCTTGTCGAGGGTCTCCACGGTAACAGCCATGTTCTGAAGCTCTACAGTTGCTTGAATTCAGGAGGGACGTCCGGCGCAGGAAACCGGAAGACGTCTGCATGTGGTGCGCGGGGCCGGACTCGAACCGGCACGCCCGTGAAGGCGTCAGGACCTAAACCTGGTGCGTCTACCAATTTCGCCACCCGCGCGGCCTGCACCGGATTTCCCGGAAAGCGCGACATTCTAGCCGAGTCGCGCGTCGTCCCGTCCGACGCGGAACCAGGCCGCGTACATCGCCGGCAGCGCCAGCAGCGTCAGCGCCGTCGCCACGATCAGGCCGCCCATGATCGCCACCGCCATCGGGCCCCAGAAGACGCTGCGCGACAGCGGGATCATCGCCAGCACCGCCGCGGCCGCGGTCAGCACGATCGGGCGGAAACGCCGCACCGCCGACTCGACCACCGCCTGCCGGTCAGGCACGCCGGCGGCGCGGTCCTGCTCGATCTGGTCGATCAGGATGACCGAGTTGCGCTGGATCATGCCCATCAGCGCGATCACGCCCAGCAGCGCGACGAAGCCGAAGGGCCGGTCGAGCAGCAGCAGCGCAGCCGCCACGCCGGCGATGCCCATCGGGCCGGTCAGGAAGACCAGCATCGCGCGCTTGAAGCTCTGCAGCTGCAGCATCAGCAGCGTGAAGGTGAGGAACAGCATCACCGGCACGCCCTTGGCGATCGAGCCCTGGCCCTTGCTGCTCTCGGCCACCGCACCGGCGATCTGGATGTCGTAGCCCGGCGGCAGGTCGGCGCGCATCTTGTCCAGCGCCGGCCAGATCTCGGCGGTCACGGTGGCGCCCTGCATGCCGTCGGGCACGTCGCCCTGCACGGTGACGGCGTACTGGCGGCCCTCGCGCCACATCACGCCCGGCTCCCAGACATGGCCGATGCGCGCGATCTGCACCAGCGGCACCGGGCGGCCCGAGGCGGTCGGCACATAGGCGTTGCCCAGATCGGTGATCGCGTCGCGCTCGGACAGCGGCTGGCGCATGACGATGTCGATCAGCTTGTCGCCCTCGCGGTACTGGCCCACCGGCGTGCCGCTGAGCAGCATGCGCGTGGCCTGCGCGATCGACTGGCTGGAGACGCCCAGCGCACGCGCCTTGTCCTGGTCGATCTCCAGGCGCAGCACCTTGACCTTCTCGTTCCAGTTGTCGTTGACGCCGATCAGGTTCGGGCTGGCCTGCAGCACCGCGCGCGCCTTGTCGCCCCACTCGCGCACGATCTGCGGATCGGGTCCGACGACGCGGAACTGCACCGGATAGGGCACCGGCGGCCCGTTGGGCAGCAGCGTGACCCGGCCGCGCGCCTCGGGGAATTCGGCCGCCAGGATCTCCGGCAGGCGCCGGCGCAGCGCCTCGCGCTCGGCCAGGTCCTTCGGCAGCACGATGGTCTGGCTGACATTGGTCTGCGGGAAGATCTGGTCCAGCGGCAGGTAGAAGCGCGGCACGCCCGAGCCGACCCAGCTGGTCACGCTCTCGACGCCGGCCTCGCCCTGGAGGCGCTTGTGCAGCCGCTCGGCCAGCCGGTCGCTCTCGGTGATCGTCGCGCCCTCGGGCAGCCACAGGTTGACCAGGATCTCCGGCCGGCTCGAGTCGGGGAAGAACTGCTGCTGCACCCGGCCCATGCCGGCCAGGCCGAGCACGAAGACGCCGATCGTCAGCGCGATCGTGATCCAGCGGTGATCCACGCACCAGCCCACCAGACGGCGGAAGCGGCTGTAGAACGGCGTGTCGAACAGCTCATGGGGCTGGCCGTCGGCATGCGGGCGCACCTTCAGCAGCCGCGCGCCCAGATAGGGCACGAAGTAGACCGACACCACCCATGAGATCAGCAGCGCCGCCGAGGTGACGGCGAAGATCGCGAAGGTGTATTCGCCCACCGTCGACTGCGCCATGCCGATCGGCAGGAAGCCGATCGCGGTGATCAGCGTGCCGGTGAGCATAGGCATCGAGGTGGCGTCGTAGGCGTAGGTCGCGGCGTAGAGCCGGTCATGGCCCTCCTCGAGCTTTCTGACCATCATCTCGACCGCGATGATCGCGTCGTCGACCAGCAGGCCCAGCGCGATGATCAGCGAGCCCAGCGAGATCTTGTGCAGCCCGACGCCCCAGTAGTACATGGTGACAAAGGTGATCGCCAGCACCAGGGGAATGGTCAGCGCCACCACCAGGCCCGGCCAGATGTCGATGCGCAGCGGCCGGGTGTGCAGGCCCAGGCTGATGAAGCTCACCGCCAGCACCACGATGACCGCCTCGACCAGCACCTTGACGAACTCGCCCACCGACTTGGCCACCGCCACCGGCTGGTCCTGCACCTGGGACAGCTCGATGCCGGCGGGCAGATCCTGGCGGATGCGCGCGACACGCGCCTGCAGCGCCTCGCCCAGCGCGATGATGTCGCCGCCCTTGGCCATCGACACGCCCAGCGCGATCACCTCGCGGCCCTGGTGGCGCACCTTGACCGCCGGCGGATCGATGTAGCCGCGCCGGATGGTGGCCACATCGCCCAGGCGGGTCATGCTGGCCACGCCGGTGCTCGGGTTGACCGCTCGCAGCGGCAGCTGGCGCAGCGCCTCCAGCGAGCCGAACTGGCCGCCCACCCGCACCTGCAGGTTCTGGCTGCCGGCGTCGAGCACGCCGGCGTTCTCGACCGCGTTCTGCGCGCCGATCTGCGCGATCACCGTGTTCAGGTCCAGGCCGAGCTGGGCCAGACGCTGGCCGGAAAGCTCGATGAAGACCTTCTCCGGCTGCGCGCCGAAGACCTCGACCTTGGCGACATCCTTGACCTGCAGCAGCTCGGCACGGGTGCGGTCGGCGAACTCGCGCAGCTCCTCGCGGCTGAAGCCGTCGGCCGACAGCGCGAAGATCGAGCCGTAGACATCGCCGAACTCGTCGTTGAAGAAGGGCCCGATCACGCCGGCGGGCAGCGTGCCACGCATGTCGCCGATCTTCTTGCGCGTCTGGTACCAGGTCTGCTGGACCTCCTTCGGCGGCGAGTCGTCCTTGATCTGGAAGATGGTCACCGACTCGCCCGGCTTGGTGTACGAGCGGATGATGTCGGCGTGCGGCACCTCCTGCAGCGTCTTCTCGATCTTGTCGGTGACCTGGTCGGCCATCTGCTGCGCCGTCGCCCCCGGCCAGTAGGCCTGCACCACCATCGCGCGGAAGGTGAACGGCGGATCCTCGTCCTGGCCGAGCTGGAAGTACGCGGCCACGCCGAGCACCATCAGCACGATCATCAGGTAGCGCGTCAGCGCCGGGTGCTCGAGCGCCCAGCGCGAGATGTTGAAGCCGGAGTGACGGACCTGGTCGTGAACATGAACCTTCATGGGATCCCCTGACGACACGATCGATCAGCGCGAGGCGGCGCGGGCCGGCTCGATGTAGCGGCGCACCTTCTGGCCCGGCGTCAGCACATGCACGCCGGCGCCCACCACCTCCTGGCCAGGCTGCAGGCCCTCGGCCACCAACACCTGGTTGCCGTCGGCGCCGCTGACGCGCACCGGCTGCGGCCGCACCGTCATCGCCTGCGCATCGAGCAGCCAGACCACGCTGCGACCGCCCTGCTCGGCCACCGCCGCCAGCGGCAGGCGGATCTGGTCGTCGCGGCGCGGCCGCTCCATCACCACGGTGGCGGTGCGGCCCAGGCGCAGCGCGGCGGCGCCGACGTCGGCCTTGGCCACGAAGGTGCGGGTGCTCGCGTCGGCCGCGGCGGCCAGCTCGCGCAGCGTCGCCGGCAGCGTCTCGCCGTCGCCGCCCCACAGCCGCACCTGCAGCGCGCCGGCGCGGCCCATCAGTGCGCGCAGCTCGGCGACCCGGTCCTCCGGCACGCTGAAGACCACATCGCGCGGGCCGTCCAGCGCGACGCGCACGATCGGCGTGCCCGCCGCCACCACCGCGCCCGGCTCGGCCTCGACCGCGGTGACCACGCCGGCGCCTTCCGCCACCAGCCGGGTGTACTGCGCCTGGTTGCCCTGCACGCCGGCCTGCGCCCGCGCCTGGTCGAGCGCGGCCTGCGCCGCCTTCAGCGCGGTCTCGCGCCGCTCCAGCTCGGCCGCGCCGATGAAGCCCTGCTCATGCAGCTCCCGGTAGCGCTTCAGGTCGGCCGCGCTCTGCTCGGCCTGCACCTGCGCGGCGCGCAGGCCGGCCGCGGCCGCTTCCTGCCCCAGCTTCAGATCCGCAGGATCGAGCTGCGCGATCGCCTGGCCCGGCCGCACCGCATCGCCCAGATCGACCTCGCGGCGCAGCAGCTTGCCGCCGACCCGGAAGGACAGCCGCGTCTCGGTGCGCGCCTTCACCTCGCCGGAGAACTCCTGCAGCGCCGCGACACTGCCGCTCTCGACCTTGATCGTGCGCACCGCGCGCAGCGGCTCCGGCGCCGCTTCCTTCTTCGCGCAGCCGGACAGGGCCAGCACCAGCGCCAGCAGCAGGCTCGACAGGACGACCGGACGACCGGCAGACAGGGACACAGGACGAAGGCACGGGCGAAGGAACATGCGCAGGCTCCGGGAAGAACACGGGAACTTCTGGAACTGACTGACCGGTCAGTAATTCGCTAATGTAGAAGCCCGGTTCGAGCCTTGTCAAACCTCGCGCGGATAATCGGCCCCGCGACGCCGCCGGCTGTCGCGGATCAACATCTCCTCATCGCGAGCCCTCGCGAACAGCGAACAGCAGACAGCGGCATGTCCGTCGACCACTACGAGAACTTTCCCGTCGCCTCGGTGCTGTGCCCGCCGGCGCTGCGCCCGGCGATCACCGCGATCTACGGCTTCGCGCGCACCGCCGACGACCTGGCCGACGAGGGCGACGCCACGCCCGCGCAGCGCGCCGCCGATCTGGCCGCCTACCGCGAGGATCTGCGCTGCGTCGCGCGCGGCCATGCGCCCTCGCCGCGCTGGGCGTCGGTGTTCGGGCCGCTGGCGCCGGTCTTCCGCCGCCATCACCTGCCGCTGCCGCTGCTCGAGGCCCTGCTCGACGCCTTCGAGCAGGACCTGCACCAGAGCCGCTACGCCGACCGCGCCGAGCTGCTGCGCTACTGCGAGCGCTCGGCCAATCCGGTCGGGCGGCTGCTGCTGCACCTGTACGGCGTGCGCGACGACGACTCGCTGACCCGCTCCGACGAGATCTGCTCGGCACTGCAGCTGATCAACTTCTGGCAGGACTGCAGCCGCGACCATCCGCGCGGGCGCATCTACCTGCCGCGCTCGGACTGGGCGCGCTTCCGGGTCAGCGAGGAGATGCTGCTGGCCGGCCGCGACACGCCCGAGACCCGCGCGCTGATCGCCGACGAGGTGGCCTGGGCCCGCGCGATGATGCTCGACGGCGCGCCGCTGGCGCTGCGCCTGCCCGGGCGCACCGGCTGGGAGCTGCGGCTGGTGGTGCAAGGGGGCCTGCGCATCCTCGACAAGATCGAGGCGACGGGCTTCGCCACGCTGGCGGCGCGGCCGAAGATCGGTGCGTGGGATGCGCCGGGGCTGCTGTGGCGGGCGGTGCGGATGGGTCGCGGGGCACGCGAAGGTCGCGGCCGCGCCACGCGCACCTGAGACAATCGCCCCCCATGACCACCTCCCCCGAGCACTACGTCCAGGAGAAGGCGGCCGGCAGCGGCTCGAGCTTCTACTACGCCTTCCTCTTCCTGCCGCCGGAGCGCCGCGCGGCGATCACCGCGTTCTATGCCTTCTGCCGCGAGGTCGACGACGTGGTCGACGAGACCAGCGACGCGGGCGTGGCCGCCACCAAGCTGGCGTGGTGGCGCACCGAGGTGCAGCGCGCCTTCTCCGGCGAGCCGACGCATCCGGTCATGAAGGCGCTGATGCCGCACGTCGCCCTCTACCAGATCGCGCCGGCGCACCTGCTGGCCGTCATCGAGGGCTGCGAGATGGACCTGCAGCAGAGCCGCTATCTCGACTATCCCGGCCTGAAGCGCTACTGCCACCTGGTGGCGGGCATCGTCGGCGAGGTGGCCGCGCGCATCTTCGGCCAGACCGAAGCGGCCACCACCGCCTACGCGCACCAGATGGGCCTGGCCTTCCAGCTCACCAACATCATCCGCGACGTCGGCGACGACGCGCGGCGCGGGCGTATCTACCTGCCGATCGACGAGCTCAAGCAGTTCGACGTCAAGGCGCACGAGATCCTCAACCGCGGCTACAGCGAGCGCTTCACCGCGCTGATGAAGTTTCAGGCCGAGCGCGCCCACCAGGCCTACGACCAGGCACTGGCACTGCTGCCCGCGGCCGACGCGCGCGCGCAGAAGCCCGGCCTGATGATGGCCAACATCTACCGCACGCTGCTGCGCGAGATCGAGGCGGCCGAGTTCCAGGTGCTGCACCAGCGCATCTCGCTGACGCCGGTCAGGAAGCTCTGGATCGCGATGAAGACCAACTGGCGCGGCCGGTGAGCCGCGTCGCCATCGTCGGCGCAGGCTGGGCCGGGCTGGCGGCGGCGGTCGCCGCGGTCGAGGCCGGCCACGCGGTGACCGTCCTCGAGATGGCGCCGCAGCCCGGCGGGCGCGCGCGCAGCCTGGCCGCCGAGGGCGCGGCCGGCGGCGATCCGGCCGACCGGCTCGACAACGGCCAGCACATCCTGATCGGCGCCTACACCGCCACGCTCGGGCTGATGCGCCGCGTCGGTGTCGATCCCGACGCGGTGCTGCGGCGCCAGCCGCTGGCGCTGCTCGACCAGGTCGGCGTGGGGCTGCGGCTGCGGGCGGGCTCGCCTCTGCTCGAGTTCGGCCGTGCGGTCTGGGCGATGCGGCACTGGCGGCGGTCGGAGCGGCTGGCGCTGAGCTCGGCCGCGCTGGGCTGGCTGCTGCGGGGCTTTCGCTGCGACGCGGGTTGGACGGTGGCGCAGCTCACCGCCGGCCTGCCGGCGCGGGTGCGCACCGAGATCCTCGACCCGCTGTGCGTGGCGGCGCTGAACACGCCGGCGCCGGAGGCCAGCGCGCAGGTCTTCCTGCGGGTGCTGCATGACGCACTGTTCTCGGGCCCCGGCGCCAGCGACCTGCTGATTCCGCGCCGGCCGCTGGCCGAGCTGCTGCCCGAGCCGGCCTGGCGCTGGCTGCAGCAGCACGGCGCGACGCTGCACACCGGCCGACGGGTGCGCACGCTGGAGCCCGAACCCGCGCCGGGCGGCGGCTGGCGGGTCGACGGCGAGGTCTTCGATCAGGTGGTGCTGGCTTGCCCGCCAGCCGAGGCGGCACGGCTGACGCGCGCGGTCGCACCCGGCTGGGCAGCGCAGGCCGAGGCCTTCGGCTTCGAGCCGATCATCACCGGCTATGTGCAGGCGCCGGGCGCACGGCTGGCCGCGCCGATGGTCGCGCTGGCCGAGGGGCCGCAGGCGCCGGCACAGTTCGCCTTCGACCATGGGGCGCTGGGGCTGCGGGCCGGGCGCTTTGCCTTCGTGGTCAGCGGCGCGGCACCCTGGGTCGAGCGCGGCCTGGAGGCCACCGGCCAGGCGCTGCTGACGCAGGCCCGCGCGGTGCTGCGCGACCTCGGCGACGGCACCGAGAACGCGGTGCGACTGGAGCGGCTGGTGGCCGAGAAGCGCGCCACCTTCCGCTGCGTGCCGGGGCTGGCGCGCCCGCCGGCGCAGATCGCGCCGGGGCTGCGCGCGGCCGCCGACTGGGTCGAGGGGCCGTATCCGGCCACGCTCGAGGGGGCGGTTCGCAGCGCGGCGGCCTGAAGACCGCCGCGGCGTGCGGATGCCGGAGAACGCTCAGGCGGCGAAGTTGGCCTCGGCGAACTTCCAGTTCGCCAGGCTGTTCAGGAAGGTCTCGACGAACTTCGGGCGCAGGTTGCGGTAGTCGATGTAGTAGGCGTGTTCCCACACGTCGACGCACAGCAGCGCGGTGTCGCCGGTGGTCAGCGGGGTGCCGGCAGCGCCCATGTTGACGATGTCGACCGAGCCGTCGGCCTTCTTCACCAGCCAGGTCCAGCCCGAGCCGAAGTTGCCCACGGCCGAGGTCTGGAAGGCCTTCTTGAACTCGTCGAACGAGCCCCACTTGGCGTTGATCGCGTCAGCCAGCGCGCCGGTCGGGGCACCGCCGCCGTTCGGGGTCATGCAGTTCCAGAAGAAGGTGTGGTTCCACACCTGGGCGGCGTTGTTGTAGATGCCGCCGCTGGAGGTCTTGACGATCTCTTCCAGGCCCTTGCCTTCGAACGCGGTGCCGGGCACCAGGTTGTTCAGGTTGGTGACGTAGGCCTGATGGTGCTTGCTGTAGTGGTAGTCGAAGGTCTCGGCCGACAGATGCGGGGCCAGGGCGTCCTTGGCATACGGCAGGGCGGGCAGTTCGAAAGCCATGTGTGAATCCTTCGTGGTTGAGGTGCGAGAGAGTGAGGGTGCTCATCAAGGGCCGGCGATGCTGCGCGGGACGCAGGCTCACCGGCCGCTCGGCGGCTCATTGTAGGGATAAGCCTTTTCTTTCGCAGGACGGGGGCAGACCTCGGTCACCTGCAGCGCCAGCCGGCCGTCGGCCAGCCTGGCCCCGACGCTCGCGCCGGCCTGCACCCCGTCGACGCTGAGCAGCGGCCGGCCCTGCCCGTCCTCGAGCAGCGCATAGCCGCGCGCCAGCACCCGCTGCGGGTCGAGCGCGGCCAGCCGGGCGCCCAGCAGCTCCAGACGGCGCGCGGTCTCGATCTGGCGCTGGCGGCGCGCATCCGTCAGCCGCTGCGCCAGGCGCTCGAGCCGTGCGCGCTCGGCCATCAGCCGCGCGGCGGGCAGACCGGCATGGCGCTGGGCCAGCAGCGCCAGCCGGCGGTGCTGCGCGTGCAGCGCGTCGGCCGGGCGCGACAGGCGCAGCGCCGCGCGGTCCAGGCGCTGCGCCTCGCCGTCGAGCCGGGCCTGCACCCGCTGCCGCAGCCGGCGCGCGAGCTGCTGCAGCGTGCGCAGGCAATCCTCGCGCGGCGGCGCGGCCAGCTCGGCCGCGGCGGTGGGCGTGGGCGCGCGCAGGTCGGCGGCGAAGTCGGCCAGCGTCGTGTCGGTCTCGTGGCCGACGCCGCAGATCACCGGCACCGCGCTGGCGGCGATCGCGCGCACCACCCGCTCGTCGTTGAAGGCCCACAGGTCCTCGAGCGAGCCGCCGCCACGGCAGACGATCAGCAGCTCGACGCCCTCGACTTGGCCGGCCGCCGCGATGGCGCGCACCAGCTGCGCCGGTGCCTCCGCGCCCTGCACCGCGGCCGGGCACAGGATCACCTCGACCTGCGGCGCACGCCGCGCCAGGGCGCTCAGCACATCGCGCAGCGCCGCGGCCGCCGGCGAGGTGACCACCGCGATGCGCCGCACGAAGGCCGGCACCGGGCGGCGGCGCGCCGGATCGAACAGCCCTTCGGCCTGCAGCTTCGCCTTCAGGCGCAGGAACTGCTCCATCAGCCGGCCCTCGCCGGCCGGGCGCATCGCCTCGACGATCATCTGCAGCTCGCCGCGCGGCTCGTAGATCGCCAGCCGGCCGCGCAGCTCGACCTGCTGGCCGTCGCGCGGCGAGAAGTCGAGCAGCGACGCCGCGCGGCGGAACATCGCGCAGCGCAGCCCGGCCTCGCCCTCGGGCGCGCGCAGATTGAAATAGCAGTGGCCGCTGGCGGCACGGGTGAAACCGGCCAGCTCGCCGCGCACCGCCACCGCGCCGAAGCCGTCCTGCAGCGCCTCGCCGACGGCGCGCACCAGCGCCGCGACCTCCCAGATCGGCTCAGTTGCAGGCATGAAGCGCTCCCGGGGCTGATTCTTTCATTCTTCCGCCACACTGATCAAAAAACAGGCAACCCAAGAAAACTCCTTGCCCGAAAAGGACTTGGCGCATCGACTCTCAGCTTTTCAACAGACTTATCCACAGGCTTGGTGGACAATCCCGACCGGCCGCCGACCCCTGCCGCAGGAAGGCAAGGCGCGGATCACCCCGGTGTTGAGGCCATAATTCCATGCTGCTGCGCCATGCCGGCACAGCGCTCCGAGCGTTGCCCTGGGGAAAGACCTTTGTTTTCGATCATACAAGCCGCTGGCTGGCCGATCTGGCCGCTGATCCTGTGCTCCATCGCCGCGCTGGCGATCATCATCGAACGCTTCATGAGCCTGCGCGCGGCGCGCATCGCTCCGCCGACGCTGCTCGACGAGGTGATCACCCTCACCCGCAGCGGCCTGCCGGCGCCGGACGTGGTCGACAAGCTGCATGACAGCTCGGTGCTGGGCACGGTGCTGGCCGCGGGCATTCGCGCCGCCGCCACCGACGCCCGCGGCGACGAGGCCCAGCTGCGCAATGCCTTCGAGAATGCCGGCCGCCTGGCCGCGCACCGCCTGGAGCGCTACCTGAGCCTGCTGGGCACCATCGCCTCGGCCGCGCCGCTGCTGGGCCTGCTCGGCACGGTGGTGGGCATGATCGAGATCTTCGGCGCGCAGTCGCCGACCACCGGCAGCAATCCGGAGCAGCTCGCGCACGGCATCTCGGTGGCGCTCTACAACACCGCCTTCGGCCTGATCGTGGCGATTCCGGCGCTGGTGACCTGGCGTCACTTCCGCTCGCTCGTCGACGGCTACGTGCTGCAGATGGAGCAGGCCGCCGAGCGGCTGCTGCCCCACCTGCTGCCGCGCGGCCGCCGCTGAACGCCGGCCCGGAGACACCGCACGATGGCGATGAACTTCCGTCCGCGCCGCCCCGACGAGCCGGAGATCAACCTGATCCCGTTCATCGATGTGCTGCTGGTGGTGCTGATCTTCCTGGTCCTGACCACCACCTATGCCAAGTACACCCAGCTGAAGGTCACGCTGCCGGTGGCCGAGTCGAACCGGCTCGACAGCCGCCCGCGCGAGATCATCGTCGGCGTGTCGTCCGAAGGACGCTACAGCATCAACGGCCAGCCGGTCGAGAACGGCGGCATCGACACGCTGTCGAGCGCGCTGCTGGCCGCCGCGCAGGGCGAGCGCGACCGCCCGGTCATCATCTCGGCCGACGCGATGGCCGCGCACCAGAGCGTGATCAACGTGATGGACGCCGCCCGCCGCGCCGGTCTGGTGCAGCTGACCTTCGCGACCCAGTCCACCAGCCGTGGTGGCAGCAGCCGCTGAGGACGCCCGCGGCGCGGCCGCCCGCCTCGAGGCGATCTGGCAGCGCGGCGGCGCGGCGCAGTGGCTGCTGCGCCCGCTGGCGCTGCTGCACGCCACGCTGGTCGGCCTGCGCCGCGGCCTCTACCGTGCCGGCCTGCTGCGCCGCGAGCACCTGCCGGTCCCGGTGATCGTCGTCGGCAACCGGGTCGCCGGCGGCGCGGGCAAGACCCCGGTGACGATCGCGCTGGTCGAGGCGCTGCGTGCGGCCGGTCGCCGGCCCGGCATCGTCTCGCGCGGTCATGGCCGCAGCGATCTCGCGGCGCTGCACGAGGTGCAGCCCCAGGATCCGGCCGCCACCTGCGGCGACGAGCCGCTGCTGATGCGCCGTCGCACCGGCGCGCCGGTGGTGGTCGGCCGCGACCGCGCCGCGGCCGCGCGCCAGCTGCTCGCCCGCCATCCCGACACCGACGTCATCGTCTGCGACGACGGACTGCAGCACCTGCGCCTGGCGCGCGACATCGAGATCGTGGTCTTCGACGAACGCGGCGCCGGCAACGGCTGGCTGCTGCCGGCCGGGCCCTTGCGCGAGCCGGTGGACGCACCGCCGGCCGGACGTGTCCAGCTCGCGGTGCACAACACCGGCGGCGCCGAGCCGGCGCCCGGCCTGCCGCCGGGCGAGCGCCTGCAGCGCCGGCTGGGCGCGCCGGTCGCGCTGGCCGACTGGTGGGCCGGCGTGCCAGCCCGCCCCGGCGAGGCGGCCTGGGCTGCGCTGCGCGGACGCCGGCTGCTGGCCAGCGCCGGCACCGGCCAGCCCGCACGCTTCTTCGACGCGCTGCGCGCCCAGGGTCTGGACCTCGACACGCTGGCGCTCGACGACCACCACGGCCATGCGACGCTGCCCTGGCCGGCCACCGCCACCGAGGTGCTGGTCACCGAGAAGGATGCGGTCAAGCTGGACCCGGCGCGCCTGGCCGCCGAACGCCCGGGGCTGCGCATCCATGTGGTTCCACTGGTGCTTCAACTGCCTCCCGGATTGATCTCCACCGTTCTTCAGGCCCTTGCGGCAAGGTAGCATCCCGCCATGGACACCCGACTGATGCAACTGCTCGTCTGCCCGATCTGCAAGGGTCCGCTGACGCACCTGCACGACACCCGCGAACTGCTCTGCCCGGCCGACCGTCTGGCCTTCCCGGTGCGCGACGGCATCGCCGTCATGCTCGAGAACGAGGCCCGCAGTGTCGATCCGGACGCGATCGTGCCGCCCCCGGTCTTTCCCGCGCCCGCGCCGAACGCACCGGACACGCCATGACGAGCCTCGACTGCACCGTGCTGATCCCGGCGCGGCTGGCCTCGACCCGGCTGCCCGACAAGCCGCTGGCCGATCTGGCCGGCGTGCCGATGGTGGTGCGCGTGGCGCAGCGCTGCCGCGAGGCCGGCGCGCGTACGGTGGTCGTGGCCGCCGACTCGCCGCGCATTCTCGAGGCCTGCCAGGCGCACGGCGTCGACGCGGTGCTGACCCGCGCCGACCACCCCACCGGCAGCGACCGCCTCGCCGAGGCCTGCACGCTGCTGGGCCTGGACGGCCGCGACATCGTCGTCAACGTGCAGGGCGACGAGCCGCTGATCGATCCGGCGCTGGTCGCCGCCTGCGCCGAGCGGCTGCAGGCGCACCCGGAATGCGTGATGAGCACCGCCGCGCACACCATCGACAGCGTCGAGGAATACCTCAACCCGAACGTCGTCAAGGTGGTCACCGACGCGGCCGGGCGGGCGCTGTACTTCTCGCGCGCGCCGATGCCGTGGTGGCGCGACGGCCACGCGCAGGGCGTGACGGCGCTGCCCGATCCGGCGCCGCTGCGCCACATCGGCATCTACGGCTACACCGCCGGCTTCCTGCGCCGATTCCCCGCGCTGCCGCCGGCGCCGCTCGAGCAGATCGAGTCGCTCGAGCAGCTGAGGGTGCTGTGGCACGGCGAACGCATCGTCGTGCACCTCAGTCCGCAGCGCCCCGGCCCCGGCGTCGACACGCCCGAAGACCTGGCGCGGGTGCGTCGCATCTTCGAACAGCGCTCGTCCGCCGACACCCGCTAGACCATTCCGCGCCCGACGCAAACCCTGGGCAGACCCTGACACGAAGTGTCAGTTTCATCACAGGGGGCCCGTGCTATTCTGGAAGCGATTCTGACAATGCACTCGCCCGCGTCGGCAACAGCGCTCAATCACACGCAAAGCACAGTCATGCCGGGCCATCGGCCCGGCACCGTTTTTCAGAGACCGAGGAGATTCATGAGACTGATTCTGTTGGGCGCACCCGGCGCCGGCAAGGGCACGCAGGCTGCTTTCATCTGCAAGCAGTTCGGCATTCCGCAGATCTCGACCGGCGACATGCTGCGCGCCGCCGTCAAGGCCGGCACCCCGCTGGGCATCGAGGCCAAGAAGGTGATGGACGCCGGCGGCCTCGTCGGCGACGAGATCATCATCGGCCTGGTCAAGGAACGCATCGCGCAGCCCGACTGCGCCGGCGGCTTCCTGTTCGACGGCTTCCCCCGCACCATCCCGCAGGCCGACGCGATGAAGGCCGCCGGCGTCAAGCTGGACTATGTGCTCGAGATCGACGTGCCGGACGCGGACATCATCGGCCGCATGAGCGGTCGGCGCGTGCATGTGGCCTCGGGCCGGACCTACCACGTCGTCTTCAATCCCCCGAAGGTCGAAGGCAAGGACGATGTCACCGGCGAGGACCTGATCCAGCGCGATGACGACAAGGAAGAGACGGTGCGCAAGCGTCTGGACGTCTACCAGAGCCAGACCCGCCCGCTGGTCGACTACTACTCGAGCTGGGCCGCCACCGGCGACGACAACGCCCCGAAGTACCGCGCCATCGCCGGCGTGGGCAGCGTCGACGAGATCACCGCCCGCGCGCTGGCCGCGCTGAGCTGATCGCCGGCAGCGCGCCCGCCGCGCTGCCCGCCCCCCGACAAGGCCGCCTTGCGCGGCCTTTTTCGTTTCCCCCAGTTGACGTTTACGTCAACGTCAACCAGCATCACGCCCCACCGGACCTCACCCACAAACCCGCAACGCACAAGGCAGGAACACATTCCATGGACATCGCAGGCAAGGTTTTCATCGTCACCGGCGCGGCCTCGGGCCTGGGCGAAGGCGCGGCGCGCATGCTCGCGCGCGAGGGCGCGAAGGTCGTCATCGCCGATCTGCAGGCCGAGCGCGGCCAGGCGGTCGCCGACGAGATCGGCGGCGCCTTCGTGCACTGCGATGTCTCCAGCGAGGACGACGGCCGCGCCGTGGTGGCGCAGGCGCTGTCGATGGGCGCGCTCTTCGGCCTGGTCAACTGCGCCGGCATCGCACCGGCGGCGCGGACCGTCGGCAAGGACGGCGCGCATGCGCTGGGCCTGTTCGCCAAGGTCATCCAGATCAACCTGATCGGCAGCTTCAACATGATCCGCCTGGCCGCCGAGGCGATGGCGAAGAACGCGCCCGAGCCCACCGGCGAGCGCGGCGTGCTGATCAACACCGCCAGCATCGCCGCCTTCGACGGCCAGATCGGCCAGGCGGCCTACGCGGCCAGCAAGGGTGGCGTGGTCGGCATGACGCTGCCGATCGCGCGCGACCTGTCGAAGAACGGCATCCGCTGCATGACGATCGCGCCGGGCATCTTCGGCACGCCGATGCTGTTCGGCATGCCGCAGGAGGTGCAGGACGCGCTGGCCGCCGGCGTGCCCTTCCCGAGCCGCCTGGGCAAGCCCGAGGACTACGCCAAGCTGGTGCAGCAGATCGTCACCAACGACATGCTCAACGGCGAGGTGATCCGCCTGGACGGCGCGATCCGGCTCGCGCCGCGCTGATCGATCAGCGGCACCGCGCCGCCCGGCGGCGGCGACTTCATGCCACCATCTCGACCGTGACCTGCTTCACGGCCGCTTCCCGGCCACTTCCGCAGCTCCAGGGAGAACGCATGATCCTTCGCCGCCCTGCCCCGGCCCTGCTGGCCGCCGCCACGCTGCTGGCGGCCTGCGCCACGCCGCCGGCCCCGCCCCCCGACGCCGGCCTGCCGCGCCAGCCCGAGATCGCCACCGGCCAGCAGGCTGCCCGACCCGCCAGCCGGCATGCACGATTCGCGGTGGCCGCGGCCAATCCGCTGGCCACCGAGGCGGGCCGGCAGATGCTCGCACGCGGCGGCTCGGCGCTGGATGCGGCGATCGCGGTGCAGATGGTGCTGACGCTGGTGGAGCCGCAATCCAGCGGCATCGGCGGCGGCGCCTTCCTGCTGCACTGGGACGGCCAGCGCGTGCAGGCCTTCGACGGCCGCGAGACCGCGCCGGCCGCCGCCGACGAACGCCTGTTCCTGACCCCCGAAGGCAAGCCGATGGCCTTCATGGACGCGGTGGTGGGCGGGCGCTCGGTCGGCGTGCCCGGCACGGTGCGCATGCTGGAAATGGCACACGCGCAGCACGGCCGGCTGCGCTGGGCCGCGCTGTTCGAGCCGGCGATCCGTCTGGCCGAGACAGGCTTCCCGGTCAGCCCCCGGCTGCACGCGATGCTGCAGGCCGACGCCCACCTCCGGAAGGACCCGACGGCCGCCGCCTTCTTCTACCAGCCCGACGGCACGCCCTGGCCGGTCGGCCACCGGCTGAAGAACCCGGAGCTGGCCGAGGTGCTGCGCCGCCTGGCGCGCGACGGCTCGCGGGCGCTGCACGAGGGCGAGATCGCGCAGGCCATCGTCGCCAAGGTCCAGGGCCATCCGGGCAATCCGGGCCGGATGACGCTGGCCGACCTGGCCGGCTACCACGCCAAGGCGCGCGAGGCAATCTGCCACGACCACACGGCAGGTTCACGGCGCTGGAAGATCTGCGGCTTTCCGCCGCCCAGCTCCGGCGCGATCGCGGTCGGCCAGATCCTGGGCCTGATGGCACGCACCGGCGCGGCGCAGGAGCCGCTCGCCACCGACACCGGCCTGCCCTCGGCCGACTGGCTGCACACCTACATGGAGGCCTCGCGGCTGGCCTTCGCCGACCGGGCGCAGTACCTGGGCGATCCGGACTTCGTGCCGGCGCCCGGCGGCGACTGGCGCAGCCTGCTCGACCCCGCCTACCTCGACGCGCGGGCGAGGCTCATCCATGCACAGCGCGCCCCGACCGCGCCGGCCGGTGTGCCCGGCCCGGTGCGCACCAGCTTCGCGCCGATGGCCGAGCAGATCGAATACGGCACCAGCCACATCAGCATCGTCGATGCCGAGGGCCGCGCGGTGTCGATGACCACCACCATCGAGGACGCCTTCGGCGCGCGCCAGATGGTGCGCGGCTTCCTGCTGAACAACGAGCTGAGCGACTTCAGCTTCGCGCCCGCCGACGCCACCGGCCGTCCGGTGGCCAACCGGGTCGAGCCGGGCAAGCGCCCGCGCTCGTCGATGGCGCCGACCCTGGTCTTCGACGCCGAGGGCCGGCTGGCCGCCAGTGCCGGCAGCCCCGGCGGCGCGCTGATCATCCACTACACCGCGCGCACGCTGCACGGCCTGCTGCAGTGGCGGCTCGACCCGCAGGCCGCCATCGACCTGCCCAACTTCGGCACCACCGGCGGGCCGGTGGTGCTGGAGAAAGGCCGCTTCCCCGCCCCGGTCATCGAGGCGCTGAAAGCCCGCGGCCACGAGGTGCGAGAGCAGGACATGACCAGCGGCCTGCAGGCGATCGCGCGCGGCACGCAGGACGGGCGGACGATCTGGCGGGGCGGCGCCGACCCGCGGCGCGAAGGCGTGGTGCTGGGCGACTGATCAACCGGATCACCGGCAAGGGAAAGTCATGTCGGCATGGGCCGCGATCCGTGTGGCCAACGCCTTGAAATCCTGGTAGCACGCCCGCACCGCATCGATGTGAGAACCGATGGCTCCATCAGCCGCCCGCAGGAGGAACATCGGCTTGTGGGCGTCCATTGCCAGCGGCATCAGGCTGCGGTAGTGCCTGAGCAGCGCCAGCATATACGGATCGTCACCGGGTGACGGAATCAGCTGACCGGCACCATCCCGTTCAGGTTCATCCTTGATCCGGCGGACCGTCTCGCCCAGGACCACTTCCCGATAAACCCCAGGCACCCGGTCAACCCAGGCTTGGTATGCCTTCACGGGTCGGCTTTCTCGCACGCTGTGCTGCATCACGACATAGCCGACCGGCTGCATCTCCCCAGAAGGCAGCTCGATCGAGGTCCCGGCGGGAACCTCCTCGACACGCTTCTTCCAGCCTTTGCGCCACTCTCGCAGCGTCGGACCCAAGTTGCGCAAGCCCTGTAGCGAGAACAGGTCAGGCGCCAGCGGCAGCACCACCTGCTCGGCGGCGATCAGCGCCGAGCGGTTGATCGCACCCAGATTCGGTCCCACATCGATCAGCACCAGATCGGCCGACATCTCGCGCGCACCCGCCAAGATGATGCGATGAAAGGCCGTGAGCACACGGAACGCAGCCTCCTGCCCATCTAGGCATTTCGGCCAGTTCTCCGACAGCAGATCCTCAAAACGAGACAAGGCCAGATGCCCGGGAATCAGCCCAAGTTCAGGTTTCAGCCGCTCGACCACAGGCGCAAGGATGTCACCCGTGCGGGCCATCAGCGGACGCAGACAGTCATGGATCGTGCGCGGCTCGCCGTCATCGCTCCACAGCGAGACCAGCCGGTCCTCGTCGAGGAACATGGCCGTGAGGTTGGCCTGCGGATCCAGGTCGGCCACCAGCACCCGCACGCCGTGCTCGGCGTACATCCACGCCAGGTGATAGACCAGCGAGGTCTTGCCGACGCCGCCCTTGTTGTTGAAGAAGGCGATCGACTTCACGAGGTGACCCTGTCAGGCGTGCGACCGCGGATCGTGACGCCGAACACGCGGTCGTCGATCTCGAAGTCCGGCGGCGGGTGGCCTGCGTCCCGGAGCAGCTGCTCGGCACGCTGGATGCCGTAGCCGAACTTGTTGACATAGTCCATCGCCTTGAGCGCCTCGGCCAGCACCGGGTTGCGGTAGGCGTTGCGCCGCGTCAGCGTGTCGCGGGTGACGGTGCCGTAGAGCCCGCCCGGGTTCTGGATCTCGATGCGGTCGCTGAACCAGTAGAAGCGGATCGGGCTGGTCGAGGCGTAGTCCCGGTGCATCACGGCGTTGAGCAGCAGCTCGCGCAGCGCCCACTGCGGATAGGCCGGCTGCGGTCGGTCCTGGAAGCCCTGCCCGGCCCCGAGCGCGACGGCGTTGTGCGCATCGATGCGCGCCCGCAGCGCCTCGACGACGGTGCGCAGGTCGCCGTCGAGTTCTTTCTGATCGACGGGCCGCTCGGTCATCGTCGTGCCCGGAAACCGGATGAACTGGACGTAGGCGCCGGGCAGGAAGTAGCGCGGGTTCTTGCCGAACAGCAGGATGCCGGCCACGGTCGGGCAGCGGGCGATCAGGTCGAAGCAGCGCAGCGAGGCGTACTTCTCCTCGGTGCTGCGGTGGTTGGCAGCGATGACATCGGGATTGACGGTCAGCGCGCGGTAGTCCTCGAACAGCCGGTGGCTGAGATCGCCCAGGACCGCCTCGCGCACCGGATGGATGTCAAAGGTGGTCACCAGCGCGGAGCGCCGCTCCGACAGGACTCGCTCCTCCTGCTCGTTGGCGACCGCCTTGCGCGGACCGACACGGATGTGGACCTTGCCCTTGTAGCGCACCGGCGGCACGCTGGACGGCTGCACCTCGACCACCGCCACATCCCCGCCGGGCATGCTGAACTTGGCGACGCTCATGGCGGGCGGCGGCAGCACGTTGCCATCCGCCCGGATGCCGGCGAGGTTGCGCAGCAGCAAATCCGTCACCTGCAAGCCGTCGAGCGCCCCATCATCGCGCACGCCGATCAGCAGGTAGCCGGGCGTGCGGTGGTTCGGGTAGTCGTTGGCGAAGGCGCAGATGGCTTCGGCGAACTTGTCGGTGTTGCTGATGGACGTGGTCCGCTCGATCCGGTCGGATTCGAGGTCAGTCAGCAGGGATTCGAGTTCCTGGGGTGTCAGCATGCGTGCAGGATGCCAAAAGATCAGGGCATCCGAAACCACATCATCACACGGTCAGATCCCTGCGTGCTACCGCAGCGCCAGCCAGCCCGCCACCACCGCCAGCGTCACGAGCGTCACCGGCACGCCGGTGCGCGCGTGGCGGCGCCAGTCGATCGTGATGCCGCAGCGCGCGGCGGCATCCACCACGATGAGGTTGGCGATCGAGCCGACGATCAGCAGATTGCCCGCCATCGTGCTGACCAGCGCCAGCGTCACGCCGACGTGATCGCCGGAGCCGGTGTTCGCCAGCGGCATCAGCACCATCACCGCCGGCACGTTCGACACCAGATTGCTCAGGCCGAGGGTGGCGACGAAGAGCGTGGCCGGGTCGGCCAGATCCACGCCCTGCGCGCCCAGCCAAGCCACCGCCTGACGGGTCAGCCCGGTCAGCTCCAGCGCATGGTTGACGACGAACAGACCCATGAACAGGATCAGCAGCTCCCAGTCGATCAGGCCCATCACCTTGGACGAATGGAAGCGCTGGCTCAGCAGCAGCACGCCCGCGCCGGCCAGTGCGGCCACATCGCGCGGCCAGTCGGTGAACAGGAACACCCCGACCAGCGCCAGCGCCACGCCCAGGCCCTTGGCGGTCTGCCAGCGGTCGAAGGGCGGCACCTCGGCGGTGAGGGCGGCGAGCTGCGCCGGATCCGGCTCGGCCACCGGCGGCGTGCGGCGCATCTGCCCCGCCAGCAGCGCCCACAGCGCCAGCAGCCCGACGACGACCGGCCCGATCGTCTCCAGCGCGTAGCCGGCGAACGGCATCTTCAGCACCTCGCCGATCAGCATGTTCTGCGGATTGCCGATCAGCGTCGCGGCCGAGCCGATATTGCTCGCGCAGGCCAGACCGAGCAGGAAGGGCACCGGATCGAGCCGCCGGCGCAGGCAGGCCTCGGCCAGCACCGGCGCCACCGCCAGACAGACGATGTCGTTGGAGAACACCGCCGACAGCACCGCCGACACCGCGATCACCACGCCCATCAGCGCCGCCGGCCCCACCGGCAGCGCCGCGATGCGCCGGGTCACCGCGCCGTAGAAGCCGCCCAGGCGCATCTGCGCCGAGATCACCATGAAGGAGAACAGCAGCAGGATGGTCGGCAGGTGGATCGCGCGGGCGGCGTCCTCAGGGGTCATCACCTCGGCGCCGACGATGGCGATCGCGCCCAGCAGCGCCACGCCGGTGCGGTCGAGATGCAGCCGTGGCAGGCCGCCCAGGATCATGCCGAGATAGACGGTGGCGAAGACGGCCAGCACATAGGCGTCGTGCAGGCCTTCGGAGAACAGGAGCGCGGGCAAGGACATCGCGGCATTCTAGAAAGGGCCGCCGGGGGCGCTCCGCTAGACTCCGCCGCGTGATACCCCAAGGCTTCATCCAGGACCTGCTCTCCCGCGCCGACATCGTCGACGTGGTGGGCCGCGCCGTGCCGCTGAAGAAGGCCGGCATCAACTACAAGGGCCTGTGCCCCTTCCACGGCGAGAAGTCGCCCAGCTTCGTCGTCAGCCCCTCGCGCCAGACCTACCACTGCTTCGGCTGCGGTGTGCACGGCAACGCGGTCGGCTTCCTGATGGAGCACGGCGGCCTGGGCTTCGTCGAGGCGGTCAAGGATCTGGCCGGCGAGCTGGGCCTGACCGTGCCCGACGACGACCGCGACCCGCGCGAGCGCGAGCGCGCCGCCCAGGCCCGCGAGAAGCAGCTCTCGCTGGTGGACGTGCTCGCCAAGGCCTGCCGCCACTACCGCGGCCAGCTCAAGGGCAGCCGCCGCGCGATCGACTATCTGAAGGGCCGCGGCCTGACCGGCGAGATCGCCGCGCGCTTCGGCCTGGGCTACGCGCCGGCGGGCTGGCACGCGCTGGCCAGCGCCTTCGGCGAATACGACGACCCGAAGCTGGTCGAGTCCGGCCTGGTCATCCTGCAGGACGAGGCCGGCGAGCAGCGCCGCTACGACCGCTTCCGCGACCGCATCATGTTCCCGATCCGCAACCCCAAGGGCGAGGTCATCGGCTTCGGCGGGCGGGTGCTGGACAAGGGCGAGCCGAAATACCTGAACTCGCCCGAGACGCCGGTCTTCCTGAAGGGCCGCGAGCTCTACGGCCTGTTCGAGGCGCGCGCGGCGATCCGCCAGCGCGGCTTCATCCTGATCACCGAAGGCTACATGGACGTGGTCGCGCTGGCGCAGCTCGGCGTGGGCAACGCGGTGGCGACGCTGGGCACCGCCTGCACCGCCGACCATGTGGCCAAGCTGCTGCGCTTCGCCGAGCACCTAGTCTTCAGCTTCGACGGCGACGCGGCCGGGCGGCGGGCGGCAGCGCGCGCGATGGAGGCGGTGCTGCCGCATGTCGGCGACACCCGCAGCTTCCGATTCCTCTTCCTGCCGGCCGAGCACGATCCGGACACCTTCATCCGCGAGCACGGCACCGAGGCCTTCGAGCAGTGCATCAGCGAGGCGGTGCCGCTGTCGCGCCAGCTGCGCGCCATCGCCGCCGAGGGCTGCGACCTGACGACGCCGGAGGGTCGCACCCGCATGCTCGCGCAGGCGCGGCCGCTGTTCGAGCTGATTCCCGAGGGCCTGCTGAAGACGCAGCTGCTCGACGAGCTGGCGCGCGACGGCGGCGTCTCGTTCGAGGTGCTGGAGCGGCACTGGAGCGCTGTCGGCCGCCCCGGCCACGGCCCGGCCCGCGCGGCCGGCGAGCCGACGGCACGTCGCCAGGAGCCCGCCCGCGCCCGCGCCGAGACCGATCGCGCGCCCGCGCCGCCGCCGGACTGGGACGACATTCCGCCCGACGACCGCGCGCCGCAGGCCGAGTCCGCCGCGCAGGATCCGCTCGGCTACGACCCGCACGACGACGGCACGCCGGCGCACCGGCGCTTCGAGCGCGGCCAGGGCCGCCCCTTCCGGCGTGACCGCGAGGGCCGCGACGGCGCGCGTGAGCGCGGCCGCTGGCGCGACCGCCGTGGCGGCGATGCCACCGCCTCGCCGCGCAGCACGCCGCCGCGCACCGCCTCGCTGCTCGACCAGATCGCCTGGACGCTGGCCTGCGGCCTGGCGGCCTGGGAAACGCTCCCGCCCGAGATGCACGACCAGCTGGTGCAGCAGCCCGCGCCGCACGGCGCGCTGTTCTCGCGGCTGGAGCAGCTGCTGCACGACGAGGGCGCGCTGCCGCCCGAGGAGCTGCTGCCGCTGCTGCGCGGCGAGGCCGAGGAGGCCGGCACCGGCGCGCTGCTGGCGCGCATGGAGCGGCTGCTTGCGCTGGGCAGCCTGCCGGCCGCCGGCGATCTGCCGGTGCTGATCGACCGGCTGCGGCTCGAGCAGATCGCCGACGAATGGAACCTGCTGCTCGAGTCCGGCCCGCTGTCGGACGACGCACGCGCCCGCGCAGCCGAACTCAATGCCCTGAGGGCAGCGCTGAAATCGAGGCTCAGTGGCGGCGCTGTATAATTGAAGGTTGGTTTCGATGCGGCAAGAGTGACAGCAGCGCCTGCCGGCCCCGGCCACCCGCGACACGGGCATGACATGACGGCCACTTCCTCCGCCAGCGCTGCATTCAAGACAGTTCACGCCAGCTTGCCCGCCCGAACGCAGAGTCCGCGCCGCGTGCCGAAAGGTCCGTGGCTTCTTGGACTTGAGTTGCGGGCTCAAAGCCTCACCGTATCCGAGCACCCCAGCCGAGGAATCGCATGACCGCGAAGAACAGCCCCGACCAGACTTCCCCGACGAACAGCGCCGCCGCCCCGGCCGCCGCTCCGCGCACCGTGCGCGTGGTGCGTGCGGTCAAGGCCGTCAAGCCCGAAGCCACGCCGACCCCGACCGTCGCCGCCGCGCCGGTCGCCCCGGTCGCCGCGCCGGCTGCCGCTGTGCCGTCCGGTGAGCCGGTCGTCGTGCGCCGCGGCCGCAAGCCCAAGGCCGCCAGCGCGGACACCGCCAAGGCCGCCGACAGCAGCAAGAAGACCCCCGAGGCGAAGAAGAAGCCCGGCCTGGAAAGCGCCGACGACGACTTCACCGACCTCGAGGGCGAACTCGACGCCGAAGCCGATGTCGAGGCCGAAGCCGACCCCGAGGTCGAGGCCGCCGCCGAGGAAGACAGCAGCGAGGCCGACAAGCCCAAGGCCAAGCCGCTGCGCATGAAGGTCAGCCGCGCCAAGGAGCGCGCGCTGATGCGCGAGTTCGGCCTCGACGAGACCACCCTGACCGAAGAGGAAGTCGCCAAGCGCCGCCAGGAGCTGAAGACCCTCATCAAGATGGGCAAGACGCGTGGCTACCTCACGCACCAGGAGATCAACGACCACCTGCCCGAGAAGCTGGTCGAGAACGAGATCCTGGAAGCCATCATCTCGATGCTCAACGACATGGGCATCGCGGTCTACGAGCAGGCGCCTGACGCCGCCACGCTGCTGATCGCCGGCGGTGGCACGACCACCTCGACCGAGGAAGAGGCCGAGGAAGCCGCCGAGGCCGCGCTGTCGACCGTCGACTCCGAGTTCGGCCGCACGACCGACCCGGTGCGCATGTACATGCGCGAGATGGGCACGGTCGAGCTGCTGACGCGCGAGGGCGAGATCGAGATCGCCAAGCGCATCGAAGGCGGCCTGCAGGCGATGATGCTGGCGATTTCCGCCTCGCCCGCCACCATCGACGAGATCCTGGCGATGGCCAACCGCATCCGCGCCGGCGAGATGCAGATCTCCGAGGTGGTCGACGGCTTCGTGTCGTCGGAGGAGGCCGACGACTATGTCGCCGAGGAAGACTTCGACGAGTTCGACGAGGACGAGGAAGAAGGCGCCGGCACCTCCAAGGCGCTGACGAAGAAGCTCGAGGAGATGAAGAACCAGGCGCTGTCGCGCTTCGACGCGATCCGCGACGAGAACGCGAAGATGCGCGCGGCCATCGAGTCCAAGGGCTACCGCTGCGACGCCTACAACGCCGCGCAGGAAGCCATCAGCGCGCAGCTGATGACCATCCGCTTCACCGTCAAGACCATCGAGCGGCTGTGCGACCTGCTGCGCTCGCAGGTCGACGATGTGCGCCGCTACGAGCGCGAGTTGCGCAAGATCGTGGTCGACCGCTGCGGCATGCCGCAGGAGCACTTCATCAAGGTCTTCCCGCCGAACATGCTGAACCTGGCCTGGGCCGAGGGCGAAGTCGCCGCCGGCAAGGGCTACAGCGCGGTGCTGAGCCGCAACCTGCCCGCGGTGCAGGAGCTGCAGCAGAAGCTGATCGACCTGCAGAAGCGCGCGATCGTGCCGATCGACGACCTGAAGGCGATCAACAAGCGCATGAACGAGGGCGAGGCCAACTCGCGCGAAGCCAAGCGCGAGATGATCGAGGCCAACCTGCGTCTGGTGATCTCGATCGCCAAGAAGTACACCAACCGCGGCCTGCAGTTCCTCGACCTGATCCAGGAAGGCAACATCGGCCTGATGAAGGCGGTGGACAAGTTCGAATACCGCCGCGGCTACAAGTTCTCGACCTACGCGACCTGGTGGATCCGTCAGGCCATCACCCGCTCGATCGCCGACCAGGCCCGCACCATCCGGATTCCGGTGCACATGATCGAGACCATCAACAAGATGAACCGCCTGTCGCGTCAGCATCTGCAGGAGTTCGGCTACGAGCCGGACGCGCCGGTGCTGGCCGAGAAGATGGACATGCCGGAGGACAAGATCCGCAAGATCATGAAGATCGCCAAGGAGCCGATCTCCATGGAAACGCCGATCGGGGACGACGACGACAGCCACCTGGGCGACTTCATCGAGGACACCAACAACACCGCGCCGATCGAGGCCGCGATGCAGTCGGGCCTGCGCGACGTGGTGCGCGACATCCTCGACAGCCTGACGCCGCGCGAGGCCAAGGTGCTGCGCATGCGCTTCGGCATCGAGATGAGCACCGACCACACGCTGGAAGAGGTCGGCAAGCAGTTCGACGTGACCCGCGAGCGCATCCGCCAGATCGAGGCCAAGGCGATCCGCAAGCTCAAGCACCCGAGCCGGTCGGACAAGCTGCGCACCTATCTGGACAATCTGTAAACGCCCCGAAGACCCCGCGAATGAGCGGGGTCTTATCACTTCTGCAACCTTTGGATGCGCACTGCATCACGGAATGCCGGGGTAAACTGAAGCCATGTCGCAGACCGTCACTTGCACCATTCTCTTTGCCGATCTGCGCGGCAGCACCTCCCTGTACGAGAGCCTGGGCAATGCCGAGGCGGCGACGGTCGTCACCCACAGCGTGGCGGTGGTCGCCCGCATCATGGAGGGCCAGGGCGGTCGCGTGATCAAGACGCTGGGCGATGGCCTGATGGCCATGTTCCCGCACCCGGCCGGTGCCGTGCGTGCGGCCGAGGAAGTCCATGACTCGCTCGACCGGGTGATGGGCTCGGCGCGGCCGTCGCGCAGCCCGGTCATGCGGGTGCAGATCGCGATGGCGCACGGCGAGGTCATCGAGGTGGCGGGCGACTGCTTCGGCGATGCGGTCAATGTCTCTGCCCGGCTGCTCGACCATGCCGGCGACAACGAGACGCTGATCACCTCGCAGACGCTGGCGGTGCTGGCGCCCGACGTGCGCGAGCGCTTTCGCCGGCTCGAGCGGCTTCACCTGCGCGGGCGGGTCGAGCCGGTCGAGGTCTGGCGCTTCGAGAGCAAGCGCTCCGGCCCCGACCCGATGTCGACGATGTTCGGCGACACCGCGCCGGCCACCGTGCCCGAAGGCATCCGGCTGGTCTGCGAGGGGGTCTCGCGCATCCACACGGTGCGCAACCTGCCGGTCATCATCGGCCGCAGCCACGAGGCGGCCTACTGCCTCGACGACAGCCGTGTCTCGCGGGTGCATGCCCGCATCGAGTGGCACAGCGGCAACTTCCAGCTCACCGACCTGAGCTCCAACGGCACCTATGTGCGCTTCGGCCGCCAGTCCGAGGTGGTCACGTTGCGCCGTGGCGCCTGCACGCTGCACGGCCGCGGGCTGATCTGCCTGGGCGTCAGCCCCAACATCATCAACGCGCCGACCGTCAGCTTCGAGGTCCTGCGCTTCGACGACACCGATCCGCTGCCGCTCTGAGCCGGCGCCGGTCGGCCCGGCTCAGGCCGGCTCGGCCACCTTCTCCTCGTGCAGCGTGCAGCGGTTGCGGCCGTTGCGCTTGGACTGGTAGAGCGCCTGGTCGGCCTGGTCGATCAGCGCCTCCAGCCCGACGCGGGTCGAGCGGGTCACCGCGACGCCGAAGCTCGAGGTGATCGTCAGCCGCGGATCATGGTCGATGCCGTCGCCGGCGGTGTCCTGCACCAGGCGGCGCAGCGTGTCGGCGATCGCCAGCGCGACCGCCTCCTCGCAGTCCGGCAGCAGCACGCAGAACTCCTCGCCGCCGTAGCGGCAGACCAGATCGGCCTCGCGTGCGCTGCCGTTGTAGATGCCGGCGACCGCCTTGATGACCTCGTCGCCGATCGCGTGGCCGTAGCGGTCGTTGAAGCTCTTGAAGTGGTCGATGTCGCACATCACCGCGGCGACCGGCCGGCCCTCGAGGTTGCAGCGCTCCTTCAGCGCGCCGGCCTGCTCGAAGAAGGCGCGCCGGTTCAGGCAGCCGGTCATCGGATCGCGGGTGGCCAGGCGGAACAGCTCCTCGTTCTTCAGACGGATCTGCTCGTGCGCGCCCTGCAGGTCCTTGAGCGCACGCGAGAGCTGCTCGTGCGCGCGCTCCAGCGAGGTCTGGTCGGCCAGCACCACCAGGCAGCCCTCGGCACCCTTGCGGCGGCGCAGCCGGCGCTCGATCGGGTTGTCCAGCTCCGGCCCGAGCGGAGCGCAGCTCACGAGCAGGATGCGCGCCCGGCTGCCCTCGCCGATCACCATGCGGATGCGCTCGACGCCCACCGCGTTTTCCAGTGCCATGCGCCAGGGCAGCGGGCGGGACGGATCGTCCTGGCGCATCGAGGCGAAGACCGCGATGTCCTCGATCTGCCGGCCGATCGAGACATCGCGCCGGCCGGTGATCTGCGCCACCGCCTCGTTGACCAGCAGGATGCGGCCGTGCTCGTCCAGGATCATCACGCCCTCGGTCAGCGAGTTGTAGGCCGTGCGCACCCGGCCCGGCACGGTGCCGCTCGGATCGAGCTGGTTCAGTACCCGGCCCAGATACAGGCGCAGCAGCACCGTCATGCCCAGGAAGCACAGCAGCGGCCACAGCGTGCTGAGGCTCAGCAGCCGCTGCGGCCAGCCCTCGCCGGGGATCGGCTGCCACTGCAGCTCCAGCGCACCCCAGTCACGGCCCTGCAGCTGCACCGGCACCGCCAGATGCATGCGGCCGACATCGCCTGCGGGCTGCAGGATGCCACTGCCGGCCACCGGCTCGGCACCGGTCGGTCGCAGCACGATGGCCAGCGCCTGCGTCTCGCGGCGCCGGAAGGCATCGAGCATCTGCTGCACCTCGCGCTCGCCCAGCCGGGTGGCCGCCACCATCAGCTGATCGGCCAGGACCTGGCTGACCGCCCGACGCCGGTCCGCCTCGCGGGCGGCCGGATCGGCCACCAGGCCGAACAGGGCATCGATCGTCACCAGGCACAGCACCACCAGCGCCGCCAGGCCGACGGCGATGCGGCTGATGGTGTCGAACGGCCTCAGGCGGGGCATCACGGCGCACTCTCCTGTCGCGGGCATCGGTCGGAAAAGGAAACGGACATGGTGTGACTCACTCAGCCCTGGCGATCGAGCAGATCCTCGGCCAGGCCGGCGAGCTCGCCGGTCACGCCGGTGTCGCGCCAGCCTCGCCGGCCGGCCTCGGCGCCGGCCGTCTCGCGCCGGGCCGCCTGCAGCACCGGCAGCGGATCCAGCCGCCACCAGACCGGCGAGGCAAAGGCCAGACTGGCGGCCAGCCCCCCGGCCCGGACGGCCCAGAACAGCGCGCCGGCACTCATCACCACCGCGCCGGTGCGGGCCACCGTGCCGCTCTGCCATTCGCGCTGCAGCAGGTTCTCCGGCTCGTCGGTCCCGGCCGATCGGGCGGTCTCGCCGCTGGCCGTCTGCGTGCCGCCGACACCCTCGCTGACCGGGCGGATCAGGGCCGTCGCCTCGAAGCCGGCCAGATCCAGAACCACATCCAGCAGCACCAGCAGGTCGCTGTCAGGCAGGCGCATCAGGTCCACGGAGAAGCCGACCTCGCCGCGCAGCGCGCCCGGACGTGCGGCCTGCGCCTCCGACGCCGACAGCGTGGCGAAGCGGCGCAGCGCGTCGACCCAGCCCGCCATCAGGTCACCGGCCACCAGCTCGGCCGCACCGGCACCGCCGCCCTCGCGCGCGGCCAGCCCGCGCAGCACCGCCGCGCGCACGATCTCCTGGCTGGCCTGCGCCTGCTGCGTGCGCTCGCGCATCGGGTCGGCAGGCTCGATGCCGGACACGACAAGCGACGACGAGGCCGGCATCCGGTCCGGCGGCGGCTCGGTCGGCATCGATCCGGCATCGAAGCCGCGCTCGCGCACCGCGATCTCGATGCTCATGACGCCGGATTCATTGCGCCCGTCCGACAGCACCAGGCTGAAGCGGGCCGCCAGCGAGTTCTCGTCATGCTGGAACACCACCCGACCCGCAGCCACATCCGCCTGGGAGAAGGTCGTCAGCACCGAGTTGCCGCCCGCCGCCACGAAGCGGCCGTTCTCGACGGCGACAACCCGGTAGACCAGCACATCTGCCGCGCTGTCGACATCCTGTGCCCGCAGCAGGCTCTCGTCCAGGCGCAGGCGCATGCCCTGATCGACCTGCAGCAGCCCGATCTCGATCTCAGGCGCCTCGTCCACATCGGTGATGCGCAGCAGCAGCTGCTGCGTGGCGGCCTGGCGCCCGTCCGAGACCTCGATCAGCACCTCGTAGTGGTTGTCGCGGTCGGCATCCTGCGGCTGCTCGCGGTCGAGCAGGCCCAGCAGCCGCAGCTCGCCGCTGTCGGCATCGATCTCGAAGCGGGCGGCATCCGCCCCGCCCGCGATCCGCCACTGCAGCACCGACAGCGGCCGGTCGGCATCGCTGGCCTGCATGACCCTCTGCCAGGGACTGTTCTCGGAATGATCCAGCACGACCCGGGCCTGCCCGTCGCTGGAGACGATGCGCGGCGCCTCGTCGTCCACCGGCGTGATCACGATCTCCAGCCGCACCGGATCCGAGAGCGCCCCGGACGCATCGCGCACCCGCAGCTCCAGCCGATCGGACACGCTCTCGCTGCCGTCGTGCACATACCGGATCAGCCCATCGGCCAGATCCCCGGCACTGAAGCGGTCCACCGCCACGCCCGGCGCATCGACCCGCTCCAGCCGGCCGGCCGGCGCGCCGCCGACCCGCTCGAACACCAGCGAGCGTTCATCGTCATCGACATCCGCCGGCAGCAGGTCCGCCAGCGTCAGCACCTGGTGCCCGCCCTCCTCCAGCGTCAGCGGCCCGCCAGCCTGCAAGATCGGCGCATCGTTGACGTTCTCGACCGTCAGCACGAAGGAATCGCTGGCCGTGGCGTTGCTGCCATCCTTCGCCGTCACCGTGATCGTCAGCGCGCCGACATCGGCATTGGCCGGCGTGCCGCTGAAGGTACGTGTCGCGGCATCGAAGCTCAGCCAGATCGGCAGGGCGCTGGTTGTGTAGGTGAGTGAATCGCCTGCGTCGACATCGGCAAACGTCCCGGCCGGGAGCTGGAAGCTGAAGGGCTGATCTTCGGTCGCACTCTGATCGGCGATCGGAGACGCCACCGTCGGTGCATCGTTGACGTTGGCGACCGTCAGCACGAAGGAATCGCTGGCCGTGGCGTTGCTGCCAT
>NZ_JACCPY010000040.1 GCF_013426975.1 Sphaerotilus sulfidivorans
CCTGACAGGGTGAGGTTCTCGAGGTTGGCGCCGAGGGTCCAGGAGACGGAGCTGATGACGGTGTCGGTGCCGGCACCGGCCTGCTCGGTGATGCGGTCGAGGCTGCTGTCGACCAGGTAGGTGTCGTCGCCTTCATGTCCGACCAGCGTGTCGTTGCCTGCACCACCGCTGAGGGTGTCCGTCAAGAATGATCCTCGGATCGAATCATTGCCTGAAGTGCCGGCAAAAACGATGGTCTTGAGATCGTCGAGTGACCACTGGCTGCCGTCAGCGAAGCGCACGACCTGTGCGCCGGTCATGCGTGTTCCGATGCCGGCTCCGCTGAAGGGGGATGGGGCATAAAACTGCTGCAGCGTGACGGAGTCGGTCGTGCCACGTAACGACAGAACCAGATCGCTACCAGAGACGCGCACGTCGATGTCCGCCTGCGTGATGCCAAAGCCGAACTGCAGGATGTTGGGTGAGATGGCTGTATCCGGGCGCGATCCGATGATGTCTTGGCCGTCGCCGCGGTCGAACAGAATGGTCGCGGTACCTGTTCGTGCCGAGATGATGTCGTTGCCTGTGCCACCATGGATGACGGCACCGAAGCCATGGGCGGTGATCGTGTCGTTGCCGGCACCACCCAGAATCGTGTCGGCTCCATCGAGTCCGCCAATGATGGAGTCGTTGCCATCGCCGCCGAGAATGTAGTCGGCATGGATCACGCTGCCGAGTATCGTGTCGTTGCCTGAGCCGCCGTCGATCGTGTTGCGGCCCAGGCCACCGTCCAGCCAGTCATCGCCAGCCATCCCCAGCAGGGTGTCGTCTCCATCCTGACCATGCAGCGTATCGCCCTCTTGGCTGCCCTGCATGAAGTCGGCACTTGCCGAGCCCGATCGACTGATAGCCATTTTCTTTCCCCTGAGCCTGAAAAATTGAAAACGGCGTGATTCTGTAGGTTCACGCCGTGATCATGGGGAGGTGGCTGACCCCGTGTTCAGGGGGTGTCTTGTGGACGATGAGGCTCTTTCTCGAATCAGTCCTCGAACTCGATGCACCCGTCCACGCTGGCCTGCATCGACACATGGAAGCCTGCGGAGAACAGCAGCACCGCCGGCAGCACCAGCACCATGCCGATCGCGCCCAGGCCGAGCAGGCCCACCAGCGCGCCCAGCAGCGCCGACATCATCAGGTCGGCGCCCAGCCAGGCCAGGCCGTAGACCACGAAGGCGCCGATGTTGCGCGTCGAGGCGGTGATGCTGACGAACAGCGCCTTGGCCGCGCCGGCGCCGGTGCGCAGGGCCACCGCCGGCGCATGCCAGAAGGCCAGCAGCAGCGGCAGCAGCAGGGCGGCGCGCAGCATCATGCCCTGCTGCAGCGTGGCGACCGCCTCGATCATCGTGCCGTCGCCGCCCTGGCCGGAGCGGAAGGCTTCCCAGGCGGCGGCCATGTCCGGATCGATCAGGTCGCCGATCTCCAGCAGCAGCCACGCCCCGATCGCCTTGACCGCGCCGAGCTGCAGCAGCACCTTGCGCGCCGGGCTGCGCAGCGGGGCGAGCAGGGTGGCCGGGGCGGGCGTGCCGCCGTCCTGCATCAGCCGGCCGACCTGGTACCAGCCGGCGCCCAGCGCCGGCAGCAGCAGCGCCACGAGCAGCGGTCCGACCCAGGGCAGGCCGAGCAGCAGCGACAGCAGCAGCATCACCATCGCGAACAGGCCGGACAGCGCCATCGGTGCGGCACGCAGCCGGGTCAGGCCGGTCATCATCCAGCGCAGGCCGTCGCGCGGGGAGGTCTGGCGCAGCTTCATCTTGCTCGGGATTCCGTCGTGCGCCGCTTCAGCCGCGCATCCAGTGCCACGGGTTGGCCACGCGTTCGCGCAGCACCCGCTCGAAGTGGGTCGGGTCGTGCGGCTTGAGCATCGAGGCCTCGCGCGGCAGGTGGAAGTCCCACAGCCGCGAGGTCCAGAAGCGCAGCGCGCCTGCGCGCATCATCGCCGGCAGCAGGCGCAGCTCGTCGGCGCTCAGGGGGCATTCGGCGTCGTAGGCGGCGACCATCGCGCTGGCGCGGTCCTCGTCGAGGCGGCCGGTGGGCAGGTCGATGCACCAGTCGTTCAAGCACACCGCCAGATCGAACAGCCAGGTGTCGACGCCGGCGAAGTAGAAGTCGAAGAAGCCGGTGAGCTTCTCGTGGCCGGGCAGGCCGTCGAACATCACGTTGTCGCGGAACAGGTCGGCGTGCACCGGGCCGCGCGGCAGCGCCTGGTAGCCGGCGGTCTCGGCCAGATGGCGCTGAAAGGCCAGCTCGTCCTCGATGAGCCGGCGGGCGCTCTCGTCCATGTGCGGCACCACCACCGGCACCGTCTCGATCCACCAGGACAGGCCGCGCAGGTTGGGCTGGTGGCGCGGGTAGTCTCGCCCGGCCAGGTGCATGCGCGCCAGCATCTGGCCGACCTGGCGGCAGTGCCAGACCGAGGGCGCGAGCTGGTGGCCGCCGGAGAGCTTGTCCACCAGCGCCGCGGGCTTGCCGCAGACGGTGTGCAGGATCTCGCCGCTGGCGTCGGCCTGCGGATCGGGCACCGGGATGCCGCGCCCGGCCAGGTGCTTCATCAGGTGCAGGTAGAAGGGCAGCTGCTCGTGCGTCAGGCGCTCGAACAGCGTCAGCACCCACTCGCCGCGCTCGGTGGTCACGAAATAGTTGGTGTTCTCGATGCCCGAGGCGATGCCGCGCAGCGCGGTGACGGGCCCGAGGCCCAGACGGTCGACGAGCGCCTGGGCGTCGGCGAGGGAGACTTCGGTGAAGACGGCCATCGGAGAACAGTGCAGCGAGCAGCGGAGGAGCGGGCGAAACGCGGATTGTAGGCGGCGCCGTCCGTGAGCCGCGTCACGCCGGGCGATCGCCGACAATTCCGCCATGAACGATGCCCACGCCTGCGCCGACCGCCCGACGATGCTGCTGATCGACGGCTCGAGCTATCTCTACCGCGCCTACCACGCCATGGCCGACCTGCGCGGTCCCGACGGCGAGCCCACCGGCGCGATCCACGGCTTCGTGGCGATGCTGCGCCGCATCGCCAAGGACATCCCCAGCGAGCACGCGGTCTGCGTCTTCGACGCCAAGGGCCCGACCTTCCGCGACGAGATCTATCCCGACTACAAGGCCCACCGCGCGCCGATGCCCGACGACCTGCGCGCGCAGGTCGCGCCGATCCACGAGGTGGTGCGGCTGCTGGGCTGGCCGGTGCTGGAGGTGCCCGGCATCGAGGCCGACGACGCCATCGGCACGCTGGCGCGGGTGGCCGCGGCCAGCGGCCACCGGGTGGTCATCTCCACCGGCGACAAGGACCTGGCGCAGCTGGTCACCCCTGAGGTCACGCTGGTCAACACGATGACGAACGAGACGCTCGACGAGGCCGGCGTGCTGGCCAAGTTCGGCGTGCGCCCCGAGCGCATCATCGACTACCTGACCCTGATCGGCGACGCGGTCGACAACGTGCCCGGCGTGGCCAAGGTCGGGCCGAAGACCGCGGTGAAGTGGCTGCAGGAGCACGGCTCGCTCGAGGGCGTGATGGCCGCGGCCGCCACGATCAAGGGCGTGACCGGCGAGAACCTGCGCCAGGCGCTGGGCTGGCTGCCCACCGGGCGCGAGCTGATCACCGTGCGCACCGACTGCGACCTGTCGGCGCAGGTGGCGGGCTGGCCGGGGCTCGGCGCGCTGGCGCTCCGGCCGGTGGACCGCGCCGGCCTGCTGGACTTCCTGGTGCGCCACGGCTTCCGCACCTGGCGCACCGAGATCGAGCGCGAGATCGCCGCCGAGGCGGCTGCGCAGGCGCCGACTGCCGCGCCGGCCGCGCCCCTGGGCCCGCGTGCCGGCGAGACCGGCGACCTGTTCGCCTTCGACGATGCGCCCGCTGAGGCGCCCGCCCCCGATGCGGCGGCCGCCGCGCCGCAGCACGAGACGGTGCTGACCCGCGAGGCCCTCGCTGTCTGGCTGGACAGGGTGCGCGCGGCCGAGCTGGTCGCGCTCGACACCGAGACCGATTCGCTCGATCCGATGCGCGCGCGCGTGGTCGGCATCAGCCTGTCGGTGCAGCCGCGCGAGGCCGCCTACATTCCGCTGGCGCATGACGGCCCCGACGCGCCCGAGCAGCTGCCGCTCGACGAGGTGCTGGCGCTGCTGCGGCCGTGGCTGGAGGATGCCGGTGCGGCCAAGGTCGGCCAGAACGTCAAGTACGACACCCATGTCTTCGCCAACCACGGCATCGCGGTGCGCGGCTGGCAGCACGACACCATGCTGCAGAGCTATGTGCTGGAGGCGCACCGGCCGCACTCGCTCGAGAGCCTGGCGCAGCGCCACCTCGGCCGCAGCGGCCTGAGCTACGAGGACCTGTGCGGCAAGGGCGTCAAGCAGATCCCGTTCTCGCAGGTGGCGGTCGATCTGGCGACGCGCTATTCGGGCGAGGACAGCGAGATGACGCTGGAGGTGCACCGCACGCTGTGGCCGCAGCTGGTCGAGCCCGGCGCCGAAGGCCTGCGCGCGATCTACGAGACGCTGGAGATGCCGGTGTCGGCGCTCCTGGCGCGCATCGAGCGCCACGGCGTGTGCATCGACGTCGCGGTGCTGGAGGCGCAGAGCCGCGAGCTGGCCGCGCGGCTGGTCGAGCTGGAGGCGAAGGCGCACGAGATCGCCGGCCAGCCCTTCAACCTCGGCAGCCCGAAGCAGCTCGGCGAGATCCTGTTCGGCAAGCTGGGTCTGCCGGTGAAGAAGAAGACCGCCAGCGGCGCGCCCAGCACCGACGAGGAGGTGCTGCAGGAGCTGGCGGCCGACTATCCGCTGCCGGCGGTGCTGCTGGAGTACCGCGCGCTGGCCAAGCTGCGCAGCACCTACACCGACAAGCTGCCGCAGATGGTCAATCCCGACACCGGCCGGGTGCACACCAACTATGCGCAGGCGGTGGCGGTGACCGGCCGGCTGGCCAGCAACGAGCCCAATCTGCAGAACATCCCGGTGCGCACGCCCGAGGGCCGGCGGGTGCGCGAGGCCTTCGTCGCGCCGCCGGGCCATGTGCTGGTCAGCGCCGACTACTCGCAGATCGAGCTGCGCATCATGGCGCACCTGTCGGACGATCCGGCGCTGCTGCAGGCCTTCGCCGAGGGCCTGGACGTGCACCGCGCCACCGCGGCGGAGGTCTTCGGCGTGCCGCTGGCCGAGGTCACACCTGAGCAGCGCCGCTACGCCAAGACCATCAACTTCGGCCTGATCTACGGCATGGGCGCCTTCGGCCTGGCGCAGAGCCTGGGGATCGAGCCGAAGGCCGCGCGCGACTACATCGAGCGCTACTTCGCCCGCTATCCCGGCGTGCGCCGCTTCATGGACGAGACGCGCGCGCAGGCGGCCGAGCGCGGCTATGTCGAGACGCTGTTCGGCCGGCGCATCCATCTGGTCGACATCCGCGGCGGCAGCGGCCCGCGCCGCGCCGCCGCCGAGCGCCAGGCGATCAACGCGCCGATGCAGGGCACCGCCTCCGACCTGATCAAGCGCGCGATGCTGGCGGTGCAGGACGCGATCGACACCCAGGGCCGCGCCACCCGCATCGTCATGCAGGTGCATGACGAACTGGTGCTGGAGGTGCCCGAGGCCGAGCTGGACTGGGTGCGCACGCAAGTGCCCGCGCGCATGGCCGGCGTGGCCGCGCTGAAGGTGCCGCTGCTGGCCGAGGTGGGCGTCGGACGCAACTGGGACGAGGCGCACTGAGCCGCATTGCAAATGCGGGCGAGAAACCCCGACGCATTTGCAAGAAGCGTGCTACGATGAAAAATCGACGATCAGGACAAGCTCCTGATCGTTCAGAGATCTCAGTTGGTCTCTCCTTCCGCCAGAAAGCAGATCGCCGCGGTGATCTCCATGTTCTGGCCGCCCCTGGGACGCACAGCCAGCAACCCTGTGCCCCAGCCGCCGGACAGCGAGTTCAACGTCCGCACGAAGTGCATCCCCTGCCTTCGACCTTCTGATCGCCGCTGCCCCAGACCCGACCTCTCGCAGCGGCTCGCGAAAGCTTCGTATCCCCGTCTCGTTCCGATCGGCAGCGTGCACCGCACCTGCCAGCCCGCTTCTGTCCAGCCGCCTGCACGACGCCCGCGCCGTCCCGCCCATGCGCCATGCCCTGCAGCGCATCCTTTCCCGTACCGGCACGAGCTGGGGTCTTGCCCCGCTCGCCGCCTCCAGCGCAGCTTCCTGCGCTTCCTCTTCTTCCCGAATCAGGTAACACCATGACCAGCAAGCTCTACGTCGGCAATCTGTCCTACTCCATCAGCAATGCCGACCTGCACGAACAGTTCTCCCGTCACGGCGATGTGCGCACCGCCACCGTCATGACCGACCGCGACAGCGGCCGCTCGAAGGGCTTCGGCTTTGTCGAGATGGACTCCGAATCGGCTGCGCAGGCGGCCATCAGCGCGCTGAACGGCAAGTCGGTCGACGGTCGCGCGCTCACCGTCAACATCGCCCGTCCCCGCGAGGAGCGCCCGTCCGGCTTTGGCGGCGGCCGGAGCTTCGGCGGCTACAGCAGCCGGACGTGATACGGATCGGCTTCTCGATCGACCTGGGCTACGAGGTGGCCGCACCGGGTGCGGACTTCATCTTCAACGTCCAGGCCGCTCGCACGCACCAGCAGCGGGTGATCGAGGAGCGACTGGCGATCAGCCAGCGCGTGGGGCTGCATCTGCACACCGACGAGATCAGCCGCACGCGACATGTCCGGCTCACCGCGCACCCGGGTGTGCTGATGCTGCACTCGGATGCGATCGTCGAGGTGGCTCACCATGTCGAGGCACCGCAGGTGCTGACCGAGATGCCGGTCGCCCGACTGCCGGCCCACGTCCTGCCGTTCCTGTACCCGAGCCGCTACTGCGAGTCGGATCAGCTCCAGGCCTTGGCCAACGCCGAATTCGGTGCCCTGCCTCGGGGCTGCCTGCGCGTGATGGCGATCCGGGACTGGGTGCGCCAGCGCATCGCGTTTCGCAGCGGCGCCTCCGACAGCAGCACCTCGGCTCTGGCGACGCTGAACAATGGCGCCGGGGTCTGCCGCGACTTCGCGCATGTGATGATCGCGCTGTGCCGGGCCCTGAACCTGCCCGCACGCTTCATCACCGGGTTCGACTTCGGCGCCGATCCTGCGCTGGGGCCCCCTGATTTCCACGCCTATGTGGAGGTCTACCTCTCCGGGCGCTGGTATCTGTTCGACCCGTCCGGCACGGCGATCCCGATGGGGCTGCTGCGGCTGGCGTGCGGGCGTGATGCGGCCGATGCCGCCTTCGCGACCCTCTTCGGCGCGGTGATCTGCCACCCGCCGATCATCGGCGTGCATCTGATCTCCGGCCATGTCGGCACGCGGATGCACCCTGCCCATGCCCTGAACGCGATCTCGACCGACAGCGGCGCGGGCTGAGGCCGAGGCGCCGCGGCAGCTCACACGCCCGGCTCCAGCCGCGCGTGCAGCGCGACGAACTCCTGCGTCAGGCGGTGCTTCGGGTCGAGGTGGATCATCGGCAGCGACTGCTCGTGCGATTCCTTCACCCGCACCGTCGACGACAGGTAGGGCTCGAGCACCGGCAGGCCCTCGGCCACCAGCTCGCCGACGATCTTGCGCGGCAGCGTCGCGCGCGGCTGGAACTGGTTGACGATGATGCCCTCGACCGCCAGGCCGCGGTTGTGGTCGGCCTGCAGCTCGCGCACGTTCTCCAGCAGCGCGTAGAGCGCGCGGCGCGAGAAGTCGTCGCAGTCGAACGGGATCAGGCAGCGCTCCGAGGCGATCAGCGCCGAGCGGGTGTAGAAGTTCAGCGCCGGCGGCGTGTCGATGTAGATGCGGTCGTAGCGTCCGGCCAGCTCGTCGAGCGCGTCGCGCAGCTTGTAGATCTTGTAGCGCGACTCCAGCTTGCCCTGCAGCTCCTCCAGCGCCGGGCTGGAGGGCATCAGGTGCAGATGCTCGAAGGGCGTGGGCACGACGAAGCCCTCGGCACCTTTCGGGTTCATCGTGAAGCGCAGCGTCTGGTCGAAGAAAGCCGCCAGGTCGGGCTGGGCCGCATCTGCTGCGGCGCCGAGCAGGTAGCGGGTGCTGTTGCCCTGTGCATCGAGATCGAGCAGCAGCGTGCGCAGCCCGCGGCTGGCGCTGATCGCGGCCAGGTTGCAGGCGATCGTCGACTTGCCGACGCCACCCTTCTGATTGAACACGACACGACGCATGAGGCTGGGCTCCCGAGCTGGACGGCCCCGATTGTGCCAAGCCGCCCGACTCCGGGGGGAAAAGGATGCTGCGCCGCAACAGGCACTGATTTCCGGCCATCCCGTGCCTGAGGGGGCGAAGGCCGGATCAGATCCGGACTGGCGGGTATCACTTCCAGAATGCAGCGGTCGCCCTGAAATGACAATCATCCAACAAGAGAAAACCTGCCTCGTGGGGGAGGCTGATCGATGGCTGTTCCGCAAGTGATCCTGCGCTTCTCCGGCTACTGGAGCGAGTTCAACAGCGGCCTGATGCCGCGCCGTCCGGGGCTGTTCTGCGTCTACCGCGCGCGCTTCGATGACCTCGACAAGTCGACGACCATGCTGGAGCTGCTGCATGTGGGCGCGTCGAGCAATGTCAACCAGTGCGTGACCGGCTCGCGCGACCTGGCGCGCTGGCGCAGCCGCCTGGCGCCGGGCGAGGCGCTGTCCTTCAGCTACAGCCCGGTCGCCGAGGACGATCTGGCCGCCTGCGAGGCGGCGATGCTGCTGCGCCACCGCCCGTCGATGAGTCCGGCGCTGCCCGAGCGCTTCGCCTTCGGCGGGCTGGCGCTGCGCCTGGATGGACGCACGCCGCTGCTCGACCGCGAGTTCACCGTCGGTCATGCGGTGGTCAAGGGCTATTCGGGCCGCGGCTCGACCTGGCTGCGGCGCGGCATCGATTTCCTGCGCACCACGGTCAACGGCTGAACGCGCCGCGCCTGCGCTCGGCTTTTGCAAGCTGTTTCGTTTCAAGCGGTCGTGAATGATGCGTCTGAAATGAAAATGGTCGCAAAGAAATGCGCGATCGAACCAGGTCGCGCAAGACTCCCTCTTCCGACCTGCTCCTGCCTGCATGACCGATCTTCCTGTCGATGAGCTGCTGACTCGCCTGCGTGCCGCTCTGGGCCGCGAATTTGGCGAGATCCGCTTCTGGGGCTTTGCGGTGGTGCGGCCGAGCGATCGCAGCTGGCGCCTCGAGTCGGTCGAGCGCGAAGGCAGCACGCTGCTGCTGGGGCTGCGCGACATGGCCGGCCCGCCGCTGCCGGCGCTGCTGTCGCTGGATCGGCCGATCGGCCTGACGGTGTCCGCGCACGGGCTGACCTTCGAGCGGGCGGTCCGCCTCGGCTTCGACGGCCATGAGGCCTGGCCGGATGCGGATGGCCGCCACTACGGCCTGGCCACCCCGCGTGGCACCGGCCGCTTCGAGATCCAGGGCCTGCCGGCGCTGACGCTGCAGGCCTGAGGCGGATCTTGGCGGGTTCGCGTCCGAAGAAGAGCACGTCCTGAACTCAGCCCTGACCGGCATGCAGCCGGTCGCGCTGCCACAGCGCCGGAAAGAGCCGGGTCCACAGTCCGGCCACCAGCAGCACGCCCACGCCGCCCAGCAGCACCGAGCCCACCGGCCCGAGCAGCGCCGCGGTGGCGCCAGACTCGAATTCGCCGAGCTGGTTGCTCGCGCCGATGAAGACCGAGTTGACCGCGCTGACCCGGCCGCGCATCGCGTCGGGCGTCTCCAGCTGCACCAGCGTCTGGCGGATCACCACGCTGACCATGTCCGCCGCGCCCGAGACCGCCAGCGCGATCAGCGACAGCCAGAACGAGGCCGACAGTGCGAACACCAGCATCGCCACGCCGAACACCGCCACCGCGCCGATCAGCGTGCGCCCGACCCGGCGCTCGAGCGGATGCTGGGCCAGCCAGACCGACAGCAGCAGCGCGCCCACGGCGGGCGCGGCCCGCAGCAGGCCCAGGCCCCACGGACCGACATGCAGGATGTCCTTGGCGAACATCGGCAGCAGCGCGGTCGCACCGCCCAGCAGCACCGCGAACAGGTCCAGCGAGATCGCGCCCAGCATCACCGGCTGGCCGCGCAGGAAGCCGATGCCGGCCAGCACGCTGCGCCAGCTCGCCGGCTCCTTCGGCGCGGGCGGGCGGTCGTAGCGCACTGCGGCGGCCAGCACGCAGCCGATCAGCAGCAGCGCCGCGCCGCAGGCGTGCACGGTGGCGGTGCCCTGCACATAGAGCAGGCCGCCCAGGGCCGGCCCGCCGATGATCGCCACCTGCATGCCGCTCGAGCCGAAGGCCACCGCCTGCGCCAGCAGCGGCGCCGGCACCAGCAGCGCCGGCAGCGCCTGCGAGGCCGGCATCTGGAAGGCCTTGCCGATGCCCAGCAGCGCCGAGACCGCCAGGATCAGCGTGCGGTCCATCCAGCCGCCGTGCGTGCCGGCGGCCAGCAGCAGCGCCGCCAGCGTCTGCAGTGCGGTGGCGGCCATCATCACGCGGCCGCGGTGATGGCGGTCGGCGATGTGGCCGGCCGGCAGCGTCAGCAGCAGCGCAGGCAGGAACTGAACCAGTCCGACCAGGCCCAGGTCCCAGGCGCTGCCGGTCAGGTCGTACATCTGCCAGCCCAGCGCGACCATCATCATCTGCGAGGCCATCTGGGTCAGCACCCGGGTCAGCCAGTAGCAGGCGTAGGCGGGGCGCGCCAGCAGCGCACGCACGCCGCCGGATGTCGCGGCGGCGCGCTCGGTCTTCAGGCTCATGAGCGGAACAGCCGTGAATACTGCGTCTCGTGCCGGGCCGACAGGATGGCCAGCATCGGCGCGTGGGCCTGGCGCTCGGCATCCGGCAGCGCGATCGCCTGATCGACCGCCTGCGGCATCGTCGCGATCAGCGTGGCGAGCATGCGCTGGCCGGCGCTCTGGCCGAGCGGCACCGCCTTGATCGCGGCCTGGACCATGTTCTCGGCCCAGCCGAAGGCATGCGAGAGCAGCGCCTCGCGCAGCGGCGCGCCGGTGCGGTGCACCGCCAGCGCGAAGGCCACCGGCCAGGTCGGCGCGGGCCGCAGCGCCGCCAGCTGCGCGATGCGGCCGTCGGGCTCGCTGCCGTCGGCCACCGCGGCGGCGTCCACCGTGCGCAGCCACTCGACCAGCGAGCGGCCCATCTGCTCGGTCTGCAGCCGCAGCTCCATCGTCTCGCGGGTCAGCCGCACCCAGTCGTTGAGCTCGGTGATGCGCGCCGTGTCGCCGCGTGACCAGGCGCGGTGCGCACCGGCCACCACCGCCAGGTCGGCGCGCGCCAGCGTCAGGTGCAGCTGGTCGACGATCCAGGCGCCGGCGGTGGCCTCGTCATGGACGCGGCCGGTGTCGACCGCCGCCTCCAGCCCTTCGGAATAGCTGAAGCCGCCCACCGGCAGCGCCGGCGAGGCCAGCCACATCAGCTGCAGCAGCGCGGTCGCCGTCAGCGGCGCCGGCCGGGAGATCACCTTCGGCATCGGGAATCAGGGCTCGGTGATCAGGGTTCAGTGGTCGTGGCCGCAGCCGGGGCCGTGCACATGCGGCGCGGCCTCGGAACGCACCGCGATGCCGATCGGGCGGCCGCGGGCCGGGGCGCTCGGCGCGGGTGCCGGTGCGTGCGAGTGGCCGTGATCATGACCATGACCATGACCATGATCGTGATCGTGCGAATGGTCGTGCGCATGTTCATGCGCGTGGCTGTGGCCGCCGGCTGCATAGGCACCGCCCTCGGGCTCGAAGGCGGCCTGCGTCTCGGTGACGATCAGGTGCATCTGGCGCAGCATGTCGGCCAGCACATGATCCGGCTCGAGCTTGAGGTGATCGGGCTGCAGCTCGAGCTGCACATGGCGGTTGCCGAGGTGATAGGCCGCACGCAGCAGGTCGAAGGGCGTGCCGTGCGCGCTGCAGATGCGCACCTCCAGCACCGGCTGTGCCGCGGCGATGACCTTGATCATCGAGCCGTCCTCGGCCACAAGCACATCGCCGCCGCGCACCAGCGTGCCGCGCGGCAGGAAGACGCCGAGATGGCGGCCGCCGCTGTCGGTGGCATCGAAGCGGCTTTTCTGGCGCACGTCCCAGTCGAGCTCGACGGTCGTCGCACGGTTCAGCAGCACGCGGGCCAGGCCGCGGCCCTGGGGCAGGAGTTTGTTGACGGTCAGCATGATCGGCGCATTGTGCTGCAAGTCACATGCCTGCACGATGCGCCGGGCGGGTGCGTTCTGGGGGCCGCGTCAGCCTCGCAGGCGCAGCATCAGTCGCTGGTGCCAGGGGCGCTCGCACCAGGCGGCCAGCGCACGCTCGGCGAACTGCTCGCCGTCGGAGGTCAGCCGGTAGTAGTGCAGGCCCTCGAAGCCGTCCGGGTTGTCGAACTCCTCGACCAGACCATAGGCGTCGAGCGAGCGGAAGGACCACTGCAGCCCCATGCCGTCAAGAATGCAGGTGCGCTTGTCGGCGTCCATCACGACGATGACATGGCCGCGCCGCAGCGCCGCCAGCGTGTCGACGAATTCGCCGAGGTGGACCACGGCGGGCGACGGAGTGCGGGGGTGGGGAAGGGCGGCCATGCTTCGCACGATAGCGAAGCTGACGCCAGTCTGACGCCGGAATAGTGAGGATCTTTGCCGCCGATGGGGGCTTTCAGCGGCAGGGATCCTCCCGGCTCAGAACAGGAAGTAGCGCTGCGCCATCGGCAGGCTCGTCGCCGGCTCGCAGGTCAGCAGCAGGCCGTCGGCGCGCACCGAGTAGGTCTGCGCGTCGATCTCCATCACCGGCGTGTAGCTGTTGTGGATCATGTCGGCCTTGCTGACGGTGCGGCAGCCGCGCACGGTCGCGGTCTGCTTGCGTAGGCCCAGCCGCTCGGGCACGCCGCCGGCCTGCGCGGCCTGCGACAGGAAGGTCAGCGAGGTGCGCGCGAGCGCGCCGCCGAAGCTGCCGAACATCGGCCGGTAGTGCACCGGCTGCGGCGTCGGGATCGAGGCGTTCGGGTCGCCCATCGCGGCCATCGCGATGAAGCCGCCCTTGAGCACCAGGCTGGGCTTGACGCCGAAGAAGGCCGGGCGCCAGAACACCAGATCGGCCCACTTGCCGACCTCGACCGAGCCGACCTCGTGGCTGATGCCGTGCGTGATCGCCGGGTTGATGGTCAGCTTGGCCAGGTAGCGCTTGACGCGGGCGTTGTCGTGGCGATCGGTGTCGCCGGGCAGCTTGCCGCGCTGCGTCTTCATCTTGTGGGCGGTCTGCCAGCAGCGCAGGATGACCTCGCCGACCCGGCCCATCGCCTGCGAGTCCGACGAGAACATGCTGATCGCGCCCAGGTCATGCAGGATGTCCTCGGCGGCGATGGTCTCGCGGCGGATGCGCGATTCGGCGAAGGCCAGATCCTCGGCGAGCGACGCGTCGAGGTGGTGGCACACCATCAGCATGTCCAGGTGCTCGTCCAGCGTGTTGACGGTGTACGGGCGCGTGGGGTTGGTCGACGAGGGCAGCACATTGGCCTCGCCCACCACCTTCATGATGTCGGGCGCGTGGCCGCCGCCGGCGCCTTCGGTGTGGAAGCTGTGGATGGTGCGGCCCTTGAAGGCGGCGACCGTGTCCTCGACGAAGCCCGACTCGTTCAGCGTGTCGGTGTGGATCGCGACCTGGATGTCGGTCTCCTCGGCCACGCTCAGGCAGTTGTCGATCGCCGCCGGCGTCGTGCCCCAGTCCTCGTGCAGCTTCAGGCCGATGGCGCCCGCCTCGGCCTGCTGGCGCAGGGCTTCCGGGCGGCTGGCGTTGCCCTTGCCGAGAAAGCCGATGTTCATCGCGAAGGCGTCGGCCGCCTGCAGCATGCGCGCGAGGTTCTCGGGCCCCGGCGTGCAGGTGGTGGCAAACGTCCCGGTGGCCGGGCCGGTGCCGCCGCCGATCATCGTGGTCACGCCGGAGGTCAGCGCCTCCTCGATCTGCTGCGGGCAGATCCAGTGGATGTGGGTGTCGATGCCGCCGGCGGTGACGATCAGGCCCTCGCCCGCGATCACCTCGGTGCCGGGGCCGATGACGATGTCGACGCCGGGCTGCACGTCCGGGTTGCCGGCCTTGCCGATCGCGGCGATGCGCGATCCCCGCAGGCCGATGTCGGCCTTGACGATGCCCCAGTGGTCGAGGATCAGCGCGTTGGTGATGACGCAGTCGACCGCATCGCCGGGTGCGGGGCCGTTCGGGCGCTGGCTCTGGCCCATGCCGTCGCGGATGGTCTTGCCGCCGCCGAACTTGACCTCCTCGCCATAGCCGCCGGCGCGCAGGGTCAGGTCCTGTTCGACCTCGATGATCAGGTCGGTGTCGGCCAGGCGCAGGCGGTCGCCCACCGTCGGGCCGAACATCTCGGCATAGGCGCGGCGGGGGAAGGTGGCTTTCGATGTCGTCATGTCAGAGCGCTCCTTGCACCAGGCCGCGGAAGCCCCAGACCTGCCGGTCGCCGGCGAAATCGCACAGCTCGACGGTGCGCTGCTGGCCCGGTTCGAAGCGCACCGCCAGTCCGCTGGCGATGTTCAGCCGCATGCCGCGCGCGGCCGCGCGGTCGAAGCGCAGGCCGGCGTTGGTCTCGGCGAAGTGGTAGTGCGAGCCGACCTGGATCGGCCGGTCGCTGGCGTTCTCGACCACCAGCGTCAGCGTGCGCCGGCCGGGGTTGAGCAGGTGCTCGCCTGCGTCGGTGAAGAGTTCTCCGGGAATCATGCGGCGTCTCCGTGGGTGATGGCCGATCGGCGGTGCTCGGCCCGGATCACTTGCGGCGGTTGAACCACAGCAGCGCGACGATGCCTGCGGCGAGCAGATAGCCGATCACGTCGGTCGAGTGCCAGTGCGCGCTGCCAGGCAGGCCGTGGCCCTCGTGGGCAAGCGCAGGCAGCGCGGCGCCAAGACTCAGCAGTGCGGCGGACAGCAGGGAGGCGGTCTTCTTCATGGTCGGGAGCAGGGCAGTGAGGAGCGGATTCGATGCGCCATGCTGGTGCGCACCGGTATGGTTCATGCAATCGGCTGGTGCACGGTCACCAGCTTGGTGCCGTCGGGGAAGGTGGCCTCGACCTGGATCTCGGGGATCATCTCGGCGATGCCCTCCATCACGTCGGCGCGTGAGAGCACGGTCTTGCCCTCGCTCATCAGCTCGGCGACCGACTTGCCGTCGCGCGCGCCTTCCATGATTGCGGCGGTGATCAGCGCGACCGCCTCCGGGTAGTTGAGCTTCAGGCCGCGGGCCTTGCGGCGCTCGGCCAGCAGCGCGGCGGTGAAGATCAGCAGCTTGTCCTTCTCGCGAGGGGTGAGTTCCATGGTGCAGGTGCGGACGTGACTTCGGCCGGTCTGACAGGCGGCAGACCGGGCTGGTGCGTTTCTTGAGTGCTTCCGCCCCCATGAGCGCGGTCGGAAACACATCGGCAACAGGCCTGCAGGCAGAAATCGGGCCAGCCTGCGGGGCGGGCGGCGCGAGCGTGGTCGGCGAGCCGGTGCAGCGCGTCATCAAGATCCGCCGCGACTACAACGACTGGGTCGCCAGCGAGACGCTGGAGGACTATGCGCTGCGCTTCGCGCCGCGCAGCAGCCGGCGCTGGAGCATCGGCCGGGTGGCGGTGACCTCGCTGGGCGGCGCAGGTGCCTTCCTGGTGCTGGAGGCGGTGGGCGCGACGCTGCTGGTGCAGCACGGCTTCGTCAATGCCGCGCTGGCCATCCTGGCCACCGGGCTGATCATCTTCCTGGCGGGTCTGCCGATCAGCGTCTACGCCGCGCGCCATGGCGTCGACATGGACCTGCTGACCCGCGGCGCGGGCTTCGGCTACATCGGCTCGACGCTGACCTCGCTGATCTACGCCAGCTTCACCTTCATCTTCTTCGCCCTGGAGGCGGCGGTGATGGCCTATGCGCTGGAGCTGGCCTTCGACATTCCGCCGGCCTGGGGCTATCTGATCTGTGCGGCGGTGGTGCTGCCGCTGGTCACGCACGGGGTGACGGTGATCAGCCGGCTGCAGGTCTGGACCCAGCCGCTGTGGGCGGTGATGCTGGTGCTGCCCTATGCCTTCGTGCTGCACGAGAACCCGGGCGTGATCGATGCGCTGATGGCCTACGGCGGCGAGTCCGACCTGACCGGCTTCAGTCCGCAGGCCTTCGGCGCGGCGATGACGGTGGGCATCGCGCTGTTCACGCAGATGGGCGAGCAGGCCGACTACCTGCGTTTCATGCCCGAGCGCACGCGCGAGAACCGGCTGCGCTGGTGGGCCGGCGTGGTCACCGGCGGCCCCGGCTGGGTGGTGTTCGGCGTGCTGAAGATGCTGGGCGGCGCGCTGCTGGCCTCGCTGGCGATCGGCCACATGGTGCCGATCGAGCGCGCGGTCGACCCGAACCAGATGTATCTGGCCGCCTACGAGTATGTCTTCCCGCACTACGGCTGGGCGGTCGCGGCCACCGCGGTCTTCGTGGTGATCTCGCAGCTCAAGATCAATGTCACCAACGCCTATGCCGGCTCGCTGGCCTGGTCGAACTTCTTCTCGCGCATCACGCACAGCCATCCGGGGCGGGTGGTCTGGGTGGTGTTCAACACCGGCATCGCGCTGATGCTGATGGAGATGGAGGTCTTCCAGGCGCTCGGCGGCGTGCTGAGCCTGTACTCCAACATCGCCATCAGCTGGATGATGGCGGTGGTGGCCGATCTGGTCATCAACAAGCCGCTGGGCCTGAGCCCGAAGGGCATCGAGTTCCGCCGCGCGCATCTCTACGACATCAATCCGGTCGGCGTCGGTGCGATGGGCGCGGCCTCGCTGGTGTCGGTGGCGGCCTATCTGGGCGTCTTCGGCGCGATGGCGCAGGCCTGGTCGGCGCCGATCGCGCTGGTGACGGCGCTGCTCGTCTCTCCGCTGCTGGCCTGGGCCACGCGCGGGCGCTTCTACCTGGCGCCCCGGGTGGACGACGGCGGCGACACCTACCGCCGCTATGCCGCGCCGCAGCGCTGCACCGTCTGCGAGCGCGAGTACGAGGGCGAGGACATGACGCACTGCCCCGCCTACCGCGGCGCGATCTGCTCGCTGTGCTGCACGCTCGACGTGCGCTGCCATGACCTGTGCAAGCTGCCGCAGGCGCATCTGTCGGTGCAGTGGGCCGGGGCGCTGCGCCGGCTGCTGCCGCGCCCGGTCTGGCCCTATCTGGAGCGTGGACTCGGCCACTATCTGCTGATGATGGCGGTGCTGCTGCCGCTGCTGGCGCTGCTGGCCGGCATGCGCCGCGAGCTGGTGCTGCCGACGCTGGCGCTGGTGTCGGGCGTGATCGCCTGGTGGCTGGTGCTGGCGCACAAGAGCCGCCAGGTGGCGCAGGAGGAGGCCAACCGCCAGACCCAGGCGCTGCACGAGCAGACGCTGGCGCTGCGCCGCGAGATCGAGTCGCACCGCCAGACCGATCTGGCGCTGCAGCAGGCCAAGCAAGTGGCCGAGTCGGCCAACCTCGCCAAGAGCCGCTACATCACCACGATCAGCCATGAGCTGCGCACGCCGCTGAACTCCATCCTCGGCTATGCCCAGCTGCTCGAAGAGGACGAGACGATGCCGCCGCAGCGCCGCCAGGCCGTCAGCGTCATCCGCCGCGGCGGCGACCACCTGCTGTCGCTGATCGAGGGCACGCTGGACCTGGCGCGCATCGAGAGCGGCCGGCTGCGCCTGGATGTTCGCCCGATGCGCTTCGCCGAGACGCTGGGCGAGATCACCCGGCTGCTGGAGCTGCAGGCCGCCGCCAAGGGCCTGGTCTTCCGCAGCGAGATCGCCGGCGCGCCGGCCTGCGTGCGCGCCGACGACAAGCGGCTGCGCCAGATCCTGATCAACATCGTCGGCAACGCGATCAAGTTCACCCGCGAGGGCGAGGTGGTGCTGCGGCTGCAGTACGCGCGCGAGATCGCCCGCTTCGAGGTCGTCGACACCGGCCCGGGCATGACGGCCGAGGAGATGGCGCGCATCTTCGAGCCCTTCGAGCGTGGCTCGGCGGCCGCTGGCGGCAGCGTCAGCGGCGGCGCCGGTCTCGGGCTGACGATCAGCCGCATGCTCGCCGACCTGATGGGCGGCGAGCTGACGGTCGACAGCCAGCCCGGCCGCGGCACCACCTTCCGGCTGCGGCTGTTCCTGCCGGAGGTGTGCGAGGGTGCGACCGGCCGACCGGCACCGGTGCGCCGGCGCATCGGGGTGGCCGGCCGGCCGCGCTGCATCTGGGTGGTCGACAACGAGGAGGTCGACCGCGGCCTGATCGTCAGCCTGCTGCAGCCGCTGGGCTTCACGATCCGCCAGGCCGCCAGCGGCGAGGAATGCCTGCGCGCGCTGCAGGAGGCGGGCGGCGCCCTGCCCGACGCGATCTTCATGGACCTGGCCATGCCCGGCATCGACGGCTGGGAGACGCTGCGCCGCATCCGCGCCCAGGGCCTGCTGCCGGCGGGCACGCCAGCGGCGATCGTCTCGGCCAATGCCTTCGACAAGGGCCTGGACAACGATGTGGGCATCGAGCCGGGCGACTTCCTGGTCAAGCCGGTGCGGGTCAGCGAGCTGCTCGACTGGCTGGGCCGGCGCCTGGCGCTGCAGTGGATCGAGGCCGAGGCGCCTGCCGCGGAACCGGTCCTGCACGCGCCGGGCGCGTCGGCCCGGCCGCAGGCGCCGGAGGTGCCGCTGCGCATCGACCCGGAGCGGCTGCGTGCGCTGCGCGATGCGATCGGCATCGGGCATGTGCGCGGCGTGATGCGCGAGCTCGACCGCATCGAGGCCGCGCAGCCCGAATGCGCCGGGCTGGTCGGGCGGCTGCGCGCGCTGGCGCGCCAGTTCCAGCTCGACGCGATGAACGGACTGCTGCGCAGGACGCTGGATGAGAACGACCCACGCGATGGCCATGACGACACCGATGAACGCTCCCGCTGACCGCCGCGCCGATGTGGTGCTGATCGTCGACGACGTGCCCGACAACCTCGCGGTGCTGCACGACACGCTCGACGAGTCGGGCTACACCGTGCTGGTGGCCACCGACGGCCCCAGCGCGCTCGAGCGTGCGCTGCGCGCCCAGCCCGACGTGATCCTGCTCGACGCGATGATGCCGGGCATGGACGGCTTCGAGGTCGCGCGCCGGCTCAAGGCCGAGGCGCGCACCGCCGCGATTCCGATCATCTTCATGACCGGCCTGACCGAGACCGAGCATGTGGTGGCCGCCTTCGCCGCCGGCGGCACCGACTATGTGACCAAGCCGATCCGCGCCCGCGAGGTGATCGCGCGCATCACCGCGCACTCGCTGGCCGCGCGCGAGCAGCAGCAGGCACGCAACGCGCTCGATGCCTTCGGCCATGCCACGCTGATGGTGCGCATGCATGACGGGCGCATCGTCTGGCAGACCGCGCTGGCGCGGCAGCTGCTGGAGCAGCATTTCGCCTCCGACGGCCGGCGCGCGCCGGTGGCGGTGCTGGCCTGGCTGCAGCGCGAGACGGCACGGCTGGTCGGGCTGGAGGAGGGGCCGGTGCCGGGCTCGCCCTCGCTGGTGGTCGATGCGGCGGCCAGCGGGCGGCGGCTGCGCTTCACGCTGCACGAGGCTTCCGGCGACGGCCAGTGGCTGCTGGTGCTGCGCGAGGCCGATGATGCGGCCGCGCTGGAGGCGCTGTCGCTGGCCTTCGGCCTGACCCCGCGCGAGGCCGAGGTGCTCTACTGGGTCGCCCGTGGCAAGACCAACCGCGACATCGGCGACATCCTGGGCAGCAGCCCGGCCACCGTCAAGAAGCACCTCGAGCATGTCTACGAGAAGCTCGGCGTGGAGACCCGAACCGCCGCCGCATCGCTGGCGCTGGCCCGCGCGCCGATGCGGCCGCATGGGACGTGAGTCGACACGGATGATTTGCGCATGAGGCGGCGCGGCTGGAGAATGCCGGCACGACCTGATCCGGAGCGGCCATGTCCTCTTCCATTCTCGAGCGCAACCATGTCAACTGCATCGGTGAGCAGGGACCGGTGCTGCTGTATGGCCACGGCTTCGGCTGCCACCAGGGCATGTGGTCGGGCGTCACGCCGGGCTTCGCGCACAGCCATCGGCAGGTGCTGATGGACTATGTCGGCAGCGGGCGCTCCGACCGCTCCGCCTTCATGCCGAGCCGCTATGCCCGGCTGGAAGGCTATGCCCGCGATGTGCTGGAGGTCTGCGATGCGCTCGGCCTGGAGCGCGGCGTCACCTTTGTCGGCCATTCGGTCGGCTGCAGCATCGGCATGCTGGCGCAGATCGCCCGGCCGGCGCTGTTCGAGCGGCTGGTGCTGGTCGGCCCCTCGCCCTGTTTCCTGAACCATCCGCCGCACTATCACGGCGGCTTCGAGCGCGAGGATCTCGAGGGCCTGCTGGCGCTGATGGACCAGAACTACATCGGCTGGGCCGATCATCTGGCCCCGGTGGTTGCCGGTGGCAGCGAGGCCACCAGCGACCGGCTGCACGACAGCTTCTGCTCGACCGATCCGCAGACCGCACGCGTCTTCGCCCGGGCGACCTTCTTCGCCGACAACCGCGCCGATCTGCCCCGGGTGAGCTGCCCGAGCCTGATCCTGCAGCATGCGCACGACGCGCTGGTGCCGCCCGAGGTCGGTGACTACCTGCACCGCCAGCTTGCCGGCAGCACGCTGCGGGTGCTGGAGGTGGCCGGCCATTGCGCGCACCTGAGCCATCCCGAGCTGGTGATTGCGGCGATGCGCGACTTCCTGGGCCCGCCCGGCACCGATATCGGCACCTGATCATGCCGACTGGCCTGGATGCGCTGCCCTGCGCGGTGCTGGTCACCGACGGCCAGGGCCTGCTGCAGGAGCTCAATGCCGAGCTGCTGGCCTGGGTCGGCGGCGAGCCGGCCGACTGGATCGGCCGGCGCATCGAGCTGCTGCTGGTGCCGGCCAGCCGGATCTTCCTGCAGACCCATGTCTGGCCGCTGCTGCTGCATCAGCAGCGGGTGCACGAGCTGCAGCTGATGCTGCGCGAGGCCGCCGGCACCCGCCTGCCGGTGCTGCTCAGTGCCCGGTGCACGCAGGACGCGCCTGATCCTGCGGCCCGGCGCTTCACCTGGGTGCTGTTCCCGGCCCGGGAGCGCCAGCGCTTCGAGGCCGAGCTGGTCCAGGCCCGCCAGCGGCTGCAGCATCTGATCGAGAGCACGGATGCCGGCACCTGGGAGTGGAATGTGCAGACCGGCGAGCTGCGCCTGAACGAGCGCGGCTGGCGCATTCTCGGCCTGGCGCCGGACGAGGCCCGGCCGCTGCGGCTCGATCACCGCTTCCGCCTCGAGATCGCCCATCCGGCCGAGCGATCGCGCACGCTGCGCCGGCTGATGCGCCATTTCGCCGGCCGCAGCGAGACTCATGTCGACGAGGTGCGGCTGCGCCGCCTCGACGGCAGCTGGGTCTGGGTGCAGGAGCGCGGGCGGGTGATCTCGCGCACGCCCGACGGCCAGCCGGAGTGGATGTTCGGCACCCACATCGACATCGACCCGATCCAGCGCCAGCAGGAAGCGCTGCGCCGCAGCAAGGCACTGCTGGACCGCACCAACGAGCTGGCGGGTGTCGGCGGCTGGGAAGTCGACCTGCATGATCCGCGGCAGCCGCTGCTCTACTGGTCCGAGCAGACCTGCCGGATTCACGGCGTGCCACCGGGCTATCAGCCCGCGCTCGACGAGGCCATCGGCTTCTTCCTGCCCGAGCATCGGCACCGCATCGAGGCAGCGGTGCAGCGCGGCATCACCGAAGGCCTCGGCTGGGATCTGGAGCTGCAGCTGCGACGCCGCGACGGTGCGGTGCTGTGGGTGCGTGCGCTCGGCCGGGTGGAGTTCGAGCAGGGTCGGGTGGTGCGACTGATCGGCGCGGTGCAGGACATCAGCGAACGGGTGCGCGAGCGTGCCGAGCTGCACCAGCTCGCCGCTCAGCTCGCCGAGCAGCATGAGCTGCTGCGGGTGACGCTGCAGTCGATCGGCGATGCGGTCATCACCACCGATGTCGCGGGCCGGGTGACCTGGCTCAATCCGGTGGCCGAGCGGCTGAGTGGCTGGCTGCAGACCGAGGCCGCCGGCCGGCCGCTGATGCAGGTCTTCCAGGCGGTCGACGAGCGCGATCGCCGGCCGCTGCCGGATCCGGTTGTGCCGAGCCTGAATGGTGGCATGGGCGCTGCGGCCGAGACTGGGGCGCCGCTGCTGATCTCGCGCGATGGCCGCGAGGCCGGCGTCGAGATCTCGGCCGCGGCGATCCGCGGTGCCGACGGCCGTGTGCATGGCGCGGTGCTGGTCTTCCGCGACGTGACCGAGCAGCGTCGCATGGCCGGCGAGATGAGCTACCGGGCTTCTCACGATGCGCTGACCGGGCTGATCAACCGGATGGAGTTCGAGGCGCGGCTGGAGCGCACCCGGTTGCGCGCCCAGAGCGAGGGCAGCCACCATGCGCTGCTGTTCATCGATCTGGACCAGTTCAAGCTGGTCAACGATGCCTGCGGGCATGCGGCCGGCGATCTGCTGCTGCAGCAGGTCTCGCGGCTGATGCGCCAGACGGTGCGCAGCCGCGACACGCTGGCCCGGCTGGGCGGCGACGAGTTCGCGGTGATTCTCGAGCATTGCGACGAGGCCCAGGCGCAGCGGGTCGCGCATCTGATCTGCGAGCGTTTCGATGCCTTCCGCTTCATCCATGACGAGCGGCGCTTCCGGGTGGGGGCGAGCGTCGGCCTGGTGCCGCTGGACAGGCGCTGGCGCAGCATCACCGCGCTGATGCAGGCGGCCGATGTGTCCTGCTACGCGGCCAAGGAGGCCGGGCGCAACCGGGTGCATGTCTGGTTCGACAGCGACCAGGCGGTGCGCCAGCGCCACGGCGAGATGCGCTGGGCCTCCCGGCTGGAGCAGGCGCTGGACGAGGACCGCTTCGTGCTGCATGCGCAGCGCATCCTGCCGTGCCGGCCGGAGCCGGCGCAGGCGCGGCCGGCGCTGCATGCCGAGGTGCTGGTGCGCCTGCGCGAGCCCGATGGCCAGCTGGTGGCGCCTGGCGCCTTCTTGCCCGCGGCCGAGCGCTTCCACCTGGCCTCGCGCATCGACCGGCGGGTGCTGCAGCTCAGCCTGCAGGCGCTGGGCCGGCAGCCGGCCGCGGCGCCGCCCTGGCTGCTGTCGGTGAACCTGTCGGGCCAGTCGATCGGCGACCGCCATTTCTGCCAGGATGTGCTGGACATGCTCGAGCGGGCGGGGCCGTCGATCTGCCGTCAGCTCTGCCTGGAGATCACCGAGACCGCCGCGATCGGCAGCATGAGCGAGGCGGCCCGCTTCACCAGCCAGGTGCGCGAGCACGGCGTGCAGGTGGCGCTGGATGACTTCGGCGCCGGTGCCTCCTCCTTCGGCTACCTGAAGCATCTGACGGTCGACTGGCTCAAGATCGACGGCCAGTTCGTGCGCGACCTGCTGGACGATCCGCTCGACGAAGCGGCCGTGCGTTCCTTCGTCGATGTGGCGCGGGTCATGGGCCTGGCGACGGTGGCCGAATTCGTCGATCACCCGCAGGTGCTGCAGCGGCTGCAGGCCATGGGTGTGAGCCGGGCGCAGGGTTTCCTGCTCCATCGGCCCGAGCCGCTCGAGAATCTGCTGGATTCAGTGCCTGAAATGAAGGAATCAGGCCGGCACGAAACTTGAATTGGCCGGGCGACGCGAGGTATTCCGTCCATCGAACGCCGGATGTTTTTTCTAGACTGCACAGCATCCGATCTCACGGACCTGCAGTTTCAGGAGAAACCCGATGTTCAAGTCACTGTCGTCACTGTGCAAGCCCGCCGCGCTGGCTCTGGCCGCGTGCCTGGGCGGGCTGCCGGCACATGCTGCGCCGGCCGGCTTCGAGTCGGGCGACACGCAGGGCTGGACGGTCAGCGCCGATGGCGTGACGCTGACGGCGCAGGGCAGCTACACCGTCACGCTGACCGACGATCATGACCCGTCGTTTGCCTACACCACCACCGTCACGCCGGTGAGCGGCGGCTACTTCGGTCTGCTGCAGATGGGCCCGATGCCCGCGACCGGCGCCACCACGCCGGTGAGCCACAGCAGCCAGGCGGAGTTCACGCTGGATCTGCCTTCGGCGGCTGGCGACAAGCTGTTCCTGCGTCTGCTGACGGCGGACTATTTCTACTCGGACGCCGGCCCGGGCATTCCGGCCTACGACGACAGCGTGTCCGTGGTCTACGACGGCGACACCGCCAATCCCGATGTCTGGCGGGCGTCCGACATCCTGGCGGCCGGCTGGTCGGGCGACTCGGGCTGGCAGCCTTTTGCGCTGCCGGCCGGCACCCAGCATCTGCAGTTCACGCTGAGCAATCGCTACAGCATCGATGGCAGCAATGCGCCGCTGGTGGCCATCGACTTCTCCGTCGCCTCGGTGCCGGAGCCCTCATCCTTCGCGCTGATGGCCCTGGGCCTCGGCGTGCTGGTTCGTGTCAGGTCGCGCCCGCGCGCCTGATCGATCTTCCGGTCGGTCCCCCTGCCGACCGTCGCTCTTTGTTCTTGCTCTTTTGTCTCTTCAATCCGTACCTTTGATGCCGCTCCCATGCCGGGAGCGGCTTTTTTTTGGCCTGGATTCCGGGCTGGAACCAGGGGGCTGGAATCAGGGACGTGTGGCCGCGAAGGCGGCCGCGCCGGCAGCGGCGCTGACCAGCGTGCCCCAGGCGATGTCGACCAGCGCCAGGCGCAGGCTCCAGTGGCGCAGCGTCGCCATGTTGGTCAGGTCGTAGGTGCCGTAGACCAGCAGGCCGATCAGTGCGGCGCGCAGCACCGCTTCGCCCATCGCGTCGGGCCGGGGCCACAGCAGCAGCGTCACCAGCCCGGCGGGATAGCCGACATAGAACAGCAGCGCCGGCAGCGCACGCACCTGCGGCGTCATCAGGTCGCCCAGCTCGCGCACATAGAAGCCGCGCGCCAGCCAGCCCAGCCACAGCGCGTCGAGCACGCCGACGGCCAGCAGCGCCGCGCCCCAGGCCTTCAGCCACAGCATCGGGCGATCTTCCTCAGGCCACGCCGTAGCGGGCGTCGAGATAGCGCTTGAACTCGGCGCCCAGCGTCGGGTGCGCCAGCGCCAGCTCGACATTGGCCTGCAGGAAGCCTTCCTTGCTGCCGCAGTCGTAGCGCTGGCCCTGGTAGGTGTAGGCGAAGACCTTCTCGCGGCGCAGCAGGCCGGCGATGCCGTCGGTGAGCTGGATCTCGCCGCCGACGCCGCGCGGCTGGTTGCGGATCTCCTTGAAGATGCCCGGCGTCAGGATGTAGCGACCGGCCACGCCCAGGCGCGAGGGCGCGACCTCGGGCGCCGGCTTCTCGACGATGCCGGTCAGGTCGAGCATGCGATCGCCCACCGGACGGCCGGAGACGATGCCGTAGCGTTTCGTGTGCTCGGCCGGCACTTCCTGCACCGCCAGGATCGAGGTGCGCCATTCGCGGAACTGCTCGACCATCTGCTTGAGCACCGGCGGCTCGCCGACCATCAGGTCATCGGCCAGCAGCACCGCGAAGGGCTCCTCGCGCACCACCGGCTCGGCGCACAGCACCGCGTGGCCCAGGCCCAGGGCCTTGGGCTGGCGCAGGTAGATGCAGTGCATGTCGTCGGGCTTGATCGAGCGCACCGTCTCCAGCAGCTCGGTCTTGCCGGCGGCCTCCATCTCGGTCTCGAGCTCGTAGGCGGTGTCGAAATGGTCGGGAATGGCGCGCTTGTTGCGGCCGTTGACGAAGATCATCTCGCGGATGCCGGCGGCATAGGCCTCCTCGACCGCGTACTGGATCAGCGGCTTGTCCACCACCGGCAGCATTTCCTTGGGCAGGGCCTTGGTGGCCGGCAGGAAGCGGGTTCCCAGACCCGCCACGGGAAAGATGGCCTTGGTGATCTTGGTCGTCATCACGTGTGCGCTCCGTGCTCTTGGCTTGACGTTGCAGAAGAAGGGGAAAGGGGAGAGTGAATGGGCGAGGGAAAGGCAAGACTGCTGCCATGCAGTCTGCACCAGAGCCAGGGGGACTGCATGAAAGTTGATCGGCTGCCGCGCGCTGTCGCGCACATCCAGGGGGGAGAAACACTACGCCATCCGGCGTATTTCACGAATCGGCCGCGACTTCGACACTGACTCCATTCCAACGCTGCCAACGCAACCCGTCAGCTTCTCAGCCTCTTCCCGGAGTCAACCTGTCATGCAAGCTTCCCGTCGCTCCTTTGCCGCCAAGCTCAGCGCCGTCGCCCTGGGCGTCGCCGTGACCACGCTGCCGATGCTGGCCCAGGCCGCCGACACCATCAAGGTCGGCATCCTGCACAGCCTGTCGGGCACGATGGCCATCTCGGAGACCGTCCTGAAGGACGTCGCGCTGATGACGATCGACGAGATCAACGCCAAGGGCGGCGTGCTGGGCAAGAAGCTCGAGCCGGTCGTGGTCGATCCGGCCTCCAACTGGCCGCTGTTCGCCGAAAAGGCCAAGCAGCTGATCGACCAGGACAAGGTTGCCGTGACCTTCGGCTGCTGGACCTCGGTGTCGCGCAAGTCGGTGCTGCCGGTGTTCGAAGAGAAGAACTCGCTGCTGTTCTACCCGGTGCAGTACGAAGGTGAAGAGCTGTCGAAGAACGTGTTCTACACCGGTGCCGCGCCGAACCAGCAGGCCATCCCCGCGGTGGAATACCTGATGAGCAAGGACGGCGGCTCGGCCAAGCGCTTCGTGCTGCTGGGCACCGACTACGTCTACCCGCGCACGACCAACAAGATCCTGCGCGCCTTCCTGAAGTCCAAGGGCATCCCCGAGTCGGACATCATGGAGGAGTACACCCCCTTCGGTCACTCCGACTACCAGTCGATCATCGCCAAGATCAAGAAGTTCTCCAGCGAAGGCAAGAAGACCGCGGTGGTCTCGACCATCAACGGCGACTCCAACGTGCCCTTCTACAAGGAACTGGGCAACCAGGGCCTGAAGGCGACCGACGTGCCGGTGGTGGCCTTCTCGGTGGGTGAGGAAGAGCTGCGCGGCGTGGACACCAAGCCGCTGGTGGGTCACCTGGCCGCATGGAACTACTTCATGTCGATCAAGAACCCGACCAACGCGGCGTTCATCAAGCAGTGGAGCGACTACGCCAAGGCCAAGAACATCGCCGGCCACAAGGACAAGCCGCTGACCAACGACCCGATGGAAGCCACCTACATCGGCATCAAGATGTGGGCGCAGGCGGTCGAGAAGGCCAAGTCCACCGACACCGACAAGGTCATCGCCGCGATGGCCGGCCAGACCGTGAAGGCCCCGGGCGGCTTCACGTCCACGATGGACAAGGAAAACCACCACCTGCACAAGCCGGTCTTCATCGGCGAGATCAAGGCGGATGGCCAGTTCAACGTGGTCTGGAAGACCCCGGGCCCGGTGGTCGCCGATCCGTGGAGCGACTACATCGCCGAGAACAAGGGCAAGAAGAACGTGCCTGAGAAGAAGTGATGTGAGCCGCGGAGGGGAACCCCCTCCCAACCCTCCCCCGCTGGGGGAGGGCTCAACTCAAGTCAAGCCATCCTCCTCTGTCTTTCTCCTCCCCCAGCGGGGGAGGTCGGGAGGGGGTCTTCGCACGCTGTGACCCTGCAACCCCCGTGACCCACCTGCGAACACTCCTCCTTCTGGTCATGGCCCTCCTGGCGCCTGTCGCCCACGCGCTGACGCCTGACCAGGCCGCCGCCATCGCCATCGGCGACACCGATTCCCGCATCGCGGCGCTGAACAAGTCCGCCGCCGACGCCGACCCCGAGCTGGCCCCCTTCGTGCGCGCCCTGCTGGACGGCGAAGTCAAGACCGCCGACGGCAAGGTCTACGTCGTCCAGGGCGACAAGACGGCGCCCGACACCGCCGAAGACGTCATCAACAACAACCGCATGCGCGGCGCGCTCGAAGCCGCGCTGGGCGCGCTCAAGCTGGTCTCGCCCGACGCCAAGGTGCGCGCCGAGGCGGTCGAGGAGTTGCGCAAGCAGTCGCTCGACGAGGCGCAGCTGCCGCTGATCGAGAAGGCCTGGGCCGCCGAGAGCGATGCGGGCCTGAAGTCGCGGTTGGCGCTGATGCGCGCCACGATCCTGGTCTCGTCGTCCGATGTCGCCAAGCGCCTGGCTGCGGCGCAGGCCTTGTCCGCCAGCAGCGAGCCGGCCGTGAAGAGCCTGCTGCAGGAGCGCCTGGCCCCGGGCGTCGAGACGGACCCGGCGGTGCGCGGCGCGCTGATGACGGCGCTGGACGCGGTCGAGGGTCGTCTGGCCTGGGGCGAGCGGCTGGGCGTGCTGTTCACCGGCGCCAGCCTGGGCTCGATCCTGCTGCTGGTGGCGCTGGGCCTGGCGATCACCTATGGCCTGATGGGCGTGATCAACATGGCGCACGGCGAGCTGATGATGATCGGCGCCTACGCCACCTTCGTGGTGCAGAACCTGTTCCGGCAGTACCTGCCCGGGGCCTTCGACTGGTACATCGTGCTGGCGATTCCGGTGTCCTTCCTGGTGTCGGCGCTGGTGGGTGCGGCACTCGAGCGCAGCGTGATCCGCTGGCTCTACGGCCGCCCGCTTGAGACCTTGCTGGCCACCTGGGGCATCTCGCTGGTGCTGATGCAGGGCGTGCGCAGCCTGTTCGGCGCGCAGAACGTCGCGGTCGAGAACCCGGCGTGGCTGTCGGGCGGCGTGCAGGTGATGTCGAACCTGATCCTGCCCTACAACCGGCTGGCCATCATCGCCTTCGCCTTCCTGGTGCTGGCGGGCGTGACGCTGATGATCAACAGGACGCGCCTGGGCCTGTTCGTGCGCGGTGTCACCCAGAACCGCCGCATGGCCGCCTGCGTCGGCATCCCGACCGCACGCATCGACACCTATGCCTTCAGCCTCGGCGCGGGCATCGCCGGTCTGGCGGGCTGCGCGCTCAGCCAGGTCGGCAACGTCGGGCCCGATCTGGGCCAGGGCTACATCGTCGACGCCTTCATGGTGGTGGTCACCGGTGGCGTGGGCCAGCTTGCCGGCACGGTCTACGCCGCGCTGGGCCTGGGTGTGCTCAACAAGTTCCTCGAGGGCTTCGCCGGCGCGGTGCTGGCCAAGATCATGGTGCTGGTGTGCATCGTGATCTTCATCCAGAAACGTCCGCAAGGCCTGTTCGCCATGAAGGGCCGGAGTGCCGAAGCATGAGTGCCATCCCGATGACTTCTTCCCTGGACCTGACGCCGCGCCGCGGCCTGCTGCTCGGCCCGAAGGGCTGGGCGGCGGTGATGGCCGCCGCCATCACCGTGACGGTGCTGGCGCCGCTGCTCAACCTGGTGGTGCCTGAAGGCCACGCCTTCCATCTCAGCGACTACGCGGTGGCACTGATCGGAAAGATCATGTGCTACGCCATCTGCGCGCTGGCGATGGACCTGATCTGGGGCTACACCGGCATCCTGAGCCTGGGCCACGGCCTGTTCTTCGCGCTGGGCGGCTACGGCATGGGCATGTACCTGATGCGCCAGATCGGCCGCGACGGCAACTACAAGAGCGATCTGCCTGACTTCATGGTCTTCCTCGACTGGAAGGAGCTGCCCTGGGCCTGGACCTTCTCGGACAGCTTCCTGTTCCAGATGGCGATGGTGGTGCTGGTGCCGGGGCTGCTGGCGCTGGTCTTCGGCTTCTTCGCCTTCCGCAGCCGCATCAAGGGCGTGTACTTCTCGATCATCACGCAGGCGATGACCTTCGCGGCGATGCTGCTGTTCTTCCGCAACGAGACCGGCTTCGGCGGCAACAACGGCTTCACCGACTTCAAGCGCATCCTGGGCGTGCCGATCGCGCTGCCCGAGACCCGGATGATGCTGTTCGTGCTGACCGGCCTGACGCTGATCGGCTTCTACCTGATGGCCCGCTGGATCGTGCACAGCAAGTTCGGCCGGGTGCTGCAGGCGATCCGCGACGCCGAGAGCCGGGTGATGTTCACCGGCTACGACCCGCTGGCCTACAAGCTGGCGATCTGGACGCTGTCGGCGGTGATGTGCGCGGTGGCCGGGGCGCTCTATGTGCCGCAGGTCGGCATCATCAATCCCGGCGAGATGAGCGCCGCGGCCTCGATCGAGATCGCGATCTGGGCGGCGGTGGGCGGGCGCGCCACGCTGATCGGCCCGATCCTGGGCGCCTTCTTCGTCAACGGCGCCAAGAGCTGGTTCACCCAGGTCTTCCCGGAGTTCTGGCTGTATTTCCTCGGCGCGCTGTTCATCGCGGTGACGCTGTTCCTGCCGCAGGGCATCGTCGGCCTGTTCGACAAGTTCTCGTCCAAGAAGAAGGAGACCCGCGCATGACGCCCGACCTGATGGAATCGATGCGCGAGGTGCGCGAGCGCCACGAGGCGCGCACCCAGCAGGCCGGCGCCTCCGGCGGCGATGCCTCCTTCGGCCGCCTGCTGCAGGCCGGCCAGCCCGACTTCACCCAGGGCGTGGCGCTCTACCTCGACGACATCACCGTCAGCTTCGACGGCTTCCGGGCGCTGAACAAGCTCAGCCTGGCGATCAATGTCGGCGAGCTGCGCTGCATCATCGGCCCCAACGGCGCCGGCAAGACGACGATGATGGATGTCATCACCGGCAAGACCCGGCCGGACGCCGGCCGGGCCTCTTTCGGCTCCACCATCGACCTGCTGCGTCTGCGCGAGAACGACATCGCGCAGATCGGCATCGGCCGCAAGTTCCAGAAGCCCACCGTCTACGAGCAGCTCAGCGTGTTCGAGAACCTGGAGCTGGCGCTCAAGGCCGACCGGCGCGCGCGCGCCAGCCTCTTCCACCGCCTCTCGGGCGAGCAGCTCGACCGCATCGGCGAGATCCTGCAGCTCATCCACCTCAAGGGCGAGGCGCAGCGCACCGCAGGTCTCTTGAGCCACGGCCAGAAGCAGTGGCTGGAGATCGGCATGCTGCTGATGCAGGACCCCAAGCTGCTGCTGCTCGACGAGCCGGTGGCCGGCATGACCGACGAGGAGACCGAGCGCACCGCCGAGCTGTTCCTGAGCCTGGAGGGCCAGCACTCGCTGGTGGTGGTCGAGCACGACATGAAGTTCGTCGACCAGCTCACCGAGGGGCGCAAGAAGGTCACCGTGCTGCACGAGGGCAGCGTGCTGGCCGAGGGCCGGCTCAGCGAGGTGCAGGCCAACGAGAAGGTGGTCGAGGTCTACCTCGGCCGATGACGCCCAGATTCATCAGGAAAGAAGCGACGCGATGCTGAAGGTTTCCGGTCTGCACCAGTATTACGGCGGCTCGCACATCCTGCGCGGGCTGGATTTCGAGGCCCGGCTCGGCGAGGTGACGGTCGTGCTGGGCCGCAACGGCGTGGGCAAGACCACGCTGCTGAAGAGCCTGATGGGCGTGGTGCCGATCCGCAGCGGCGCCGTCACGCTGGACGGCGTGGACATCTCGAAGGACACCTCCTACGACCGGGTGCGCAAGGGAATGGGCTATGTGCCGCAGGGCCGCGAGATCTTCGGCCGGCTCACGGTCGAGGAGAACCTGCGCATGGGCCTGGCCAGCCGGCCGGCGCGCACGCCGATTCCCGCCGAGCTGTTCGAGCTGTTTCCGATCCTGAAGCAGTTCATGCACCGCCGCGGCGGCGACCTCTCGGGCGGGCAGCAGCAGCAGCTCGCCATCGCCCGTGCGCTGGCGCCGGGGCCGAAGCTGCTGATCCTCGACGAGCCGACCGAGGGCATCCAGCCCAGCATCATCAAGGACATCGGCCGCGTCATCCGCATGCTGGCCGACCGCGGCGACATGGCCATCGTGCTGGTCGAGCAGTTCTACGACTTCGCCGCGGAGCTGGCGGATCAGTACCTCGTGATGGAGCGGGGGGAGATCATTCAGCGGGGGCGGGGGGGTGACATGGAGGCCGAGGGGGTTCGGGGGCTGATGTCGATTTGAGGCCAGAACTGACCTTGCCCCCAGAAACCGTCTCCCATGCTGAGTGATGCAATGTCAGCAAGGAGAGCGGAAATGACGAAGCCGAAGGCTGCGCCGAGGGCGCGCTACACATTGGAATTCAAGCAGGAGGCGGTG
>NZ_JACCPY010000041.1 GCF_013426975.1 Sphaerotilus sulfidivorans
TCAGATCCTCACGCAGACGGCCAAGATTTGTCACCCGGATGCGGGGGATGAACCCGTTCGGCGTGCCCGACTTCACACGCAATTGCTTGCAGAAATGAAAAAAGGGTGGCTTGACAGCCACCCTTTTCATTCGAGCTCAGGTCAGGCTCGGCAGGATCACATGTCCATGCCCATGCCACCCATGCCGCCCATGCCGCCCGGCATGCCGCCGGCCGGAGCATCGTCCTTCGGCGCTTCGGCGACCATGCACTCGGTGGTCAGCATCAGCGAGGCGACGGACGCGGCGTTCTGCAGCGCGGTGCGGGTGACCTTGGTCGGGTCCAGGATGCCCATGTCGATCATGTCGCCATAGGTGTCGTTGGCGGCGTTGAAGCCGTAGTTGCCCGAACCGGCCAGGATGGCGTTGACCACCACGCTCGGCTCGCCACCGGCGTTGGCGACGATCTCGCGCAGCGGGGCTTCGATCGCCTTCAGGACCAGCTTGATGCCGGCGTCCTGGTCGGCGTTGTCACCCTTGATCTCGCCAGCGGCCTGACGGGCACGCAGCAGGGCGACGCCACCACCGGCGACGATGCCTTCTTCCACCGCAGCGCGGGTGGCGTGCAGGGCGTCTTCCACGCGGGCCTTCTTCTCCTTCATCTCGACTTCGGTGGCGGCACCGACCTTGATGACGGCAACACCGCCGGCCAGCTTGGCGACGCGCTCCTGCAGCTTCTCGCGGTCGTAGTCGCTGGTGGCTTCCTCGATCTGGATGCGGATCTGCTTGACGCGCGCTTCGATGATGTCGGCGGTGCCGGCGCCGTCGATGATGGTGGTGTTTTCCTTGCCCACTTCGACGCGCTTGGCCTGGCCCAGGTCAGCCAGCGTGACCTTCTCCAGCGACATGCCGACTTCCTCGGCGATGACCTTGCCGCCGGTCAGGATGGCGATGTCTTCCAGCATGGCCTTGCGGCGGTCGCCGAAGCCCGGGGCCTTGACGGCGACGACCTTCAGGATGCCGCGGATGGTGTTGACCACCAGGGTCGCCAGCGCTTCGCCGTCGACGTCTTCGGCGATGATCAGCAGCGGACGGCCGGCCTTGGCGACCTGCTCCAGCGTCGGCAGCAGGTCACGGATGTTCGACACCTTCTTGTCGTACAGCAGCACGAACGGGTTGTCGAGCAGGGCGGCCTGCTTTTCCGGGTTGTTGATGAAGTACGGCGACAGGTAGCCGCGGTCGAACTGCATGCCTTCGACGACATCCAGCTCGTTGTTCAGGCTCTTGCCGTCTTCGACGGTGATGACGCCTTCCTTGCCGACCTTGTCCATCGCCTCGGCGATGATGCCGCCGACGTCCGCGTCGGAGTTGGCCGAGATCGTGCCGACCTGGGCGATTTCCTTCGAGGTGGTGGTGGCCTTCGAGGCGGCCTTCAGCTGGACGACCAGGGCGGTGACCGCCTTGTCGATGCCGCGCTTCAGGTCCATCGGGTTCATGCCGGCGGCCACATACTTCATGCCTTCGCGCACGATGGCCTGGGCCAGCACGGTGGCGGTGGTGGTGCCGTCACCGGCGTTGTCCGAGGTCTTGGAAGCGACTTCCTTGACCATCTGGGCGCCCATGTTCTGCAGCTTGTCCTTCAGCTCGATTTCCTTGGCGACCGAGACACCGTCCTTGGTGACGGTCGGGGCGCCGAACGAGCGCTCCAGCACGACGTTGCGGCCCTTGGGGCCCAGCGTGACCTTGACCGCGTTGGCCAGGATGTTCACGCCTTCGACCATGCGGTGACGCGCGTCTGCGCCGAAGATGACGTCTTTTGCAGCCATGTTCTAACTCCGAATACTTGAAATCTGGGAATGGGGGGAGATGTGCGGGAGAAGGCGCCTTGAGGGCGGCTTACTTCTCGACCACGGCGAAGAGGTCTTCTTCGCGCATCACCAGCAGCTCGTTGCCGTCGACCTTGACGGTCTGGCCGCTGTACTTGCCGAACAGCACGCGGTCGCCGACCTGGACATTCAGCGCGACGAAGTCACCCTTGTCGTTGCGCTTGCCCGGGCCGACGGCCAGCACTTCACCCTGGTCCGGCTTCTCGGCCGCGTTGTCCGGGATGATGATGCCCAGGGCGGTCTTGGTCTCGTTTTCCAGACGCTTGACGATCACGCGGTCGTGCAGGGGACGAAGATTCATGGCGACTCCTAGAAACAGAGCTTGGATCGGACAGAGAAGGTGGGATGCGACAGGGCGGAACTTTGCCCTTCGCGATCACTAGCACTCACCACCGGCGAGTGCTAACGGAACTGATTATAGGAACGCGATCGCGGCTTTCAAGAGGGGGAGGCCCCAGAAACCCCACGGAAAGCCGTTACGCTCGAGGGGCAGTACGCGCCCGACCGTCCACTTCTGCCGACTTCGCCCCTCCGATCCCGCGATGACCGACGCTCTTCCGCCCTCGCCCTCCCCCACGCGCAGCGCGCTGCCGCCCGACGACCTGCAGCGCGCGCTGCTGCACAACGAGGTCCATGCCCGACCGACCGCCCGCATCCGCCTGCCGGCGCTGGTCGTCTATGTCGCGGTGCTCAACGAGGGCATCAGCCGCGAGCAGGAGCTGGCGCACCTGCGCCTGCTGCCGGGCCAGCAGGATCTGCCGCCGGAGGTGCTGCACGACCACTTCGTGCGGCTGCGCCTGGGAAACTGCACGCTGAAGTGGGAGCGCCACAGCGAGTACACCCGCTACTCGATCGTGCAGTCGCTGCCCGAGGGCGCCGGCCTGGAGGCCGAGAACCCGCCGCTGGACGCGCTGGCGATCGACCCGGACTGGCTGGCGGCGATTCCCGGGCGCACCATCACCGCGATCAAGCTGGCGATGGTCATCGGCGACATCGCCAATGCGCCGGAAGCCGCCCGGCGCGGCCAGCGCTGGCTGGGCGGCCGCAGCGTGGTGGCCTCGATCATGGGCACCTACGGCCACTCGATCGCGGTGACCTCGTTCCGGCTGCGCGAAGACGGCTTCGAGCACATGCTGGTGATCGCGCCGGAGCGCACCACCGAGACCCGCGCGGGCCGCATCTCGCAGCGCCTGCTCGAGCTGGAGACCTACCGGATGATGGCGCTGCGCGGGCTGCCCGCGGCCAAGGCGCTGTCGCCGATGCTGGCCGAGGCCGAGTCGCGGCTGGCCGAGATCACCGCGCGGCTCGAGAACAAGGCCGCCACCGACCAGGAGCTGCTCGACACGCTGGTGGCGCTGGCCGCGCGGGTCGAGCGCGCCACCGCCGAGAACCAGTACCGCTTCGCCGCGACCCAGGCCTATGACGCCATCGTCAGCCAGCGCATCCAGGAGCTGCGCGAGAAGCCGATCTCGGGCACGCAGACCATCAGCGAATTCATGCAGCGGCGCCTGTCGCCGGCGATCCAGACGGTGGCGGCCACCGCGCAGCGCCTGAGCGGCCTGTCGCAGCGCATCGAGCGCACCAGCGCGCTGCTGCGCACCCGCGTCGACATCGCCACCGAGTCGCAGAACCAGCAGCTGCTGGCGCAGCTCACCCGCGGCCAGGACCTGCAGCTGCGCATGCAGATGACGGTGGAGGGGCTGTCGATCGCGGCGATCTCGTACTACGTGATGAGCCTGATCTACTACGGCGCCAAGGCGGTCAAGGTCGCCGGCGTGCCGATCAGCCCGGAGCTGGTCGCCGGCGCGATGATCCCGGCGGTGCTGTGGGGCGTGTGGCGCACCAACCGGCGCATCCACGAGAAGCTCCACGCCGAGCAAGGTCACTGAAAAGACGCCGGCCCACAATCGCCGGCCCGAATCTGTCCCGTCCCACCCCACGACACGAGGAGACTCGCCGATGAAGCCGATGAAGCTCGAGACCCTGGCCGTTCACGCCGGCTACCAGCCCGACCCGACCACCAAGGCGGTGGCGGTGCCGGTCTACCAGACGGTGGCCTACGCCTTCGACAGCGCCCAGCATGGCGCCGACCTGTTCGACCTGAAGGTGCAGGGCAACATCTACACCCGGATCATGAATCCGACCCAGTCGATCCTCGAGGCCCGGGTGGCCGCGCTCGAGGGCGGCATCGGCGCGCTGGCGCTGGCCTCCGGCATGGCGGCGATCACCTACGCGATCCAGACGATCGCCGAGGCCGGCGACAACATCGTCTCGGCCAGCACGCTGTATGGCGGCACCTACAACCTGTTCGCGCACACCTTCCCGCAGATGGGCATCACGGTGCGCTTCGCCGACCCGCGCGATCCGGCCTCCTTCGCCGCGCTGATCGACGAGCGCACCAAGGCCGTCTTCTGCGAGTCGGTCGGCAATCCGCTCGGCAACGTCACCGACCTGCGCGCGCTGGCCGATGTGGCGCATGCCGCCGGCGTGCCGCTGATCGTCGACAACACCGTGCCCTCGCCGGCGCTGTGCCGCCCGATCGAGCATGGCGCCGACATCGTCGTGCACTCGCTGACCAAGTACATGGGCGGCCACGGCAACAGCGTCGCCGGCGCGATCGTCGACTCGGGCAGGTTCCCCTGGGCCGAGCACAAGGCGCGCTTCAGGCGCCTGAACGAGCCCGATGTCAGCTACCACGGCGTGGTCTACACCGAGGCGCTGGGCGCGGCCGCCTACATCGCCCGCGCCCGGGTGGTGCCGCTGCGCAACACCGGCGCGGCGATCTCGCCGATGAACGCCTTCCTGATCCTGCAGGGCATCGAGACGCTGGCGCTGCGCATGGACCGCATCTGCGACAACGCGCTGGCGGTGGCGCGCTTCCTCGACGATCACCCGAAGGTGGCCTGGGTCAACTACGCCGGCCTGCCCGAGCACCCGGACCATGCGCTGGTGCAGTCGCAGATGGGCGGGCGCGCCTCGGGCATTCTCAGCTTCGGGCTGAAGGAAGGCGGCCGCGAGGCGGGCGCGCGCGTGCTCGACGCCTTTCAGCTCTTCACCCGGCTGGTCAACATCGGCGACGCCAAGTCGCTGGCGACCCACCCGGCCTCGACGACGCACCGCCAGCTCGACGCGGCCGAGCTGAAGAAGGCCGGCGTCAGCGAGGACATGCTGCGCCTGTCGGTCGGCATCGAGCACATCGACGACCTGATCGCCGACCTGGCGCAGGCGCTCGACGCGGCCTGAACCGCCTGAGCCGCCCGAAGGCGCGCCGCCGGCTCAGCGCGACGGCTGGGCCGCGGTCGCGGCGGTCGGCGCCTTCATCACCCGGGTGCGGCCGCCGGTGGTGACCAGCACCACCGCCTCGCCCGGCGCAAAGCTCTCCTGCGCCTTGGCCTGCACCAGCGCCCGGCGCTCGCCGCTGGGCAGCTGCAGCAGGATCTCGACCGCCTCCTCGCGGGTGCCGAAGCGCTCGACGGTGTTGCCGATCACCGCACCGGCCACCGCGCCGAGCACGCCGACCGCCGCCGCCTCGCGCCGTCCGCCCACCGAGCCGCCGGCAATGCCGCCGATCACCGCGCCGGAGACGCCGCCGACGCCGCTCTGCTGGCCCTCGACGACCACCGGCCGCACATGGAGCACCACCGCATCCTGCACCGTCGACAGCCGCTGCGCGTCGCCGGGCCGGATCACGTCGGGGCTGGTGGTGCTGCAGGCGCCCAGCAGCAGGGAGGCGGCGACGGCCGCCGCGAGGAAAGCGGTTTTCATGATGCGGATCCCGGGAATCTCGGTGCTCAGCCGTGCAGCCGGCTGTGTCGCGGCACGCTCGCCAGCAGGAATTCCATCTGGTCCGCCAGGATGCGCCGCCCCTTGAGGATCATGTCCTCGTGCAGATTGGGAATGTAGGGCAGGTAAAGGAGTTCCATGCCGGCCTCGTGCAGCAGCCGGTTGCCCTTGCGGCCGTTGCAGCTGCGGCAGGCGGTGATGCAGTTCATCCAGCTGTGGGTGCCGCCACGCGAGGTCGGAACGATGTGCTCGCGGGTCAGATGCTCGCGGGGCTCGCGCAGGAAGCGCTGGCCGCAGTAGGCGCAGGTGTGGCGGTCGCGGGCGAACAGCTTCGGATTGGCGATCGCCGGCACCTCGCGCCAGGCCCGGCTGGGCACCGCGCCGCGCACCGCGATGATCGGATGCAGCTCGACGCGCGACTGCAGGCCGCTGGCGCGCTGGATGCCGCCACGCATCACCAGGCAGGGTTCACCGATCGTCCAGGCGACTTCGCCGGCGACATAGAGGATCACGGCGTCCTTCGGCGAAATCCAGGCCTGAGGGCGCCCCGAGACATCGAGCTGCAGCACATCCATGGCAAGGTCCTTGCGTGGAGGAAGCTTAGACCAGAGCGGCCTCCGGCTTCAATCTCGGGCTCTTGACGAGTCAGATGCTGTCAGGCGCGCGGGTCGCGGCGTGCCCGGGCGTGATGCGCGACCGCCGGCCACCGACTAGAGTTTCAACTCTAGGACTTTCAGGGCGCACCCGACTTGCCCTGGACGGGACTTCGATCAGAATAGAACGATCGTTCGTTTTGCCGCCACCGTGACCCCTCATTCTCTCGAACCCCGGCCGACCCGCAGCGGCTCCCGCGCGGCCCACAAGGGCCAGCAGACCCGCGCGTCCATTCTGGATGCCGCCTTGAACCTGGCGTCGCAGAAGGGGCTCGAGGGCCTGTCGATCGGCCTGCTGGCCGAGACGACCGGCATGAGCAAGTCGGGCGTGTTCGCGCATTTCGGCTCCCGCGAGGAACTGCAGATCTCGGTGATCCGCGAGTACCACGCCCGCTTCGAGGAAGAGGTCTTCTACCCCTCGCTGCGCGAGCCGCGCGGCCTGCCGCGGCTGGAGGCGATGTACCGGCGCTGGCTCAAGCGCGTCAGCGTCGAGATCGACTCCGGCTGCATCTACATCAGCGGCGCGGTCGAGTTCGACGACCGCCCCGGCCCGGTGCGCGATGCGCTCGCCGACATGGTCCGCACCTGGCACACCGGCCTGGTGCGCTCGATCACGATGGCGCGCGAGGAAGGCCACCTGCGGGCCGACACCGATGCCCGGCAGATGCTGTTCGAGCTGCACGGGCTGGTGCTGGCGCTGCATCACGACGCGCGCTTCCTGCGCACGCCCGGCGCGGTGCAGCGCGCCGAGCAAGGTTTCATGAACGTGCTCGATCGCTACCGCGCCGCACCGAGCGGCTGAAGACTGAAGCCCGCGCGGCCCCACCCGATATTCCGGCCGCGCCTCCCTGTTCCGTCGACCGATTCCGACTGTTCTCGATCTGAAGGAGACACAGATGCCCCGCTACGTCCCTCCGCTGCGTGACATGCAGTTCGTCCTGCATGAGCTGATCCAGGTCACCGAGACCTTCAAGGAGATCCCGGCCCATGCCGAGGTCGATGTCGACACCGTCAACGCGGTGCTCGAGGAAGGCGGCAAGTTCGCCGCGCAGGTGGTCTTCCCGCTCAACCGCAGCGGCGACGAGGAAGGCTGCACCCACGACAAGGCCACCCGCGAGGTGCGCACGCCCGCTGGCTATCCCGAGGCCTACGCGAAGTATGTCGAGGGCGGCTGGCCCTCGCTGAGCTGCGACCCCGCATACGGCGGCCAGGGCCTGCCGCATGTGGTCAACCAGTGCTTCTACGAGATGCTCAACAGCGCCAACCAGGCCTGGACGATGTATCCGGGCCTGTCGCACGGCGCCTACGAGGCGCTGCACGCACACGGCACGCCCGAGCAGAAGGCGACCTATCTCCCGAAGCTCACCAGCGGCGAGTGGACCGGCACGATGTGCCTGACCGAGCCGCACTGCGGCACCGACCTGGGCCTGCTGCGCACCAAGGCCGAGCCGCAGGCCGACGGCACCTACAGGATCAACGGCGCGAAGATCTTCATCTCCGCCGGCGAGCACGACATGGCGGCCAACATCGTCCACCTCGTGCTGGCCCGCCTGCCGGACGCGCCGGCCGGCTCGAAGGGCATCTCGCTGTTCGTCGTGCCGAAGTTCCATGTCGAGGCCGACGGCAGCCTGGGCGCGCGCAACGGCATCTTCTGCGCCGGCCTCGAGCACAAGATGGGCATCCACAGCAACGCCACCGCGCAGCTGGTGCTCGAGGACGCGGTCGGCACGCTGGTGGGCGAGCCCCACAAGGGCCTGCAGGCGATGTTCGTGATGATGAACGCCGCGCGCCTGGGCGTGGGCATGCAGTCGCTCGGCCTGACCGAGGTGGCCTACCAGAACGCGGTCGACTACGCGAAGGACCGGCTGCAGATGCGCGCGCTGACCGGCCCGAAGGCGAAGGACAAGCCGGCCGATCCGATCATCGTGCACCCGGACGTGCGCAAGATGCTGCTGACCGCACGCGCCTACGCCGAGGCCGGCCGCGCGCTGTGCGTGCATACCGCACTGATGCTCGACAAGGAGCTGAGCCACCCGGATGCGGATGTGCGCCGCGAGGCCGCCGACGAGGTCGCGCTGCTGACCCCAATCGTCAAGGCCTTCCTCACCGACAACGGCTGGATCGCCACCTCGGCCTGCATGCAGGTCTTCGGCGGCCACGGCTATGTGCGCGAATGGGGCATGGAGCAGTACGTGCGCGACGCGCGCATCAACATGATCTACGAGGGCACCAACACCATCCAGTCGCTCGACCTGCTCGGGCGCAAGGTGCTGGCCGACAACGGCAAGAAGCTCAAGGCCTTCGGCCGCCGGATCGCCGAGTTCGCCGAAGACGCCGGCGTGCGCGAGGACATGCAGGAGTTCATCAACCCGCTGGCCGACCTGGGCGACAAGGTCACCAAGCTCACCACCGAGCTGGGCATGAAGGCCTTCGGCAACGCCGACGAGGTCGGCGCGGCGGCGGTGGACTATCTGCGTGTGGTCGGCCATCTGGTCTTCGCCTACTTCTGGGCGCGCATGGCGCAGGTGGCGCTCGACCGCATCCAGGCCGACGGCGATGCGGTCGATCCGTTCTACCGCGCCAAGCTGCACACCGCGCGCTTCTACTTCGCCAAGCTGCTGCCCGAGACCGCCTCGCTGATCCGCACCGCACGTTCCGGCCCGGCCTCGCTGATGGCGATGGACGAATCCCTGTTCTGAGCGGAGACCGCGCGATGCAACGCTCCCTGATCGCGCTGGCGCTGGCCGGCGCCGCGCTCGGCCTGCCGCCGGGCGCGCTGGCCCAGGCCACGCCCGCCGGCCTGTGGAAGACCATCGACGACGACGGCAAGACCGAGAAGTCGCTGGTGCGCATCACCGAGGCCGGCGGCGTCTTCTCGGCCAAGGTCGAGAAGATCTTCGACCCGGCCAAGCAGGACGCGCGCTGCGAGAAATGCAGCGACGAGCGCAAGGACCAGCCGGTCGTCGGCCTGAGCATCGTGCGCGGCGTCAAGGCCAGCCCGTCCGATCCGGCGCTGTGGGACGGCGGCGAGATCCTCGACCCGAACAACGGCAAGACCTACAAGGTCCGCATGAAGCCGGTCGACGGCGGCCGGCGGCTGGAGGTGCGCGGCTACATCGGCGCGCCGCTGCTGGGCCGCACGCAGACCTGGGTCCGCGTCGACTGACGCCGGACCCCGCGACGACATTTCCCCGGAGACAAGGAAGCACTCATGAGTCGATTCAATGTCCGCCAGGTCGCCGTGCTCGGCGCCGGCGTGATGGGCGCGCAGATCGCCGCCCATCTGGTCAATGTGCGCGTGCCGGTCGTCTTGTTCGACCTGCCCGCCAAGGAAGGCCCGAAGAGCGCCATCGCGCTGAAGGCGATCGAGAACCTGAAGAAGATCAAGCCGGCGCCGCTGGGGCTGGCCGCCGAGGCCGCGCGCATCCGCGCCGCCAACTACGAGGACGATCTGGCGCTGCTGGCCGAGTGCGACCTGGTGATCGAGGCGATCGCCGAGCGCCTGGACTGGAAGCACGCGCTCTACGAGAAGATCGCGCCGCACATCGCGCCGCACGCGATCCTGGCGTCGAACACCTCGGGCCTGTCGATCACCGCGCTGTCGGAGCCGCTGCCCGAGGCGCTGAAGCCGCGCTTCTGCGGCATCCACTTCTTCAACCCGCCGCGCTACATGCAGCTGGTCGAGCTGATCCCGACGCCGACCACCGAGGCGCGCTACCTCGACCAGCTCGAGACCTTCGCCACCACCACGCTCGGCAAGGGCGTGGTGCGCGCCAAGGACACGCCGAACTTCATCGCCAACCGCGTCGGCATCGCCGGCATGCTGTCGACGATGCGCGAGGCCGAGCAGTTCGGTCTGTCCTATGACCTGGTCGACGACCTGACCGGCAAGAAGCTCGGCCGCGCCAGCTCCGGCACCTTCCGCACCGCGGACGTGGTGGGTCTCGACACGATGGCGCACGTCATCCGGACGATGCAGGACCAGCTCGGCCCGGACCGCGGCAACGACCCGTTCCACGCCAGCTTCGCGACGCCCGCCGTGCTGGCCAAGCTGATCGAGCAGGGCGCGCTGGGCCAGAAGGCCGGCGCGGGCTTCTACAAGAAGGTCGGCCGCGACATCCAGCGCCTCGACCCGGCCAAGGGCGACTACGTCGCCTCGGGCGCCAAGGCCGAGCCGATCATCGACCGCATCCTGAAAAAGGCCCCGGCCGAGCGGCTGAAGCTGCTGCGCGAATCGACGAATCCGCAGGCCCAGTTCCTGTGGGCGATCCTGCGCAATGCCTTCCACTACGCGGCGGTGCATCTGGGCTCGATCGCCGACTCGGCGCGCGAGGTCGATCTGGCGATGCGCTGGGGCTTCGGCATGCAGCAGGGCCCGTTCGAGCTGTGGCAAGCGGCCGGCTGGCAGCAGGTCGCCGGCTGGGTGAAGGCGGACATCGACGCGGGCAAGGCGCTCTCCAGCGCACCGCTGCCCGACTGGGTCTTCGACGGCCGCAGCGGCGTGCACACGCCGGAGGGCTCGTGGTCGGCCGCGCAGGGCATGTATCTGCCCCGCCCGGCGCTGCCGGTCTACCGGCGCCAACATTTCCCCGAGGCGCTGGTCGGCGAGAACGCGGTGCCGGCGCTCAAGAGCGGCACCGAGGTCTTCCGCAACGAGGAAGTGCGCGTCTGGACGCTCGACGGCGAGGTGCTGATCGCCAGCATCGACTGCAAGCTGCACCTGATCAGCCCGACCGTCACCGCCGGCCTGCTGAAGGCGGTGGAACTGGCCGAGGCGAGCTACCAGGGTCTGGTGATCTGGTCGCCGGACGATGTGTTCTCGGCCGGCGCCAACCTCGAAGCGCTGATGCCGGTCTTCATGAAGGCCGGCGCCAAGGGCATCGCGCCGGAAGAGAAGAAGCTGCAGGACCTGATGCTGCGGGTGCGCTACGCCAGCGTGCCGGTGGTGGCGGCGATGCGCGGGCTGGCGCTGGGCGGCGGCTGCGAGCTGGCGGTGCACTGCGCGCGCCGGGTCGCTGCGATGGAGAGCTATGTCGGTCTGGTCGAGGTCGGCGTCGGGCTGATCCCGGGCGGCGGCGGGCTGGCGTACATCGCGCGCCGTGCCGCCGAGAAGGCCGCGACCGCGCCGGGCACCGATCTGCTGCCCTTCCTGAAGGACGCCTTCCAGGCGGCGGCGATGGCCACCGTCGGCACCAGCGCGCTGGAGTCGCGCCAGCTCGGCTACCTGCAGGACGCGGACGTGATCGTCGCGCACAAGGACGAGCTGCTGCATGTCGCGCTCGGGCAGGCCCGGGCGCTGGCCGACGCCGGCTACCGCCCGCCGCAGAAGTCGCTGATCCCGGTGGCCGGGCGCAGCGCCATCGCCACCATCCGCGCCAGCCTGGTGGGCATGCGCGACGGCGGCTTCATCAGCGCGCACGACTATCACATCGCCGGCCTGATCGCCGAGGTGGTCTGCGGCGGCGAGGTCGACGCCGGCACGGTCGTGACCGAGGAATACCTGATGGCGCTGGAGCGCCAGCGCTTCTGCGCGCTGCTCGAACACCCCAAGACCCAGGAACGCATCATGGGCATGCTGCAGACCGGCAAGCCGGTGCGCAACTGACGCGGCGACACGGAGAACCCCACATGAGCAAGCAACTGCAGGACGCCTACATCGTCGCCGCCACCCGCACGCCGATCGGCAAGTCGCACCGCGGCTTCTTCCGCCACACCCGGCCCGACGACCTGCTGGTCGCGGCGCTGCGCGGCGCACTGGCCCAGGTGCCGACGCTCGATCCGGCCGCGATCGAGGACGCCATCATCGGCTGCGCGATGCCCGAAGGCCCGCAAGGGCTGAACATGGCGCGCATCGGCACGCTGCTGGCCGGGCTGCCCAACACGGTCGGCGGCATCACCGTCAACCGCTTCTGCGCCTCGGGCCTGTCGGCGATCCAGATGGCCGCCGACCGCATCCGCGTCGGCGAAGCCGACGTGATGATCGCCGGCGGCGCCGAAAGCATGAGCATGGTGCCGATGAGCGGCTTCAGCCCGAGCTTCAACCCCTCGATCTTCGAGCGCGACGAGAACGTCGGCATCGCCTACGGCATGGGCCTGACCGCCGAGAAGGTCGCGCAGCAGTGGAAGGTGAGCCGCGAGCGCCAGGACGCCTTTGCGCTGGCCTCGCACCAGAAGGCGCTGGCGGCGCAGGCCGCCGGCGAGTTCGACGCTGAGACCACGCCGGTCGAGATCACCGAGCGCACGCCCGACCTCGCCACCGGCGAGGTGCGCATCAGCACCCGCACCGTCAACCGCGACGAGGGCGCGCGGCCCGACACCTCGCTCGAAGGCCTGGGCAGGCTCAAGCCGGTCTTCGCCGCCAAGGGCAGCGTGACCGCCGGCAACAGCTCGCAGACCAGCGATGGCGCCGGCGCCCTGATCCTGGCCAGCGAGCGCGCGGTGCGCGAGCACAACCTCCAGCCGCTGGCGCGCTTCGTCAGCTTCGCCAGCCGCGGCGTGCCGCCCGAGATCATGGGCATCGGCCCCGTAGCGGCGATTCCGGCGGCGCTGAAGTCGGCCGGGCTGCAGCTCGGCGACATCGACTGGATCGAGCTGAACGAGGCCTTCGCGGCGCAGGCGCTGGCGGTGATCGACACCGTCGGGCTCGACGCCGCCAAGGTCAACCCGATGGGCGGCGCGATCGCGCTCGGCCACCCGCTGGGCGCCACCGGCGCGATCCGCGCCGCCACCGTGGTGCACGCGCTGCGTCGCCGCCAGATGAAGTACGGCATGCTGACCATGTGCGTCGGCACCGGCCAGGGCGCGGCCGGGATCTTCGAGCGCGTCTGATCTTGTCGCCGGCTGTGGCCGGCCCCGTGCTGGCCGCCGCCTCCGACCGATCGGATGCGGCGGCCGCGTCTTTTCCAGCCCGGGAGCTTAAGATTCCCGATTGCCCAGGAGACTTCGATGAGCATCCCCACCATTCGCACCGCGACGCTGAACGGCGTGGCCACGATCGAGATTGCACGCCCCGAGAAGAAGAACGCGCTGACGCTGGCGATGTACGAGGCGATGGCCGAGGCGCTGCGCGCCGCGCAGGCCGAGCCGTCGGTGCGTGCGGTGCTGATCACCGGCCAGCCCGGCATCTTCACCTCCGGCAACGACCTCGAGGACTTCATGCAGCGCCCGCCGCAGGGCATGGACTCGCCGGTCTTCCGCTTCATGGAGGCGCTGCTCGACTGCGACAAGCCGGTGGTGGCAGCGGTGACCGGCGCGGCCATCGGCATCGGCATGACGATGCTGCTGCACTGCGACTTCGTCTATGTCAGCGACGAGGCGCGGCTGGCGATGCCCTTCGTCGGCCTGGGCCTGGTGCCGGAGTTCGGCGCCAGCCTGCTGGTGCCGCAGCGCCTGGGCCCGATGCGCGCGGCCGAGAAGCTGCTGCTGGGCGATCCCTTCACCGGCTCGGAGGCGGCCGAGCTGGGCCTGGCCAACGCGGTGCTGCCCGCCAGCGAGGTGGTCAACCAGGCCCGGCGCGTGGCCGAGCGCTTCAACCAGCTGCCGCCGGGCGCGGTGCGCGAGAGCAAGCGCCTGATGCGCGCGCCGCAGCGCGAGCAGCTGCGCGCGGTCATCGCCACCGAGGCCGAGCTGTTCGCCGCCCGGCTGCGCAGCCCGGAGGCGCAGGCGGCCTTCCAGGCCTTCTTCCAGAAGCGCCAGCCGGACTTCTCCCGCTTCGCCTGAGGCCGACCGACCCGATGCCGATGCTGGCGCTTGCCCGGATCCTGCTCGCACCGCTGCTGCTCTGGCAGGGGCGGCAGGTGCGGCGCCGGGTGCCGAAGCTGCCGGAGGCGAGCGGGGCGCGACTCGGTCTGATCGGATCGGATCACGCCGGCCATGCGGCGCCCCGGCTGCGGCTGCTGATCGTCGGCGATTCCTCCGGGGCCGGCGTGGGCGCCAGCACCCAGGACGAGGCGCTGGCCGGCCGGCTTGCGCAGGCGCTGGCCCGGCGGCTGCAGGCGCCGGTGGCCTGGCAGCTGGTCGCCCGGACCGGCTGGACCACGCCCGAGGCCGCCGCGGCACTGCGCACGCTGGCCGCACAGGGGCGGCTGCCGCCTGCGGACGTGATGGTGACCGCGCTGGGCGTCAACGACGCGATCGCCGGCACCTCGCCGACCCGCTGGATTCGCCAGATGAGCGCGCTCGAGGCCTGCGCGCGCGAGCTGGCCGGCGTGCAGCTCAGCGTGGTGTCGGCCGTGCCGCCGATGGCGCGCTTTCCCGCCCTGCCCCAGCCGCTGCGCCGCCTGCTGGGCGCCTCGTCCCGGCGGCTGGACCAGGCGCTGCAGCGCTGGGCGGCCGACTCGGGCGCGCGAGTGCATGTCGAGATGCCGGTCGTGGTGCGGCGGGAGTCGCCGGAAGCCCTGATGGCCGCCGACGGCTTTCACCCCGGGCCGGCGCTGTACCGCGTCTGGGCCGAGGCGCTGGCGACGCAGATCGTCGCGGACTGGCCCTCGAGCCCGGCGCTTGCGGGCGCTCAGCCGCCGCTGGCCGGGGGTGCGGGCGGCGCAGGCAGCGGCCTGGGCCGGCCCTCGCGGTCGATCGCGACATAGGTCAGGCTGGCCTCGGTCACCTTGACCACCCGGGGCTCGGCCGGATTGCGCTCGGCGTAGACCTCGACCTGCACGCTCACCGAGGTGGTGCCGATGCGGGTCACGGTGGCGTAGAAGCTCAGCAGATCGCCGACCGAGACCGCATTGCGGAAGACGAACTGGTTGACCGCCACCGTGGTGATGCGCCCGCGCGCGATGCGCGCCGGCAGCACCGCACCGGCAATGTCGACCTGCGCCATGATCCAGCCGCCGAAGATGTCGCCGTTGCCGTTGGCATCCGACGGCATCGGCATCACCCGCAGCACCAGCTCGCGCTGATGCGAGCCGGGGGCGCCGCCCAGGCCGGGCGGCTCGCCCGCACCGGCCGGGCCGGCGGCGTCAGGGCAGGAAGTCCTCGTTTCAGTCACACTCATTCATTTCACCTCGCCGGTATTGTCCCGGATCGAACCCCGATGCGCCGCGGCACCCTCGACCCCTCTCCCGCCGACTCCTCCGCCCCGCCCCGCAGCGACTGGACCACGCTGCGCCGGCTGGTGCCCTATCTGTGGGACTACCGCGCACGCATGGCGCTGGCGCTGATCTTCCTGGTCGCGGCGAAGGCGGCCAATGTCGGCGTGCCGCTGCTGCTGAAGGAGCTGGTCGACCAGCTCGCCCTGCCGGCCGGCGATCCGCGTGCGCTGGTGGTGGTGCCGCTGGGGCTGCTGCTGGGCTACGCGGGCCTGCGCTTCTCGACCACCGTCTTCACCGAGCTGCGCGAGCTGGTCTTCGCCAAGGCGACCCATGGCGCGGCGCGGCGCATCGCGCTGGAGGCCTTCGAGCACCTGCACGCGCTGAGCCTGCGCTTCCACCTCGAGCGCCAGACCGGCGGCATGAGCCGCGACATCGAGCGCGGTACCCGCGCGCTGCAGTCGCTGGTGAGCTACTCGCTCTACACCATCGTGCCGACGCTGGTCGAGCTGGGGCTGGTGCTGACGCTGCTGGGCACGCGCTTCGACATGGGCTTCGTCTGGATCACGCTGGCGGCGCTGCTGGTGTACGGCGCCTTCACCATCGGCGTGACCGAGTGGCGCACGCGCTTCCGCCGCGAGATGAACGAGCTGGACTCGAAGGCCAACGCCCGTGCGGTCGACGCGCTGCTGAACTACGAGACGGTCAAGTACTTCAACAACGAGGCCTTCGAGGCGCGCCGCTACGACGAGGGCCTGGACGCCTACCGCCGCGCGCAGATCAAGTCGCAGGGCACGCTGTCGCTGCTCAACGCCGGCCAGCAGTTCGTCATCGCCGCCAGCCTGGTGGCGATGCTGTGGCGCGCCACCAGCGGCGTGGTGGCCAGGGAGCTGACGCTGGGCGACCTGGTGATGGTCAACGCGCTGCTGATCCAGCTCTACATCCCGCTGAACTTCCTGGGCGTGCTCTACCGCGAGATCAAGCAGAGCCTGACCGACCTGGGCCGCATGTTCGGCCTGCTCGAGCGCGAGCGCGAGGTCGCCGACCGGCCGGGAGCGCCGGCGCTGGCGGTCGCGCAGGGCACGGTGCGATTCGAGCATGTCGGCTTCGCCTACCACCCGGAGCGGCCGATCCTGCATGACGTCTGCCTGGAGATTCCGGGCGGGCAGACGGTGGCGGTGGTGGGCCCCTCGGGCTCGGGCAAGAGCACGCTGGCGCGCCTGCTCTACCGCTTCTACGACCTGCCGCAGGGCCGCATCACCATCGACGGCCAGGACATCCGCGAGGTCACGCAGGACAGCCTGCGCCGCGCCATCGGCATCGTGCCGCAGGACACGGTGCTGTTCAACGACACCATCGGCTACAACATCGCCTACGGCCGCCCGGGCGCCAGTCCGGCCGAGGTCGAGGCCGCCGCCCGCGCCGCGCACATCCACGACTTCATCGCCGCGCAGCCCCGGGGCTACGAGACGGCGGTGGGCGAGCGCGGCCTGAAGCTCTCCGGCGGCGAGAAGCAGCGGGTGGCGATCGCGCGCACGCTGCTGAAGAACCCGCCGATCCTGATCTTCGACGAGGCGACCTCGGCGCTGGACTCGGCCAACGAGCGTGCGATCCAGACCGAACTGGCCAGCGCCGCACGCGGCAAGACCGCGCTGGTGATCGCGCACCGGCTCAGCACCGTGGTCGACGCGCACCGCATCGTCGTGCTGCAGCACGGCCACATCGCCGAGCAGGGCACGCACGCCGAGCTGCTGGCGCAGGACGGTGTCTACGCCCGGATGTGGCGGCTGCAGCAGCAGGGCAGCGACGGCGCGGCCTGACCGGGCCCGGGCGCCAGAGCCGGCTGATGCGCTGCCGGTGTCAGCGCCAGCGGCTGGCCTCGCCCGACGCGCGCCGCGACTCATGGCGCGGCAGCTGCATGCCCAGCAGCCATTCGGCATGGCTGACCTGGCCGGGGCGGGTGCGCACCGCCCGATAGCCCTGACGCAGCAGCCGCATCAGAAAGCGCCGATTGGCCGACGGCGCCAGCAGCATCTGACCGATCAGCGGCAGCGCCAGGCAGAACAGCACCATGGCCCAGTCGCCCCGCCGGGCCAGCTCGATCGGACCCAGCAGCAGCACGGCGCGCGAGTAGCCGATGCTCACCAGCTCGTCGCGCCCGGTCAGGGGATGCCGCATCAGCAGCTGGCAGCGCGACGCCAGCGCCGACGGATCGGCCTCGTCGGGCAGCCGGGAGTGCACCTCGTCGTCCTGCAGGCGGGACGGCTGCGGATTGGAATGACGGGACAGATCGACCGCGGCCAGTCTTTTCAGTGAAGTTGCATTCATTTTGGAAGGCGATCCGGCTGAAAGCGGAGTTCACCTGGGCGAGAAACCCATCCATCGGCCCGGAGATGCCCATCATCTCCGCCCCCCGATCGAGGATTCATTTTTTTCATTCAAGGAAGGTCAGCCGATGCTAATCAATCCTTGTTGATTTAAAAGATCAATCACCCCCCCAGAATTGATGGGGAAGTTGTGAGAGTCGTCAAAGATTTCCCGGGATCGGACAGCCCGCTACACTGCCGCGGTGGAGACAAAATGGCTTGAAGACTTCGTCAGCCTGGCCGAGACGCGCAGCTTCTCGCGTTCGGCCCAGCTGCGGCATGTGACCCAGCCGGCGTTCTCGCGCCGGATCCAGGCGCTGGAGGCCTGGGCGGGCATCGACCTGGTCGACCGCTCGTCCTATCCGACCCGGCTCACCTCGGCCGGCCAGACGCTGCTGCCGCAGGCGCTGGAGATCCTGGGCAGCCTGCAGGCCGCGCGCAACCTGATGCGCGGCCACCAGACCTCCAGCCAGGACATGATCGAGTTCGCGGTGCCGCACTCGCTGGCCTTCACCTTCTTCCCGCACTGGGTGATGGAGCTGCGCCAGCGCTTCGGCGCGTTCAAGAGCCGGCTGGTCGGCATGAACGTGCATGACGCGGTGATGCAGCTCACCGAAGGGTCCTGCGACCTGCTGCTGGCCTATCACCATGCCTCGCAGCCGCTGCAGCTCAACCCGCAGCGCTACGAGCACCTGTGCCTGGGCACCGAGACGCTGGCGCCCTATGCCCGCGCCGGCAGCGACGGCGAGCCGCTGTTCCGGCTGCCCGGCCGCCAGAACGACCGCGTGCCCTATCTCGGCTATGCCTCCGGCGCCTACCTGGGCCGCATGGTCGACCTGCTGCTGAAGCAGTCCAGCGACGCGCTCTATCTCGAGCCGATCTACGAGACCGACATGGCCGAGGGCCTGAAGGCGATGGCGCTCGAGGGCCACGGCCTGGCCTTCCTGCCGGCCAGCTCGGTGCGCAAGGAGGTGAGCGTGCGCCGTCTGGTGCCGGCCGGTCCGCGCCAGGCGCAGCAGGCCTTCGAGGTCACCATCGAGGTGCGGCTGTACCGCGAGCGCCCGGAGGTGTCGCGCCACAACAAGCCCGCCGCCCAGGCGCTGTGGGACTTCCTGAAGCTGGATCTGCAGCGCCGCCAGACCACGCCCAGCGGCTGAACAGCGCCCGGAACAGCGCCCGGCGATAGCCCTTCAATCCCGACTCCCGTCGGGCACGCGTGCGGCCGCCTTGGGCCAGAATCCGGGGTGATGAACACGACCGCCCTCCCCCCGACCGCCGCTGCGTCGCTGACGCTGACCCGCCCCGACGACTGGCATCTGCATGTGCGCGACGGCGCCGCGATGGCCGCGGTCGTGCCGCACACCGCGCGCCAGTTCGGCCGCGCGATCATCATGCCCAACCTGAAGCCGCCGGTGACCACCGCCGCGCAGGCGGTGGCCTACCGCGACCGCATTCGCGCCTGCGTGCCCGCAGGCGTCGACTTCGAGCCGCTGATGACGCTCTACCTGACCGACAACACGCCGCCCGACGAGATCCGCCGGGCCCGCGAGGCCGGCGTCGTCGCGCTCAAGCTCTACCCGGCCGGTGCCACCACCAACAGCGATGCCGGCGTCACCGACATCCGCAAGACCCACGCGACGCTGGAGATGATGCAGCGCGAGGGCCTGCTGCTGCTGATCCACGGCGAGGTGACCGATCCGTCCGTCGACGTCTTCGACCGCGAGGCCCGCTTCATCGAGCAGGTGATGGAGCCGCTGCGCGACGCCTTCCCCGAGCTGAAGATCGTCTTCGAGCACATCACCACCCGCGACGCGGCGCAGTATGTCGCCGAGGCCGGCCCGAACATGGCCGCCACCATCACCGCGCACCATCTGCTCTACAACCGCAACGCCATCTTCACCGGCGGCCTGCGCCCGCACTACTACTGCCTGCCGGTGCTCAAGCGCGAGGAACACCGCCGCGCGCTGGTGGCCTCGGCCACCTCGGGCAGCCCGAAGTTCTTCCTCGGCACCGACAGCGCGCCGCACGCGGCGCACCTGAAGGAGCACGCCTCGGCCTGCGCTGGCTGCTACACCGCGCTGTCGGCGATCGAGCTCTATGCCGAGGCCTTCGAGCGGGCCGGCGCGCTCGACCGCCTGGAAGGCTTCGCCAGCCTGCACGGCCCGGCCTTCTACGGCCTGCCGGTCAACGCCGGCACGATCACGCTCAGGCGCGAGCCCTGGCAGCTGCCCGAGACCCTGCCCTACGGCGACGCCGAGCTCAAGCCGATGGGCGGCGGCGAGACGCTGAACTGGCGCCTGGTGGACTGAGAAGCGTCCGAGCCGCCCCCTGCTTCTTGCCACCTGCCTCTTGACAGACCGGGGCCGCGGCCGCAGATGGTGTTTCAGAACGTGAGGAGTCCCGAGTGAAACGCATCTTCCTGTTCCTGCTCACCAACCTGGCCGTGATGCTGGTGCTGGGCATCGCCTCGAGCGTGCTGGGCATCAACCGCTATCTCGACGCGCAGGGGCTGAATGTCGGCATGCTGCTGGTGTTCTCGCTGTTCATGGGCTTCACCGGCGCGATCGTCTCGCTGCTGATGAGCAAGCCGATGGCGAAGTGGAGCACCGGTGCGCAGGTCATCAACGACTCGAACGATCCGATGCACCGCTGGATCGTCGGCACGGTGGCCCGCTTCGCGCAGAAGGCCGGCATCGGCATGCCCGAGGTCGCGATCTACGACGGCGAGCCCAACGCCTTCGCCACCGGCGCCTTCCGCGACTCGTCGCTGGTAGCGGTCTCCACCGGGCTGCTGCAGAGCATGACCCGCGAGGAGGTCGAGGCGGTCATCGGCCACGAGGTCGCGCATGTCGCCAACGGCGACATGGTGACGCTGACGCTGATCCAGGGCGTGGTCAACACCTTCGTGGTCTTCATCTCGCGCATCGTCGGCTATGTGGTCGACCGGCTGATCCTGAAGAACGACAAGGACGCGCCCGGCATCGGCTACATCGCCACCACGATCGTGATGGATCTGGTGCTGGGCGTGCTGGCCTCGATGATCGTGGCCTGGTTCTCGCGCCAGCGCGAGTTCCGCGCCGACGCCGGCGCGGCCAGCCTGATGGGCGACCGCCGCCCGATGATGCATGCGCTGGCCCGCCTGGGCGGCCTTGATCCGGGCGAGATGCCCAAAAGCCTGGCGGCGATGGGCATTTCCGGTCGACCGAGCGGCTTCATGGCGCTGTTCTCCAGCCACCCGCCGATCGAGGAACGCATCGCCGCGCTGCAGCAGATGAAGGCCAGCCGCTGAAACAGCGGCCGCCTTCTCAGTAGCGGCCGGTCGCCCCGGCCACGCGCAGATAGACATGCGCGATCCAGGCCACCAGCGCGCGCTGCCCCATCACCAGCCAGCGCCCGGAGCGCAGCCGCTGCGGCGTGACCGGCTCCGACACCGCGATCGCGCGGCTGATCTCGCGGGCCAGATCGGCGCCGAAATCCGCATCGCGCACGATCAGATTGGCCTCGAGATTGAGCAGCAGCGAGATCGGATCGATGTTGGACGAGCCGACGGTGGCCCAGTGCTCGTCGACCAGCATCACCTTGGCATGCAGGAAGGCCGGCGTGTACTCGTGGATCTCGACGCCGCAGGCCATCAGCTCGTCATAGAGCACCCGTGCGGCCATCGCGGCGATGCGGTAGTCCGGCTTGCCCTGCATCAGCAGCCGCACCTGCACACCGCGGCGCGCGGCCCGGCACAGCGCACGCCGGAACTCCTGCCCGGGGTAGAAATAGGGCGAGATCAGCCAGATGCGCTCGCGCGCCTGGCGGATCGCGTCGATGTAGGCACGCTCGATGGTGCGGCGCTGGCGGATGTTGTCGCGCACCACGAAGGCGGCCTGTACCGGCGCGAGCGTCTGCTCGAGCAGCGGCGGCAGGTGCGGGCTGCGCCGCGTCAGCCGCATCTGCCGGATCAGCGCCCGCGCCCGGCGCACCGGATGGCCGGCCAGCAGCAGCGAGCGCAGCTCCTGCTGCCAGTCCCGGCCGAACCAGGCGCGCGACCACATCGCCCGGATCGCATGCGCCATCGCCTCGGCCAGCGGGCCGCGCAGCTGCACCGCGAAGTCCAGCCGCGGCAGCTCGGTGCGACCGTGGTGCAGATCGATGCGGTCGTCGATCAGATTGATGCCGCCGACAAAGCCGGTCTCGCCGTCGACCACGCACAGCTTCATGTGCAGCCGGCGCAGCTGTCCGGGCTGCAGCCAGTGCGTCCAGCGCGACAGCGGCCGGAACACCGCCACCGCGACGCCGGCTGCGCGCAGACGCGGCTCGATCAGGTCCAGGCTGTCATGCGACCCGAAACCGTCGATCACCAGGCGCACCCGCACGCCGCGCTGCGCCGCCTGCGCCAGCGCCCGCTCGACCGCACGCGTGGCCTCGTCGTCGTGAACGATGTAGGTGGCCAGCCAGACCTCGTGGCGTGCGCGCTCGATCGCGCGGATCATCGCGGGAAAGAGCTGGTCGCCGCCCCGCAGCAGCTCGACCTGGTGGCCGCCACGGAACAGCGGCCGGGGCACCAGATACCAGGACAGCGCCTCCGACAGGCCCATCGTCAGGCCGGCTCCAGCTCGACCAGCAGCGGCAGGTGGTCGGACATGCGCACCCAGGCCGGCCCGCGCGGCACCGTGACGGTGCGGCAGTGCAGCCCGCGGGTGTAGACCCGGTCGAGCGAGAACAGCGGCATGCGCGACGGGAAGGTGCGCATCGCCCGCACCGAGCCCTGCGGCGGACAGGATCGCGCCAGGCCGGCCTGGCCGAACAGCGGATCGAGCCGTTCGCCCCAGTCGTTGAAGTCGCCGGCGACGATGACCGGCGCGCCGGCCGGAATGCGCTCGTTCACATACTGGCCGAGGCGCTGCGCCTGGCGCACCCGGCTGGCATGGATCAGGCCGAAATGCGCGACGATCGCATGCAGCTCGGTTCCCTGCCAGCGCACCCGCACATGCAGCAGGCCGCGCTGCTCGAAGCGGTGGTCGGACACATCGGCATGCTCGACATCGCCCACCGGCCAGCGCGACAGCAGCGCATTGCCATGCTCGCCGTCGCGGGTGACCGCATTGGTGCGGTAGGCGGCCTCATAGCCCTCCGGCGCGAGAAACTCGGCCTGCCCCTGCTCCGGCCAGCCGAACCAAGTGTGGTCGAAGCGGCGCGCATCGCCATGATGGAACAGCCGCACTTCCTGCAGGAAGACCAGGTCCGCATCCAGCGCAGCCACGCCGGCGCCGAGGTTGTGGATCTCCAGCCGGCGCCCCGGCCCCATGCCGCGCACGCCCTTGTGGATGTTGTAGGTGGCCACCCGCAGCGTGCCGGTGCGCTCGGGCAGCACCGACTGGCGCCACGGCCCGCCTGACAGCGATCGGGTCATCACCGCATCCTCCCGAGCCGCTGCGGCAGCTGCAGGATGGCCTCGGCATTGCTTGGCGAGAAGCAGCGGTCGGCCGCCTCCCGCCAGGGCAGCCAGACATGGGCCAGATGCTCGCGCGGCGCGAGCTGCACCGGCGTGCCCGCCGGCACCGTCAGGCCGAAGACATGCTCGGTGTTGTGCGTCACGCCCGGCGCGTAGCGGTGGCGCCAGACCGGATAGATCTCGTAGACATTGCGCAGATCCCAGTCGTGCAGCGCCTCGACCGGCACGCCGGGCGCGCCCAGCAGGATGCCGGTCTCCTCGCGGACCTCGCGTGCGGCCGTCTCGTGCGGCGGCTCCTCGAGAAAGTCCTTCGAGCCGGTGACGCTCTGCCAGAAGCCGGGGCGATCGGCCCGCTCGATCAGCAGCACCTCAAGGGCCGGCGTGTGGATCACGACCAGCACCGATTCGGGAATCTTCGGCGGCCGGGGCTGCGCCTGCGCCGTCGCCTGGGTCATCGTCGTCATGCGGACAAGCATAGCGGCAAGCCAGTGGCACGGCTTCGTACCGGTTTCGACATCGGCGGCCTCAGCGCAGCATCAGCACCTGCAGGAAGGCACCCGCCAGCAGCAGGCCATGCGCGATCGCGCAGACCAGCGTCAGCACGATCGCCGGGCGCAGCCGCGCGGGCTCGCGTGCATGGCGCAGCAGCAGCACGGCCGCCGCCAGCCCCGGCGCCAGCGACAGCAGCGCCTGCACCGCCGTGCCCGGCAGCCACAGCCGCCACCACCAGAACAGCAGCCAGCCGTGCGCGGCCAGCATCAGCAGCAGAAAACCCCAGGCCGCGGCGACCGGGCCCAGACGCACGACCAGCGTGCGCTTGCCGACCGCTGCATCGGCCCGCGCATCGGGAAACTCGGCGATCCACAGCACCGCCGCGATCAGCAGCGCCGGACTGACGCCGGCGATCATCGCGATCTCGCCGAAGGCGCGCCGCTGCACGAAGTCGGCACCGACCACCACCAGCCACCAGCCCGCGGCCACCGCCAGCTCGCCCCAGCCGCGCGACATCAGCGCCAGCCGCGGCTGAGAGTAGGCCCAGCCCAGCAGCAGCCCGGCCAGGCCGATGAGCAGCAGCCCCGGACCGGAGCGGGCCGCCAGCAGCAGCCCGCCGCCCGTCACCACCATGGCCAGCATCTGCACCGCGGTCTTGAGCTGCCCGGGCGTGAACACCCCGTCCTGCACCACCCGCGAGCCGCCGGTGAACGGCCCGATGCGATCGGTGTTGACCGCGTCCGAGCCGATCAGCGCATCGCCCCAGTCGTTGTGCAGATTGACCGCGGCATGCGTCAGCAGCGCCAGCACGACGGTCGCCAGCGCTTCGGGCCAGCGCGGCGCCGCCCCGCAGGCCAGCGCCGAGCCGATGCCCACCAGCGTGGCCACCAGCGTCACGACCAGGAATCCGGGGCGGCTGGCGGCGAGCCAGCGCAGGGCGAGCGGGGGAGAGGACATGCGCCCAGCGTGCCGGGCTCAGGACATGCCTGCCTTGCGAAGCATCAAACCTGACGGCAGGACAGCAAGCATCAGCCGAAGGGGCTTCCATCATGCCGTTGCGCACCGATCAGCAGGTCTCTTACACTGATGGCTCGCCCCGTGGTTGGTTGAGCTTGCGGCTTTGGCACCGTTGGTGCTTCATGCGCAGGCAAGGTTCCCAGCGGGGCGTTTTCTATTTCGACGGCCTGAAGTGCATGCAGGGTCTCGCCCTGACCGACAACAGCCGCAAACGACTTGACCGTCCACTTGATCCTGTAGAGCGCCCCTCGGATCTCGAGGGCTGCGTACAACCGATGGATGGCCAGCACCTGCGGATTGCGATGCTCGACATCCCCATGGGTTTCCGCCAGCACGGCCTGCTCCACCAGCCTCTCGATGCCGGCAATCGCCTGTGACTCGACCGGCGTGAGCTGCGGGTTGTCGCCCATCTTCGATCGGCCGTTCTTGTTGATCCGCAGCATCCAGCCTGTGTCGGCATTGAACAGCCCTGCCGACTGCTGCAGCCCACGCAGCTTGTGATCTGCCGCCTTCGCCAGTGCCTTGCGTGACAGGTCGCGGCCGAACTCATCACCGTGCAGCGTGCAGATGGGAAGAGAAGGCAGATCGAACAGACCTGCGCGCTGACCAAAGCTCCAGTTCGTTGTCATTGATCGCGCCATGAAAAATGCGGCCGCAGCCGCATTCCAGGATCCGGGTCATCAGGCCGCCGAAGCGGCCCCTGGCCGCTCAGCCCTGCTGAGCCTGCGCCGCCTGGGCGTTGCGCAGACGGATGTGCAGCTCGCGCAGCTGCTTCTCGTCGACCATCGACGGCGCGCCGGTCAGCAGGCACTGCGCACGCTGGGTCTTCGGGAAGGCGATGACGTCGCGGATCGATTCAGCCTTGGTCATCAGCGTGATCAGGCGGTCCAGACCGAAGGCCAGGCCGCCGTGCGGCGGCGCGCCGTACTGCAGCGCGTCCAGCAGGAAGCCGAACTTGATGCGCTGGTCTTCCGCGCTGATGTTCAGCGCCGAGAACACCTTGGCCTGCACCTCGGCGCGGTGGATGCGCACCGAGCCGCCGCCCAGCTCCCAGCCGTTCAGCACCATGTCGTAGGCCTTGGCCACGCAGGCGCCCGGATCGGTGTCCATCAGGTCCTCATGGCCGTCCTTCGGGCTGGTGAACGGGTGGTGGCAGGCGTTCCAGCGGTTCTCGTCCTCGTCGTGCTCGAACATCGGGAAGTCGACCACCCACAGCGGCGCCCAGCGGTCCTCGAACAGGCCCGTCTTCTTGCCGAACTCGCTGTGGCCGATCTTCAGGCGCAGCGCGCCGATCGAGTCGTTGACCACCTTGACCTTGTCGGCACCGAAGAACAGCAGGTCGCCGCTCTGCGCGCCGGTGCGGCTCAGGATGTCGCTGAGCGCCTGGTCGTGCAGGTTCTTGACGATCGGCGACTGCAGGCCCTCGCGGCCCTTGGTGACGTCGTTGACCTTGATCCAGGCCAGGCCCTTGGCGCCGTAGATCTTGACGAACTCGGTGTAGCCGTCGATCTCGCCGCGGCTCATCGCGCCGCCGCCGGGCACGCGCAGCGCGACCACGCGGCCGCCCTTGGTGGTGGCCGGGGTCGAGAAGACCTTGAAGTCGACCGTGCCCATCACGTCGGTCAGCTCGGTGAACTCGAGCTTGACGCGCAGGTCCGGCTTGTCCGAGCCGAAGCGGAACATCGCCTCGCTGTAGGGCATGACGGGGTAGTCGCCCAGCTCGACGTTCATCGTCTTGCGGAAGACATGGCGGATCATGCCCTCGAACATCGAGCGGATTTCCTCTTCGCCCAGGAACGAGGTCTCGATATCGATCTGCGTGAACTCGGGCTGGCGGTCGGCGCGCAGGTCCTCGTCACGGAAGCACTTGGTGATCTGGTAGTAGCGGTCGAAGCCGGCCACCATCAGCAGCTGCTTGAACAGCTGCGGCGACTGCGGCAGCGCGAAGAAGTGGCCGTCGTGCACGCGGCTGGGCACCAGGTAGTCGCGCGCGCCTTCCGGGGTCGACTTGGTCAGCATCGGCGTCTCGACGTCGATGAAGCCGTTCTCGTCGAGGAACTTGCGCACCTCCATCGCCACCTTGTAGCGCAGCATGAGGTTCTTCTGCATCGCCGGGCGACGCAGGTCGAGCACGCGGTGCGTCAGGCGGGTGGTCTCCGACAGGTTGTCGTCGTCGAGCTGGAACGGCGGCGTCACCGACGGGTTCAGCACCTCGAGCGTGTGGCACAGCACCTCGACCTTGCCGCTGACCAGGTTGGCGTTCTCGGTGCCGGCCGGGCGCGCGCGCACCAGGCCGGTGATCTTCAGGCAGAACTCGTTGCGCACGCCCTCGGCGGTCTTGAACATCTCCGGGCGGTCCGGATCGCAGACCACCTGCACCAGACCTTCGCGGTCACGCAGGTCGACGAAGATCACGCCGCCGTGATCGCGACGACGGTGGGCCCAGCCCATGAGGGTGACGGTCTGGCCGGTCAGTGCTTCGCTGACCTGGCCTGCGTAGCAGGTGCGCATGGTGGTGACTTTCTGGAGCCTTGTGAGCTCTGGACTCAGTGGGGAGTGCTCGGCGGGGCGACAACCCCCATCGAGATGATGTATTTGAGCGCCTCGTCGACGCTCATGCCCAGCGGACGCACGTCGGCGCGCGGCGCCATCAGGAAGAAGCCCGATGTCGGGTTCGGTGTGGTCGGCACATAGAGGCTGACGAACTCGTGCTGCGGGCCGGCCGCCTCGCCCAGCCGGGAGGCAACCTCGCCCGAGGGCCGCCCGGTCACGAAGGCGATGGTCCAGCTGTCACGGCGCGGGTACTCGACCAGCACCGCCTCGCGGAAGGCCTGGCCGCTGCTGGAGAACAGCGTGTCGGAGACCTGCTTGACCGAGGTGTAGATCGACTTGACGATCGGAATGTTCGACAGGATGCGGTCCCATTGCCGCAGCCACCACTGGCCGACGATGTTGGCGACGAACACGCCGGTCAGCAGCATCATCGTCAGCAGCGTCAGCACGCCCAGCCCGGGAACCGCCGAGAGCCGGTCCAGCAAGGCATGCGCGCTGGCCGGCAGCACCGCGGTGGCGGCGCCCAGCAGGGTCTGGAACACGCTGTCCATCAGACCCAGGATCCACAGCAGGACCCAGATGGTGATGGCCAGCGGCAGCCAGACCAGCAGGCCGGCGATGATGTATTTCTTCACGACGATCCGTTCGGTCCGTGTTCAGTGGCAGGCACAGGAGCCGCCGCAGGGCGTCGACGACGCCGAGGACGCGCTGGAGCCGCTGTCGGCCGACGAGGTCGATGCCCCGCTGTCGGCGGCGGCGGCAGCAGGTGCGGCCGCTGCGGCGGTTGCGGCCGTCGCGCCCCCGGTCGCACCGGTGGCGGCGCCGGAGCCACCGCGGAAATCGGTCACGTACCAGCCCGAACCCTTGAGCTGGAAACCGGCCGCGGTCACCTGCTTGGCAAAGCTCTCGGCCCCGCAGGCCGGGCAGGTGGTGAGCACCGGATCGGACATCTTCTGCAGCACGTCTTTCGCGTGCCCGCAGGAGGAACAACGATAGGCGTAGATCGGCATCGCTAAACCCTTGATTCGAAACAGGAATTATAGAGCGCAGACAAGCAGGTCGCGTGCCCGGTCTTGCGGCGCGTCTTCAGGCACGTCTTCAGAGCATCATCCAGCGCACCAGAAGCGCGGCGGAAACCACGCCCAGCAGGAAGCCGGTGACCAGCCAGCCCGCGGTCTGCAGCATCCGGTTGGTGCGGCGCTGCTCGGCCAGCAGGGCCTGCAGCAGCTCGCGGCTGGCGGCCGCGTCGCCGCTGCCCGAGGCCGCACCCGCCTGCGCCTTGAGCGCATCATGCAGCAGCCGTGGCAGCGCCGGCAGGTACTGCGCATAGCGCGGCGCCTCCTGGCGCAGCTGGTGGGCCAGCGCACGCCAGCCGATCTGCTCGTTCATCCAGCGCTCGAGGAAGGGCTTGGCGGTGCTCCACAGGTCGAGCTCGGGGTCGAGCTGGCGGCCCAGCCCCTCGACGTTCAGCAGCGTCTTCTGCAGCAGCACCAGCTGCGGCTGGATCTCGACGTTGAAGCGGCGCGAGGTCTGGAACAACCGCATCAGCACCTGGCCGAGCGAGATGTCCTTGAGCGGGCGGTCGAAATGCGGCTCGCAGACCGCGCGGATCGCGCCTTCGAGCTCGTCGGCGCGGGTGGTCGGCGGCACCCAGCCGGATTCGATGTGCAGCTCGGCCACCCGGCGGTAGTCGCGCTGGAAGAAGGCGAGGAAGTTCTGCGCCAGGTATTCCTTGTCGCGCGCATCGAGCGTGCCGACGATGCCGAAGTCCAGCGCGATGTAGCGCTGGAAGGTCGCCGGCGCCAGCGACACCATGATGTTGCCCGGGTGCATGTCGGCGTGGAAGAAGCCGTCGCGGAACACCTGGGTGAAGAAGATGGTCACGCCGTCGCGCGCCAGCTTCGGGATGTCGACGCCGGCCTCGCGCAGCCGCTCGACCTGGCTGATCGGCACGCCGAACATGCGCTCCATCACCAGCACCTCGGCCGAGCTGAGGTCCCAGATCATTTCCGGCACCATCAGCAGGTCCAGGCCGTCCATGTTGCGGCGCAGCTGCGCAGCGTTGGCGGCCTCGCGGCCCAGGTCCAGCTCGTCGTGCAGGTACTTGTCGAACTCGGCGACCACCTCGCGCGGGCGCAGGCGCCGGCCGTCGGCCGACAGGCGCTCGAGCCAGCGCGCGCCGGTGCGCAGCAGCCCCAGGTCGGCGTCGATCACCTCGAGCACGCCGGGACGCAGCACCTTGACCGCCACCTGGCGGCCGTCATGCAGCACGCCGAAATGCACCTGGGCAATCGAGGCGCTGGCCACCGGATCGGCATCGAACTGCGCAAACACCGCCTCGATCGGCCGGCCGAGCGACTTCTCGATCAGCTGGCGCGCCAGCGCGCTGGAGAACGGCGGCACGCGGTCCTGCAGCCGGGCCAGCTCGTCGGCGATGTCGGGCGGCATCAGGTCGCGCCGGGTGGACAGCACCTGGCCGAACTTGACGAAGATCGGACCGAGCCGCTCGAAGGCCAGGCGCAGGCGCACGCCGCGCGGCGCGTCGAGCCGCCGGCCGACCGACAGCACACGCGCCAGCAGGCGCAGCAGCGGGTGGCTGAACTGCGTCAGCACCAGCTGGTCCATGCCGTGGCGCAGCATCACCCACGCGATCAGCGCGAGCCGGGGCCAGTTCCTCATGATGGATGCGGCAGAGGCCGGATCAGGCCGGGCGGCGCACGCGCTGCACGAAGGCGCCGACGGTCTGCGCCAGCCCGCCGCCCAGGCGGCCGAGCAGGCGCGCCGGGCCGTCGCCGATCACGCGGGCCAGATCGTCCTCGATGTCCCAGCGCAGGTTCTCGGCCAGCCAGGCGACCTCGGCGGCGAAGGCGGCGTCGCCGCGAATGTCCATCGGCGGGCGCCCTGCCATGCCGGCCAGGCCCCAGCGCAGCATCTCGCTGCCGTCGAGCGTGACCACCAGCGTCTCTTCCTCGCCGACGCCGACCGGCACCAGCAGCAGGTCCTCGTCCAGCTCGAGCAGGCCGGCCGGGGTCACGCGCCAGACCGCACGCGGCGGCGCCGGCAGCAGCGCCGGCCACTGGCGCCACTGCACGCCGATCGAGCGGCCGACATGGCCGAGCAGGCGGCGGGTGGCCTCCGGCTCGGCGGCCAGCACATGGTTGAGCAGCAGCGTGACGCGGCCGAGGGCCTCGCGACCGAGGGGTTCGAGCAGGGCTTGCAACATGGCGGCGATTGTAGGCGGGGCCCGCAGATCGCCCGCGGCCGGGACTCTCGGGGACAGGTACACGCCTGGCATGGTGGTTTTTCTCGCCAGACCGGCAAGATCCGGGCCGACGCGTCGAACCGGGCTCAGGAAAATCATCACCCCGCCATGCGGGTTTGCCACAATCGGCGCTGTCGGGACCGGGCTGGCGAGCGGCACGGGAGGAGACCGACGCCCATGCCACTGCGAGCTGAACACATCCCATGACGACCATCCTGCTGACCGGAGCCACCGGCTACATCGCCTCCCACACCTGGATCGCGCTGAAGGAGGCGGGCTTCCGTGTCCTGGGCGTCGACAACTTCGCCAACAGCTCGCCCGTCGTGCTGCAGCGCCTGGAGGCCCTGCTGGGCGAGAAGCCGGTCTTCGAGGAGGCCGACGTCAACGACACCGACCGCATGGCCGACATCATCGCCCGCCACGGCGTGCAGGGCGTCGTGCACTTCGCCGCGCACAAGGCGGTGGGCGAATCGGTGGCCAAGCCGCTCGAGTACTTCCGCAACAACCTCGGCGGTCTGGTCAGCGTGGCCACCGCGATGGAGCGCCAGGGCGTGAAGACGCTGGTCTTCAGCTCCTCGGCCACCGTCTACGGCCAGCCCGAGCGCCTGCCCATCACCGAGGACTGCGCGCTGTCCAGCACCAACCCCTACGGCATGACCAAGCTGCTGGGCGAGCAGATGCTGCGCGAGCTCGAGCGCTGCACCCCGGGCTGGGCGATCGCCTACCTGCGCTACTTCAACCCGGTGGGCGCACACGCCAGCGGCACCATCGGCGAGGACCCGCGCGGCATCCCGAACAACCTGATGCCCTACGTCACCCAGGTCGCGGTGGGCAAGCGCGAGTTCCTGCAGGTCTTCGGCGGCGACTACGACACGCCCGACGGCACCGGCGTGCGCGACTACATCCATGTCTGCGACCTGGCGCAGGGCCATGTGGCAGCGCTGCGCCACCTGCTCGAGGCCAAAAGCTCGGTCACCGTCAACCTCGGCACCGGCCAGGGCTACAGCGTCATCGACGTGGTCCGGGCCTTCGAGAAGGCCAGCGGCCGCCCGGTGCCCTACCGCATCGTCGACCGCCGCCCCGGCGACGTCGCCTCCTGCTACGCCGACCCGGCCGCGGCCGAGCAGATCCTGGGCTGGAAGGCGCAGTTCGGCATCGACCGCATGTGCGAGGACAGCTGGCGCTGGCAGTCGACCAATCCGGACGGCTTCAAGGACTGAGCGCGCCGCCCGTCATGCCGCTGACATCGCCCCCGCGCAGACTGGGGGCATTTGACGCGAGCGGCACATCATGACGGCGCCACACCTCCCTGCGACCTCGGTCTCTCCCGCGATCGATCCCGGCTGGGATCCGGCGGTCTGCGAGCCGCTGATCGAGCGGCTGTGGGCGCTGCGGCGCCAGATGACCGC
>NZ_JACCPY010000042.1 GCF_013426975.1 Sphaerotilus sulfidivorans
CCTGGATCTGCAGGGCAGCCACCAGCTCCGGGATCGCCGTGATCTCGTTGCTCTTGGCTGCCGTCTTGACCTGACCCAGCACGAGACCGCGCGCGTGGTGCCAGGCCGAGACCAGATGCGTCATGCGCGTGCCCCCGTCATGCGAGCCGCGCAGGCTCTTGCCGTCGATGGCGATCAGCTCGCCCGTCAGCGCGGGGCACAGGTGCTGCATCCAGCGCACGAAGAAGCGCTCGAACTGATGCGGGTCGAGCAGGCTGAAGACGCGCCCGAAGGTGTCGTGCGAGGCGATGCCGTTGGCGTACGGCAGATGCTGGCGCAGCCAGTCGATCTGCAGCTCGGCCCAGTTGGTGACCGAGACCCAGCTGTCGGCGCCACTGCTGACGCCGCACAGCGCCGCGAACATCAGCTCGTCCAGCGGAAACGGACACGACCGCGAGCGCGGATCGTCCAGTTCGGCCAGCGCCTCGATGAAGTGGGTGGGCAGCGGCGCAGTGGTCATCGGGGCGGGCGCCGCTTCGAGCTGCGGCGGTCGGGTCAGCGGGGCGCGTTCATAACACGGAACCGACCAGGTTCTTCATGCAATCGCCCTGGTGCTGCACCCATCTGGACAAGAACCCGGCATACCGGGCACTAGACCGGGGCGATGGCACCTGCAGACACTTCGACACAGTCGGGCGTCTCTGCTCAATCTATGCCGACCGGCCCGATCTGTGCAGAACAGAGACCGTGCATCGACAGCATTTCCCGATGCTGTCGCCAGAGGAATTCCACCGCATCAACGCCAGCCTGTGCAACCAGGCACAGCAGGCCGCCGGCTTGTCCGAACGCTATCGGTTGATACAGGCCATCTGAGTGCATCGCACGTTTTACTCACCTCAAACCAACAAAGGAAATTCAACATGCCCATCCCTCTTCTGCTTTGGGGCGCTGCAGCCGCCCTGGCCGCCACGGGCGTCGTGAAGGGCGTGCAAGCGTCCAACATGATGGATGAAGCCAAGGAAATCGGCGAAAAAGCTGAACGCCAGCACCAACGCGCAGCAGCCGCTCTGGAGGCCGCCCGCAACAACACCCAAGACAGCCTAGAAAACTTGGGCAAGTTGAAGGTTTCGGTTTTCACGCAGCAGATCCGGCATCTGATCGAAGCCATCAAGCGCACCAAGACTGCCAGCAGCACGCTGAAGGGCTTTCAGGAAGAATTCAGCATCGAGAAGCTCCATAGCTACGAGAAGATGATCCTCAGTTCACTGGAACTGGAAAAAGGAATTGCGTCCGGCGCCGCGGGTGGTGCGCTGGCTGCCATGGGGGCTTACGGTGCTGTGGGCACGCTGGCAACCGCCTCCACAGGTGCAGCCATCTCGGGCCTGTCGGGCGCTGCTGCGACCAATGCCACGCTGGCATGGCTGGGCGGCGGCGCGCTGAGTGCAGGCGGCTTCGGAATTGCCGGCGGCACGCTAGCCCTGGGTGGGATCGTGCTAGGCCCAGCCTTGGCCATCGGCGGTTTCATGATGGCCAGCAAAGCTGAAGAGGCATTGACGCAAGCAAATGAGTACAAAGCCGAGGTGGCGGTAGCCGTGGCCAAGATGCAGGCAGCCGAGACCGCCATGGGTGGAATCGTGACCAACGCCCAAGAAATTTCGACCGTTATCATCGAACTTGTCAAGCGTTTCGAACAGGTCAAGGTACACGACGACAGCGACCCGACGGCATTCCAGCGCATGCTGGCTGTCGGCACGTCGCTCAAGAAAGCTCTGGAAGTGGCCATCCTCAACAAGGAAGGCGTAGCCATCGAGAACATCAAGGCCAAGTGCTCTGGCCTGCTGTCCATCGCCTGAAAAACCCGCAGAACCCATGGCCATCACCAAGCTCATCCCGCTGGCAAACAAACTGCCACTTGCGACATCCGGATCCGCCATTAGCGAGATCATTCACGCCTGGTCGGACTACAAGAAGACGGTGGAAGTCGAGGCCACCAAACGTACGTCGATTGATGCGTGGCGCGATACCAGGCTTGCGGACATCCAAGCCAAGAAGGATCTTCTGGAGCTGTATCTCAAGGAGACGTTCAAGGAGCGTGCCGGCATGATCCAGGGTTTTTTCGACACCCTCGACAAAGGCATCGAGAAAGGGGATGACCAGCTCATCAACCACTCGATGACAGCTATCCTGAACATCGCCAACCAGTCTCCACTGGCGCAAGCCAAAGAGATCATGCTGGCGATGCACGATCCGAACGTGCAGTCGATCGAGATCTAATCTGAGTTGACCCCCACCCGGCGGCTGATTCAGCGCCGGGCGGTCAACTGCCAGGGAAGAAAGGCTTGCCGATCGACGCCGGCATGTTGGCGCGGATCCACGCCGGGTTGCGCGAGATCAGCACCAGCACCACGATCGTGGCCAGATAGGGCAGCGCGGTCAGCAGCTGGCTGGGCAATTGCACGCCCTCGCCCTGCAGGTGGAACTGCAGCATCGTCACGCCGCCGAACAGGTAGGCGCCCATCAGCACGCGCGCCGGCCGCCAAGTGGCGAAGGTGGTCAGCGCCAGCGCGATCCAGCCCTTGCCGGCGGTCATGCCCTCGACCCACAGCGGGGTGTAGATCACCGACAGGTAGGCGCCGGCCACGCCGCACAGCGCACCGCCCGCCATCACCGCCAGCAGCCGGATGCGCCGCACGGGATAGCCCAGCGCATGCGCCGATTCCGGCGACTCGCCCACCGCACGCAGCACCAGCCCGGCGCGCGAGCGGTACAGGAACCAGGCCAGCGCCAGCATCAGCGCGATCGTCAGATAGACCATCGGGTGGTGCTTGAAGAAGGCCGGGCCGACGAAGGGAATGTCGGCCAGGCCGGGAATCTCGAACTTCGGCCGCTCGGCGAGCTTTTCCTGCGTGTAGCGGATGCCGACGAAGGCCGAGAAGCCCGCGCCGAACAGGCTCAGCGCCAGGCCGGTGGCGTACTGGTTGGTGTTCAGCCAGATCACCAGCACGCCGAAGGCCGCAGCCATCAGCGCGCCCGCGCCGGCGCCGGCGGCAAAGGCGATCCAGTCGTTGCCGGTGTGAACCGAGGTGGCGAAGCCGGCGATCGCCGCCACCAGCATCATGCCTTCGGCACCGAGGTTGAGCACGCCGGCGCGCTCGTTGATCAGCAGGCCCAGGCCGGCGATCGCCAGCACGGTGCCAGCACTCAGCGTGGCCGCCAGCAGCAGCGCGAACTCGTTCATCGGGCACCCTTTCCTGCGGCGCCCCAGCGCACGCGATAGGCGATCAGCGTGTCGCAGGCCAGCAGCGTGAACAGCAGCAGCCCCTGGAACACGCCGGTCAGCGATTTCGGCAGGCCCAGGCGCGACTGCGCCAGCTCCCCGCCGATGTAGAACATGCTCATCAGCAGCGCCGAGAAGACGATGCCCACCGGATGCAGCCGGCCGACGAAGGCGACGATGATCGCCGCGAAGCCGTAGCCCACCGGCACATAGGGCGTGAGCTGGCCCAGCGGCCCGGCGGCCTCCAGCGCGCCGGCCAGGCCGGCCATGCCGCCCGACACCAGGAGCGCCGTCCACAGCGCGCCGCGCGACGAGAAGCCCGCGTACAGCGCCGCGGCCGGCGCCAGGCCGCCGACCTGCAGCGCAAAGCCCCGGTAGGTGCGGAACAGGAAGGCGGTGAAGCCGCCCACCGCCACCAGCGCGATCAGCACGCCGATGTTGGCGCGCAGGCCGTCGACCAGGCGCGGAATCTTCGTCGGCTCGAGAAAGGTGATGGTCTGCGGGAAGTTGAAGCCCTTCGGATCCTTCCAGGGGCCGTAGACCAGATAGCTCAGCAGCATCTCGGCGACATAGACCAGCATCAGGCTGACCAGGATCTCGCTGGCGTTGAACCGGTCGCGCAGCAGCGCGGTGATGCCCGCCCAGACCATGCCGCCGAGCACGCCCGCGGCCAGGATCAGCACCACGATTGCGCGCGAGGAGTCGGGCTGCGCCTGCAGCGCCACCCAGCCCCCGGCCAGCGCACCGACGATGAACTGGCCCTCCGCGCCGATGTTCCACAGGTTGGAGCGGAAGCACACCGCCAGCCCCAGCGCGATCAGCACCAGCGGCACCGCCTTGACGCTCAGCTCGGACAGCGCGCGCGCGTTCTTCAGCGGCTCGACGAAGAAGACCTGCAGACCCTTGACCGGATCCTTGCCCAGGAGCGCGAACAGCGCGATGCCGATGATCGTCGTCAGCACCAGCGCGATCAGCGGCGACGCCAGCGACATCGCCTTCGACGGCTGCGGCCGTGCCTCAAGCCTGAGCATCGCTGCCCTCCTTGGTGTTCCGGGTGTTCTTCGTTTCGTCGGCGCCGTCCTGCCACAGGCCGGACATCCAGGCGCCGATCCGCTCGATGGTGGCGTCGCGGGTGGCGATCGAGGGCGAGAGCCGCCCCTGCGCGATCACCACCAGCCGGTCGCTGATCTCGAACAGCTCGTCCAGCTCCTCGCTGACCACCAGCAGCGCGCAGCCGGCGTCGCGCAGCGCCAGCATCGCCTGGCGGATCTGCGCCGCCGCGCCGACGTCCACGCCCCAGGTCGGCTGGCTGACGATCAGCAGCTTGGGGCGCGCGTCGATCTCGCGGCCGACGATGTATTTCTGCAGGTTGCCGCCCGAGAGCGACTTCGCCGCCGCGTCCGGGCCGCCGGCCTTGACGTTGTAGCGCCCGATCAGCTCGGCCGCCTGCGCACGGATCGCGCCCATCTTCAGCCAGCCGCCCGGGCCGACGTTCTCGGTGCGGGTCAGCAGCAGGTTGTGCGCCAGCGACAGCGTCGGCACCGCGCCGCGGCCCAGGCGCTCCTCGGGCACGAAGTGCAGCCCCAGGCGGCGGCGCTGCGCCGGCGTGGCGCGCGCGATGTCCTGGCCCGAGAGCCGCACCGAGCCGGCCGGCGCGCGCCGGTCCTCGCCGGAGAGCGCGGCCATCAGCTCCTGCTGGCCGTTGCCCGACACGCCCGCGATGCCGACGATCTCGCCGGCCCTCACCTGCAGCGCCAGCCGCGACAGCGTGGTGCCGAAGGGATCGGCCTGCGGCAGGTCCAGCCCGTCGACCGCCAGCACCACCTCGCCGGGCGTGGCCGGCCGGCTGCGCAGCGCCGGCGGCTCGGCGCCGATCATCAGCTTCGACAGCGAGGCGTTGGTCTCCTGCGTCGGATCGACCTCGCCGGTGACCCGCCCGCCGCGCAGCACGGTGCAGTGATGGCACAGCGCCCGGATCTCGTCGAGCTTGTGGCTGATGTAGAGGATCGAGCAGCCGGTGCCGGCCAGCCGGCGCAGCGTGACGAAGAGCTTCTCGACCGCCTGCGGCGTCAGCACCGAGGTCGGCTCGTCGAGGATCAGCAGCTTCGGATCGGTCAGCAGCGCACGCACGATCTCGACGCGCTGGCGCTCGCCGACGCTCAAGGAATGCACCGGCCGCAGCGGATCGACCTCCAGCCCGTACTCGCCCGAGACCGCGCGGATGCGCTCGCTCACCTGCGCCAGCGACATCGACCTGTCCAGGCCCAGCCAAACGTTCTCGGCCGCGGTCAGCGTGTCGAACAGCGAGAAGTGCTGGTAGACCATGCTGATGCCGAGCTGGCGCGCATGCGCCGGACTGGCGATCTGCACCGACTGGCCGTTCCAGCGGATCTCGCCGGCGTCGGGCTTCACCGCGCCGTAGATGATCTTCATCATCGTCGACTTGCCGGCGCCGTTCTCGCCCAGCACGGCATGGATCTGCCCGGGCGCGACCGTCAGCGCCACGCCGTCGTTGGCGCGCACCGCGGGGTACTGCTTCGTGATGCCCAGGAGTTCCAGGCGAGGTGGGGCGGTCATCGGGGGAGGACTCCGGGTCGGGTCAGGCGTGCGGCACAAAAACGGTGCGCATTGTCACAAAAACTGTCGTCAGCGGGTCGGAGCGCGCCGGAAAAGCGCGCAACCGGCGACCCAGGTCGCCGCCAGGTTCCGCTCGTCACCGAGTGTCATCCAGGCGAAGACCCGCTCATGCAACTGTCGCGCCCGCGCATCGCGGTGCGTGGCCACCGGGCCGGCCGCCCAGTCCCACAACGCCAGATCGGCCAGGCGACCGGGCTCGAGACGGCCGATCTCGTTGCTCAGGCCCAGCGCCTCGGCCGCGCCGAGCGTGGCGCCGTGCAGTGCCTTCCAGGCGGTCAGGCGCACGCCGCGCAGCGCCTGCACCTTGTAGGCATCGGCCAGCGTGCGCAGCATCGACAGGCTGGTGCCGCCGCCCACGTCGCTGGCCAGCGAGACGCGCGCGCCCGCGGCCTCCAGCTCCGGCCAGCCGATCAGGCCGCTGCCGAGAAAGAGGTTGGAGCTCGGGCTGTGCGCGATCTGCGCGCCGGTGTCGGCCAGCAGCGCGCGGTCGGCGTCGTCGAGCCAGATGCCGTGCGCCAGCACCGCGCGCTCGTTCAGCAGCCCGGCGCGGTGATAGACATCGAGGTAGCTGCGCGCCTCGGGGAACAGCTCGGCCACCCAGGCGACCTCGGCGCGGTTCTCGGCCACATGCGTCTGCATGTAGAGGCCGGGCACCTCGGCCATCAGCCGGCCGGCCATCGCCAGCTGCTCGGGCGTGCTGGTCGGCGCAAAGCGCACCGTCATCGCGTAGGCCAGCCGGCCGGTGCCGTGCCAGCGGCGGATCAGGTCGCGGCTGTCGCGCTCGGCGCCCGGCACGTCGTCGCGCAGGCCCTCGGGCGCGTGGCGGTCCATCAGCACCTTGCCGGTGACCAGGCGCATGCCGCGGCGGTGCGCGCCGGCCAGCAGCGCCTCGGTCGAACTGACATGCACCGTCGGGAACACCACCGCGCTGGTGCTGCCGTGCGCCAGCAGCGCGTCGAGGAACAGCTCGGCCCCGGCGGCGGCCACCGCCGGATCGGCATGGCGCATCTCGGCCGGAAAGGTGTAGGTCTCCAGCCAGTCGAGCAGCTCGGTGCCGTAGCTGGCGATGACGTCGAGCTGCGGGCTGTGCACATGGGTGTCGATGAAGCCGGGCATCAGCAGCCGGCCGCGCTGGTCCTCGACCGACCAGACCGCGGCGTCCGGCGTGAAGGCCGCGGCTGGCTGGACGCCGGTGATGCGCCCGGCCTCGACCAGCAGCCAGTGGTCGGGCCGCCAGCGCACGCCCGGCACGAGGCCGGTGGCCGGGTCGGGCGCGGCCCAGCCGGGATCGGCGTCGAAGTCGAGCAGGTCGGCGCGCAGCGCCAGGCGGTCGGGAACAGCAGTCATGCGGACGGAGAGGCGGCAACAGGAACAGGAACGGGATCGGCGGCCGCGGACAGGCCCGGCGCCGGCAGTCGGCGCGCGACATCGCGCACCGTCTCGCGCAGCCAGCGCAGCGAGGCCGCGCCGTGCGTGACCTCATGCCAGAGCTGGTAGTAGGTCAGCGAGGGAAAGTCGACCGGGCAGCGCACGATGCGCAGCGGCAGCGTGCCCAGATGGCGCTGGCAGAACAGCCGGCCGGTGGTCAGCACCAGCGCGTCGCTGTGCGCCAGCATCGTCGGCACCAGCGCGAAATGCGGACTGCGCACGACGATGCGCCGGTGCAGGCCCTGGCGCGTCAGATGCTCGTCGATCACGCCGTGGCCGCCGGTGTGCAGCGCGGTCGGCGCGACATGGTCGGCGGCGAGATAGCGCTCCAGCGTCCACTCGCGCGGCCGACGCGCCGCCAGATGGCCGGCGCCGACCAGGCAGACGATCTCGTCGGAGAACAGCCGGCCGATGTGCAGCTCGGCCGGCGGCTCCAGCCAGTTGCCGATCACCAGATCGACCTCGCCGCGCGCCAGCCGGGCGCGGTAGTCGAACTCGGCCGACAGCGCGTGAATGGTCAGCCGCGCGCGCGGCGCCTGCTGGCGCAGCCGCGCCACCAGCATCGGCAGGAACAGCGGATCGAGGTAGTCGCTGGCGGCGATGCGGAACTCGATCTCGGCCGCGCCGGGCGTGAAGGCGCGGGCACCGGCCTTGCCGCCGAAGAGCTGCTCGGCGCTGCGCAGCAGCGTCTCGGCCGGCGCCATCAGCTGCAGCGCGATCTCGGTGGGCACCATGCCGGCGCCGGCGCGCACCAGCAGCGGGTCGCCGATCAGCGCACGCAGCCGGCGAAGCTGCGCGCTGACCTGCGGCTGCGTGGAGGACAGGCGCATCGCGGCACGCGAGACGCTGCGTTCGGAAATCACGGTGTGAAAGACCCTGACGAGATGAAGCTCGATGGTGTCGAAAACGGCTCGCTGTGTCATACGTTCATTCTCATGCAGATCATCACGTTTGACGCATGTCATGCCGCGTCTGCTGGGGTATGTTCCGGCCCATGCCCGAGATCTCGCCCCGACCGATCCGCTTCGTCCACCGCGGCCACGCCATCGCGCTTGAAGGCGTGCCGCCCACCCGCACGCTGCTCGACTGGCTGCGCGAGGACGCCCGCCCGCGCTGCACCGGCACCAAGGAAGGCTGCAACGAGGGCGACTGCGGCGCCTGCACCGTGCTGGTGGCCGAGCGCGACGACACCGCGCCCGGCGGCGTGGCGATCCGCCATGTCAACGCCTGCCTGAGCTTCCTGCCCACGCTCGACGGCCGCGCCGTCATCACCGTGGAAGACCTGCCGCAGCCGCATCCGGTGCAGCAGGCGCTGGTCGAGTGCCACGGCTCGCAGTGCGGCTTCTGCACGCCCGGCTTCGTCATGACGATGACCGCGCTGCGCGAGGCGCATGCGGCCGCCGGCACCCGCCCCGAGCGCCCGGCCATCGCCGACGCGCTGGCCGGCAACCTGTGCCGCTGCACCGGCTACCGTCCGATCGTCGACGCGGCCGAGCGCATGTTCGAGCTGCCCGACGCGCCGATCGACCGCGCCGCGCTGCGCGCGCAGCTCGATGCGCTGGCGGCCGACACGTCCGAGATGACGCTGGAGGACTTCGCCGCGCAGCGCCTGGCCCGGCCCGAGGCGCGCATCGTCGCCGGCGCCACCGATGTGGCGCTGTGGGTCAACAAGCAGTTCCGCGACATCGGCGAGCCGCTGTGGATCACCCGCGTGCCCGCGCTGCGCCGCATCGCGACCGACGCCGACGGCACGCTGCACATCGGCGCCGCCGCGTCGCTGGAGGACGCCTGGGCGGCGCTGGCGGCGCGCTGGCCGGCGCTCACCGAAGTCTGGCGGCGCTTTGCCTCGCCGCCGGTGCGCCATGCCGGCACGCTGGGCGGCAACATCGCCAACGGCTCGCCGATCGGCGATGGCGCGCCGGTGCTGATCGCGCTGGACGCGCGCATCGTGCTGCGCCGCGGGCCCGACACCCGCACGCTGGCGCTCGAGGATTTCTACCTCGACTACATGAAGAACGCGCTCGCGCCGGGCGAATTCGTCGAGCGGCTGGTCGTGCCGCCGTCCCCTGAGGGCACGCAGCTGCGCGCCTGGAAGATCAGCAAGCGCTTCGACAGCGACATCTCCACCGTGCTGATGGCCGCGGCGCTGCGGCTGGACGCCGACGGCCGGATCGCCGCCGCGCGGCTGGTCTTCGGCGGCATGGCGGCGATCACGAAGCGCGCCGCGCAGACCGAAGCAGCGCTGCGCGGCCGGCGCTGGGACGAGGCCACGCTGCAGGCGGCGCAGGTCGCGCTGGCACAGGACTTCCTCCCCTTGAGCGACCTGCGCGCCAGCGCCAGCTACCGGCTGGCGGTCAGCGCCAACCTGCTGCGCCGGCTCTGGCTGGAGACCCGGCCCGACGATCCACTGCCGGCCAGCGCCACCCAGGTCCGGGAGTTCCGCGCATGAGCACGACCGTCATCGGCACCTCGCGCCCGCATGAATCCGCGCAGCTCCACGTCACCGGCCGCGCACCCTACATCGACGACCTGCCCGAGGTGGCCGGCACGCTGCACGGCGCGCTCGGCCTGTCGCCGGTGGCGCACGGGCGGCTGGTCGCGCTCGACCTGGACCGCGTGCGCGCGATGCCCGGCGTGGTCGCGGTGCTGTCGGCCGCCGACATTCCCGGCGTCAACGACTGCGGCCCGATCGTGCACGACGACCCGATCCTGGCCGAGGGCACGGTGAACTGGCGCGGCCAGCCGATGTTCCTGGTCGTCGCCCGCACCCGCGGCGAGGCGCGGCGCGCGGCAGCCCTGGCGGCGCAGGTCGCCACGATCGAGCCGCTGCAGGCGGTGCTCGACCCGCTGGAGGCGCACCGGCTGCAGCAGTACGTCGTGCCGCCGATGCACCTGCAGCGCGGCGACGCGGCCGCGGCCATCGCCGCCGCGCCGCACCGGCTGGAGGGCCGCTTCAGCCTCGGCGGCCAGGAGCAGTTCTACCTGGAGGGCCAGATCGCCTACGCGCTGCCGCAGGAGAACGACGGCCTGCTGGTGCACAGCTCGACCCAGCATCCGACCGAGATGCAGCATGTCGTCGCGCATGCGCTGGGGCTGGCGGCGCATCAGGTGCAGGTGCAGTGCCGGCGCATGGGCGGCGGCTTCGGCGGCAAGGAGTCGCAGTCGGCGCTGTTCGCGGCCTGCGCGGCGCTGGCCGCACACCGGCTGCAGTGCCCGGTCAAGCTGCGCCCGGACCGCGACGACGACTTCCTGATCACCGGCCGGCGCCACGGCTTCGAGTTCCGCTACACCGTCGGCCATGACGAGGCCGGGCGGCTGCTGGGTGCCGAGGTCGAGATGGTGTCCAACGCAGGCGCCTCGGCCGACCTCTCGGCGCCGGTGATGACCCGCGCGCTCTGCCACTTCGACAATGCCTACTGGCTGCCCGCGGTCGACCTGCGCGGCTACTGCGCCCGCACCAACACCCAGAGCAACACCGCCTTCCGCGGCTTCGGCGGGCCGCAGGGCGCGCTGGCGGTGGAGGTGATCCTGGACGAGGTGGCGCGCCGGCTCGGGCTCGACGCGCTGGCGGTGCGCCGCGCCAACTTCTACGGCACCGAGGACCGCAACATCACGCCCTACGGCCAGACGGTCGAGGACAACATCCTCGCGCCGCTGGTCGACGAGCTGGCCGCGCGCGGCCGCCACGACGCGCGCCGCGCCGAGATCGCCGCCTTCAACGCCACCAGCCCGGTGCTGAAGAAGGGCCTGGCGCTGACGCCGGTGAAGTTCGGCATCAGCTTCAACGTCGCGCATTTCAACCAGGCCGGCGCGCTGGTGCATGTCTACACCGACGGCTCGGTGCTGGTGAACCACGGCGGCACCGAGATGGGCCAGGGCCTGAACACCAAGGTCGCGCAGGTGGTCGCGCACGAGCTGGGCCTGCCCCTGGAGCGGGTGCGGGTCAGCGCCACCGACACGCACAAGGTGGCCAACACCTCTGCCACCGCCGCCTCCACCGGCACCGACCTGAACGGCAAGGCGGCGCAGGACGCGGCGCGCCAGATCCGCGACCGCCTGGCGGCCTTCGTCGCTGCGCGCTGGCAGGTGGCGCCCGAGGCGGTGCAGTTCGCCGGCGGCCAGGTGACGGCGGGCACGCAGGCGCTGGCCTTCACCGAGCTGGTCGCGCAGGCCTATGCCGCGCGCATCCAGCTCTGGAGCGACGGCTTCTACGCCACGCCCGGCCTGCACTGGGACCGCGAGCGGCTGCAGGGCAAGCCCTTCTTCTATTTCGCCTACGGCGCGGCGCTCAGCGAGGTCATCGTCGACACGCTGACCGGCGAGTGGCGGCTGCTGCGCGCCGACGTGCTGCACGATGTCGGCGCCTCGCTGAACCCGGCGCTGGACATCGGCCAGGTCGAGGGCGCCTTCGTGCAGGGCATGGGCTGGCTGACCACCGAGGAGCTGCGCTGGCAGCCGATGGACGGCTCGCGCGCCGCAGGCCTGCTGCTGACGCACGCGCCGAGCACCTACAAGATCCCGACCGCCAACGACATTCCGCTGGAGCCCGGCGCGCTCGACGTGCGGCTGTTCGGCCACCGCAACCCGGCCGACAGCATCCACCGCAGCAAGGCGGTCGGCGAGCCGCCGCTGCTGCTGCCCTTCAGCGTCTTCCTGGCGATCCGGGATGCGGTGTCGGCGGCGGGCGGGCACCGCGTCGATCCGCCGCTGCGGGCGCCGGCGACCGGGGAGGCCATCCTCGACGCCCTCGCGGCCGTGCAGCGCGGATGATCGCGCTGCGCCTGCAGGCCGCGGCCCGCGCCCGGCTCGACGGGGGCACGCCGGTCGTCGAGGTGCTGATCGCCGCGCACCAGGGCTCGGCGCCGCGCGAGACCGGCACGCGCATGCTGGTCACGCCGGCCGAGGTGCTCGGCACCATCGGCGGCGGCCATCTGGAATGGAAGGCGATCGAGGCGGCGCGGCAGAGGCTGGCCCACCCCGATGCGCCGCCGCAGACGCTCGACCTGCCGCTCGGTCCGGCACTCGGCCAGTGCTGCGGCGGGCGGGTGAAGCTGCGGCTCTCGAACCTGACGCGGGAGGCGCTTGATGGCTGGACGCTGCCGCCGCCGCGCTTCCCTCTGCAGCTGCACGGCGCCGGCCATGTCGGCCGCGCGATCGTGAAGCTGCTGACCGACATCGACTGCCGCGTCGACTGGGTCGATGCGCGGCCTGACGAATTCCCGCTGCACGATCCGCTCGAGCAGCCGCACATCACGCCCATCGTCAGCGACGCGCCCGAGATGGAGGTCGCGCAGGCCGCCCCCGGCACCGTCTTCCTGGTCATGACGCACCGCCACGACCTCGACGAGGCGATCACCGAGGCCATCCTGCGCCGCGGTGACGCCGCCTTCTGCGGCCTGATCGGCAGCGCGACCAAGCGGGCACGCTTCCTGTCGCGCTTCGAGGCGCGGGGGCTGAGCGCGGCGCAGCTCGGCCGCCTCACCTGCCCGATCGGCCTGCCCGGCATCGCCGGCAAGGAGCCGGCGGTGCTGGCGGTGAGCGTGGTGGCTCAGCTGCTGGGCTGTCCGGCCAGCCAGCGCACATAGCTGGCCACGCCGCCGGCCACGTCGCTGAAGGCGTGGTCGCAGCCGGTGGCGCGCAGGCGGGTCAGGTCGGCCTGGGTCAGGCACTGGTACTTGCCGCGCAGGGCGTCGGGGAAATCGATATAGCTCACCAGGCCCTGGGCGATCTGCTCGTCCAGCGTCAGCGCCGGCAGGCCGTCGAGCGCGCGGCAGGCGTTGACGGTCGCATGCGCCACGTCGTTGAAGGGCTGCGCCCGGCCGGAGCCGAGGTTGAAGATGCCGCTCTTGTCCGGGTTCTGCAGGAACCACAGGTTGACCGCCACCACATCGTCGACGAACACGAAGTCGCGCGACTGCGTGCCCGGCGCGTAGCCGTTGTACTCGCCGAAGAGCTTGACCTGGCCGTGCTGGCGGAACTGGTTGAAGTGGTGGAAGGCGACGCTGGCCATGCGGCCCTTGTGCTGCTCGCGCGGGCCATAGACGTTGAAGTAGCGGAAGCCCACGACCTGGCCGTCCTGCGTGCCGCCCTGCGAGCGCAAGCCCGGCAGGTAGCGGCGCACCACCTGGTCGAACAGCAGCTTGGAGTAGCCGTAGACGTTCAGCGGCGCCTCGAAGGCCGGCTCCTCGCGGAAGGTCTCGCTGGCGCCGTAGGTGGCGGCCGAGCTGGCGTACAGCAGCCGCGTGCCCTGCGCGAGACAGGCATCGAGCAGCGTCTTCGAGCAGCGGTAGTTGTTCTCCAGCATGAACCGGCCGTCATGCTCCATCGTGTCGGAGCAGGCGCCCTCGTGCAGGATCGCGTCGATGCGGCCCAGCTCGCCGGCGGCGAAGCGGGTATAGAACTCGTCCTTGTCGAAGTAGTCCGCCAGCGTGCTGCCGAGCAGGTTGCGGTACTTGGGCCCGTCGGTCAGGTCATCGACCGCGATGACCTCCTTGGCGCCCAGGCGGTTCAGGCCGTGGACCAGGTTGCTGCCGATCATGCCGGCCGCGCCGGTGACGACGACTCTCATGCCGTTTCCTTTCCGAAGAGTTCCTCGAAGCTGCAGCTGGCGGTGCCGAACTTGCCCACGACGATGCTGCCGGCGCGGTTGGCCAGCGGCACCGCGTCGCGCAGGCTCATGCCGCAGGCCAGCAGCGCCGCCAGCGTCGCGATGACGGTGTCGCCCGCGCCGGTCACGTCGAAGACCTCGCGCGCCTGGGCCGGCACCTGGAAATGCGTCGGCTGGCCGTCGGCCGTCTTCTCGAACAAGGACATGCCCTCTTCCGAGCGGGTCAGCACCAGCCCGTCCAGGCCCAGCTCCTCGCGCAGCGCGTGCGCGCGGCGATGCAGGTCGGCCTCGTCGCGCCACGGGCCGACCACCTGGGCCAGCTCGGCGCGGTTGGGCGTGAGCGTGGTGGCGCCGGCATAGCGGCTGTAGTCGCTGCCCTTGGGGTCGACCAGCACCGGCTTGCCGGCGGCGCGCGCCAGCTCGATCATGCGCGGGATGTGGGTCAGGCCGCCCTTGCCGTAGTCGGAGAACAGCACCGCGTCGTGGTCCGGCAGCACCCGCTCGTAGTCGGCCAGCATCTGCTGCAGCACCTCGTGCTCGGGCTGGTTCTCGAAGTCGACGCGGATGAGCTGCTGCGAGCGGCCGATGACCCGCAGCTTGACGATGGTGTAGAGCTTCGGGTCGCTGCCCAGCACCGTGGTGATGCCCTGGGCCTCGAGAAGGCGGCGCAGCGAGCGCGCCGGCTCGTCGTCGCCCACCACCGTCAGCAGCGTGCACTGCGCGCCCAGCGTCTTGACGTTGAGCGCGACGTTGGCTGCGCCACCCAGGCGCTCCTCCTCGCGCGAGACGCGCACCACCGGCACCGGCGCCTCCGGCGAGATGCGCTCGACGGCGCCGAACCAGTAGCGGTCGAGCATCGCGTCGCCGACGACGAGGACGCGGGCGGACTGGAGATCGGAGAGAGAGGGATTCAAGGGAGCAGACCCGGCGGCGGGCACGATTCAGAAAGGCTCCGATCGTAACCGCACGCCGGGCGGCGCCGGCGCGGCGCGGCTCAGTGTTCGGCCGCCGGCGCAGCCCAGTGATCGGCCTTGCGCACCAGGAAGCGCGGCGTGCGGAAATGCACGATCGCGCGGTAGAGCACCAGATAGAGGCCGCAGAACATCAGCAGCCAGATCGACAGCACCCGGCCCTCGTCCCACCACAGCACCGCCGGCGCGACCGACAGCGAGCACAGCGCCCACAGATAGGGCGAGGTCATCGAGTTGCGGCGCAGCATGTTGGCCGCATCGCGCTTGCCGATGGCCCAGCGCATCAGCCGGCGGTAGATCAGGCTGTGCAGATGCGTGGCATCGGGCAGACCGACCGGGCGGCCGCGCACCACGCGACGGCGGTACATGGTGAACAGCGTCTCGAAGATCGGATAGGCGCACAGCAGCAGCGGAAAGACCGGCGAGACCTCCGGATTGCGGTGCACCAGCAGGATGCCGAGCTCGGCCACCCAGAAGCCCAGGAAATAGGCGCCGCCATCGCCCAGGAAGATCAGGCCCAGCGGATAGTTCCAGACGAAGAAACCCATCACCGCACCCAGCCCGATCAGCGCGGCCACCATGATCACCTGGTCGCCGACCTGGAAGGCGACATAGGCCAGCGCCGCGAACATGATCGCCACGCACATCGAGGCCAGCCCGTTGAAGCCGTCGATGATGTTGACCGAGTTGGCCACGCCGGCCACCGCCAGCAGCGTCAGCGCCATCGGGAAGCCGGCGATCAGCATCAGGCTGTCGACGCCGGGAATGCCGGTGCGCGAGATGATCGCGTCGGCCAGCCAGACCGCCAGCGCCGCCGCCGCGATGGTGGCGAGCAGACGCTGCTTCGGGGTCACGCGCTTGGTGAAGTCCTCGATCAGGCCGGCGCCGAAGGCCACCAGGCTGCAGCCGACCAGCACCGCCAGCAGCGGCCACTCGTCGACCCCCCGCCCGATCGCCAGCAGCGTGCCGCACAGCACACCCACCAGGATGCCGATGCCGCCGACCCGCGGCACGACGCGCGCGTGGAATTTCTGCGGCTGGTCCTTGTCGGTGTCGCCGGACAGATGCGCGTGATGCGCCGACGAGCGCACCACCAGCAGCGTCACGACGAAGGCGGCCAGAAATGAAACAATCAAAAACAGCATGCAGTCGATCCTTCTGCTGGGAGATGCTCTTGGCGCCCCGCCCCGCTTGTCTCCCTGGGGCGCAGGGGCGCGCTCATGCGCAATAGATCACGGTCCGAAGATGCCGGTGCGCTCATGGCGATGCAAGCGCGAGGTGTAAAGACATGTTCGTACCGATTGCAGAACCGGAAAATGTCACGCGTCACTTGTTGCGCAGCAGATACAGCCGGCACGCAAGCCAGGGGCGGATTCAGCCGGCCTTCTGGCCGGATGCGCGCACGAACTGCGGAATCTTGCGCAAATTCTTGCAGATCAGCGTTCCGATGCCGCCCACCCCGCTGCGCCGCATCGCGCCCAGATCCTCACGACTCTTGCGAACCAGTGCCTGCAGCGAGCGATTGCTGGCGCCGCCGGTGCGCATCCTGACCAGGACGCCGGGCAGGTAGACCACGGAAAAATCCGGGCGAGACAGGCAGCGCAGCATGAAATCGTAGTCCGCCGCAATGCGCAGGCGAATGTCGAATTCGCCGATGTCGGCCAGCCGCGAGCGACGCAGATAGAAGGTCGGATGCGGCGGCATCCAGCCACGCCGCAGCGAGGCTCGAGCGAACACGCCGCTGTGCCAGTGCCGCACGACAGCCCGCAGATCGTCGGCCTTCACATAGACCAGATCGGCATAGAGCGCGTCTGCCTGCGGGCTGCGCTCAAGCAGGCTCGCCATGCGCGCGATCGCCTCGGGATCGGCCAGCACATCGTCGGCGTTCAGGAAGCCCACGAACTCGCCGCTGGCTCGCCTCAGACCCTTGTTCATGCCGTCGTAGATGCCCCGGTCGGGCTCGGACACGCACAGGCTGACCCGCTGACCCTGCTCGCGCACGATGTCGAGCGTGCCGTCCTTCGACCCCCCGTCGATGACGATGTGCTCGATGTCCGGATGGGTCTGCTCGGCCACCGAGCGCAGCGTGTCGCCGATGGTCGCGGCGCTGTTGTAGGAGACGGTGATGAGCGTGATCTTCATGGCTTTGCCGCTTCCTCGGCACAGGTCACCGCCAGCATGCGGCGGGCCACGGTTTCCCAGTCGGGCGGCATGCCGGCCAGGCGGTCACGCCAGTCCGGCCACCAGCCCTGCTCCAGCCGAGACTGCAGGGCCAGGAGCGCCTGGCGCAGCGATTCAGGCTGATCGGGATCGAAATAGAAGGCGTGATCGCCGCACAGCGTGCGGGCATACGGCAGGTCAGGACAGACGATCGGCAGGCCGACGAACATCGCCTCCACCAGCGGGAAGCCGTAGCTCTCGTCCTTGGACAGGAAGAGCAGCGCATCGACCTGCGAATAGGCGGCGATCATCGCCTGAGGCGAAAGGAAACCACGGCACTGCACCCAGGACAGCCCAGGTGCGGGATGCGCGGCGGCGTCCAGGGTCAGGACCAGCTGCTCGACCGGCCACCCGGCGCCGGCCTCGAGACGCGACAGCAGCGCATGGTTCTTGTGGGGATAGCCGGCGGCCGGATAGATCAGGTCCAGCGCCTGTCCGGGCGCACGCACCCGGGCGTGGCGCTTCAGTCCGCTGTGCAGCAGCCAGGTCGGCACCGGCTGGGCGATCACATGAACCCGCCCGGCCACCCCGGGATAGCTGCGCTCGAGCGCGTCGCGCATCACGTCGGTCTGCACGATGAAGGCGCGTACCCGGTCCATGCCCAGCCGGAACAGCGTGCGCGAGATCCAGTACTTGATGCCATCGGCGCCGAAGCGCGCCCGTGCCGGCTTGAGCAGGTTGGGCGTCTGCACGAACACGGTCTGCGGTCCGCGGCAGCGCAGCGGCAGATCGCCAAGCACCAGCAGAGGCGACTCGCCGTCGAAGCGACCGGCCAGCCAGGTGCACTCGAGCATCCGGGACAGCGCATTGGGCAGACGCCGGCGGTAGACCTCCGCCACCGTGGTCGGGCTGCTGCTGCGATAGTCGGCCAGCTTGCCGCGGTCAGGCAGCTCGATGCGCTCGACCACGACGCCCGGATCGCGCTCCAGCGCCGGCAGCAGCGACTGCAGCAGCTGGGAGGCTCCAGCTCCGGCCACATTGGTGAGGTGAAGCCGAACAGGAGGACGGCGGGAGATGGCGACGGTCATCGATCAGGCAGTCCGGTACCAGGGGGAAGGAATGGCGGCGCGTGCAGCCGGCTCGGCCGACAGCACCTCCAGCATGTAAGCGGCCGCCCGTGCGGGCTGGATGGCCTCGGCGGCGGCGGCGCAGGCCGACTTCATCGCCTGCAGTCGCTCAGGCCGGTTCGCCAGCGTCACGAGCAGATCCGCCAGGGCCTGCTCGTCGCCACGGGCAAAGACCTGCCCGGCGCCGAAGGTCTCCACCAGCACGCGCGCACCGACCTGATCGCTGCACAGCACCGGCACGCCAGCGCACAGCGCCTCGTTGACGACGACACCCCAGCCGTCATAGTGGCTGGGCAGCACCAGAAGATCATGTCCTGGCAGACGCTGCTGCGTGCCCCCGAAAGGAATGCGGCCAGCGTAGCGGACGCGTTCACCATCGAAGTCGAACCCGGCCGGATCACCCGGACCATAGACATCGAGCTGCAGGTCGGCACCGCTGGCGATCGCACGGCGCACGGCACCGATCAAGGTCGACAGCCCCTTGCGCGCGATCAGGCTGCCGACGAAGACCAGATGCAGACGCTGACCCGATGCCACCGAGACCGCGGCCTGCGGTTGTTCGACAGGTTCCGCGGGCACGAAATAGCCGAACGGAAACAGCCGATCAGCGGGCATGCCTGCCGCGGCATATTGCTGTGCCGCCAGACGCGAGATGGTGAAGATGCCCTTCAGCCCGCCCCGCAGCGCCAGCATGTAGCCGCGATAAAGCCGAGGACGCAGCCAGGTCTTCAGCCGCTCCCGCCAGGCCAGCCGGTCACCGAAATAACCGAAGGAGACCGGCGAATACGGCTCGGAAATGATGTAGCACTCGAGCCGCAGCCGGGTGGCCGCCCACAGCAGCAGCATCATCCGCGGGTTCTCGAAGGCGCTGCCGAACACATGGACCTGATCGCGGTTCTCCAGCAGAAGCCGCATGCCATGCCGCAGGAAACCTCGTGCCGGGATGAGCTGACGCTCGACGCCCGTCACCCGGGTGTCGGTCCAGCCTTGCGCCCGACGGGTCTCGTCCTCGAGGCGGGCCACCTGGACCTGGACAGGCAGTCCGCTCTGGCGCGACAGCTCCTGATAGGTGAAGGCCTGGTGATCGGTCAGCACCGGCTGCCAGGCGATGATCCTCCGAATCCCCGCGCTCATGCCCTCTCCCCGAAGAGAAATTGGCGCAGGTCTTCGCCTGCACGTGATGGTGCGCAGTGGTGCTCGGCCACCTGACGGCCCCGGCGAGCGCAGCGTGCAGCAGACTCCCGGTCCGTCGCGATCGCGGCCAGCCGTTCGATCAGCAGCTCGGGATCGTTGCGCTCGAGATAGCACGCCCCGTCGCCGAGCAGGCGGCGCACGTCGCTGATGTCGGTCGACAGCACCAGCAGCCCGGAGCCTGCGAACTCGATGACCTTCGACGGGAAGGTGGTGTCGGCCAGCGCGCCGCCGACCGGCTTGAGGGCCAGGCCGATCTCGCAGCCGCGCAGGATCTCGAGATAACGGGCGTCAGAGGTGCGCCCATGCACACGCACCCGAGGCAGCCCGGGCTCGGCAGCCAGCTGCTCGAACGCGGCCAGGCTCTCGCCTTTGCCAGTAACCTCAAAGCACAGTCCGGCAGCCCAGTCCGGCCGGCGTGCCCGCAGGCGCCGGATCGTCTCAATCAGCAGCGGAGCCCCCGTGTCTGGTGCCAGCGTGCCCGACATCAGACAGGTGATCTGGTCGGTCTGCCAGCGGGGCACATCCACATCACCGACCGCTGTGCCGTAATAGCAGTGCACCGGCCGCACGGTGGTCATCGCCTCGAGCGCGCTGCACGCCAGCAGCGCACCATCGCGGCAATGGCGATCGAACTGGGTCGGAACGATCCGCCCCAGGTGGGCCTTCAGAGATCGACCTGCGATGACTTCGCCGTCCTCCAGGTCGAGAAAACTGCGATAGCCCAGGCGGGAGGCCGCGCGCAGCAGCGGCAGATAGGCCGGAATGCGGTTGTAGAAGATCACGGCCCGCCTCGAATGCCGGGCCAGCCGTCGCAGAGGCCCCAACAGACCGAACAGGGACAGCAGTTCGGAATGTCCCCTCCGGTGGGAGAAAGGCGCGTAGATCGTCGGCACGCCGCCCACGCGGCACGCCTTCGCCGCAAAGGCATCCCCCGAGCCATCGGCCCGACCACGACCCAGACTCAGCACAACCGGGCGAACGCCAGCCAGCCGCAGGGCCTGGGCCATCAGGAAGACTTTGCGCGAAGCCGCCGGACTGTCGGTGGTGATCCGTCGCTCCATCCGGGTGACATCATCGAGTGCATTGCACACCACCAGCACCACCGGACGGTGCTGTCGAGACGAAGGGCTGCTCATTCGCTCGCTCCTCAGTCCAACTGCCGCTTGATGCACGCCGGCACACCTGCGACCAGCATGTTGTCGGGCACATCCCGGGTGACCACGCTGCCTGCGGCCACCACACAGCCTGCGCCAATACGCACGCCACCCAGAATGACCGAACGCGCGCCAATCCAGCAGCCATCCCCGATCTCGATCGGTCGGGCTGTGCCTTCTCCGGCACGGCGGTCACTCGGGCCCACAAGATGACCGCCAGGAATGAACTCAACACCAGGGCCGATGTCGCAGCGCTGGCCAATCTGGATGGCCGCTTGTTGATGGGTATAGAACACAGTTGCAGGGCTGAGCCAGCTGCCTGCGCCGATGCTCAGCCGGCCAGGCCCGTAGATCCAGCCGCCACCGCAGAAGCTGACATCGTCGGCCAGATCGACGCCTGCACGGCGAAGCAGCCAGCGCCGCAGCGCGAACAGTCGCGACGGCGGCAGCCATCGCAGCAGGAAGTTGAGGAAATGCCTGATCACGTCGTCGAGGGAATCGAGGAGAGAGGGCGAGCGCGTCGGCGTCGCCTTGGTCGCTGGTGCACCAGCACCGCCAGCAGCATCAGCAGCCGGGAATAATCGTTCGGGGCATAGGCCTCGCCCTTGATCGTCGCCAGCACGAAGGTCAGCAGCAGCACCCACAGCAGCAGGTCACGCGAGGAACGCACCCGGCGCACCGGACGGTTCATGCCGAGCCGGCGCAGACCCGCATGGATCTGCAGAATCACCCCCAGATAGAGCAGTGCCACCGGCACGGCCAGCAGCAGGCCGCCTTCCTGCAGCAGACGGATCCAGCCGATGTCGGAGTAGCAGCCCTCACCGGGCTGGCAGATGCGTCCATCGCCAATCAGCCAGGCCAGAGGCTCGGCCGGCAGGATGACCATGCTCCCCAGGTCGCTGACCGTCGTCACGTCGGCGGCCTGGGAGGGATCGATGAACTGCATCACGCCCTCGAGCATCCAGTCGATCAGCGCCTCGCCGGCGTCGCCAAGGTACAGACGCACCAGCAGCAGTAGCAGCGGCACGCCCAGACACGCCAGCATCAGGATCTGCCGCAGGTAGCAGAAACGGAAGAAGAGGCTGACGCCGAGTGCGTAGCAGATCAGCAGCGGCACCAGGCCGACCCGGGCATTGGGCAAGATCAGCAGCGCGCAGCCTGCCGCGGCGGCCGTCAGCAGCCACCGTCGCGACAGGCGGGCCTCCAGGCTCGCGCCGACCAGCAGCAGCACGCCGACGATGCCCAGCGCCAGCGGAAGACCGAACAGGTGATGCCGCGATACGCCGAAGCCACGAAACAGCAGCGCCGCCTGGAAGGCCTGTCCATCATAGGAATCATCGCCGTACCACTGTTCAAGCAGTGCGGAACGCAGCTCGGGCAAGGCGGCCATCGCCAGGGCGCAGAACAGCTCGATCAGCACATAGCCCGCCAAGGCGGCCAGCAGCGACTTCAGCGTCCGGATGCGGCAGCCGTGATACAGCAGGATCGCCAGCAGATAGCCCTCGACAAAAGGCCGCACGAAACGCAGCAGCGGCGCGATGCCCGGCTCGCCTCTCAGGCTGGTGAGGGTCGCGATCATGCCGCACAGCACCACGCCGCCCATCAGGGCCAGAGGAACCCGATGCCGACGCAGCAGCAGCACCCCCAGGCAGAGGCCGAAGAAAGCCAGCTGCAGCAGCCCCCCCATCGCGTTGGCCGCACTCAACCCGACGAACAGGGACAGCGCAGCCAGGCCCTCATGCGGACGTCGGACGGCCGCCCCCCGTCGCGGAGCGGGGCCGGGGCCCGGCTCGGACATCGTCAGCACCATGTTGCTCATGTCGGCCACATCATCGTCGCCGCACCGGGATCCCCTGCCGCCAGGGCAGCCTGGTAGCGACGCAGCCAGGTGGACTGGCGCTCAGGCAGGTTGCGTGCTGCATTGCGCCGCCGAGACAGCCGGCGTGCGAGCGGAAAGCCCGCCAGCGCGAACAGCAGGGGCTGCCAGCCGTGCTGACGGCCAGGATCGGTGCGCAAGGCCCGCAGCGCGAAGCCCAGGGACTCGATCCGGTCGCTCGGCAACGTGCGCCGTGCATTGGTCGCCATCGCCACCAGACGCCAGTGGCGCCGCAGTGCAGCGACCTCGCCGGCCGTGCCGATCCGATCGCCCCAGCGCGTCAGGAACTCGTCCAGACCTCTCAGCCGGGCATCCGTTGCCACGCTGAGCCGGTAGCCCGCATGCTGGACATAGAGACAATGCGGCCCCTCGAGCGTGGCGAAGGCACCGAAAGCCGCGCACCGGACCCAGAAGTCGTAGTCCTCGAAGCTGGCCAGCCCCTCGTCGAACAGGCCCGCCTGCAGCGCGACATCCCGGCGCAGCATCACCAGACTGGTGCTGGTCGGACAGTAGCCTGCCAGCAGGTCCGCCTGACTGCGCATCCGGGCTTCGCCGCGGATCTCGAGCATCAGTCCCCAGGTCTCGTCGCACTCGACATAACCGCAGTCGATGCCAGCCATGTCGGGCGTCATCGCCGCCAGCTGGGCGTCGATCTTGCCGGGCAGCCATTGGTCGTCATCGTCCAGAAAGGCCAGCACGGGTGCGCTGGCCTGGCGGATGGCGACATTGCGCGACGCAGATCCCCCCGGCTCGCCGCGATTGCGCAGGTACACCAGCCGCGGATCGCCGATCGAGGCCAGCACAGCCTGCACCTTGCCTTCATCCTCTGGGCGTCGGTTGTCGTCGACGACCAGCACTTCGCGGATCGCGTCGCCCTGCAGCAGCGCAGAGCGCACGGCCAGGGCGAGACTGTCATGGCGACGACAGGTCGGAATGACGACCGAGACCTGTCCTCGGAAGGATGCATTCATGCGGTCTTCCGCTCAGAGGCGGACTCCGGATCAAGGGTCGGCCGGCGACCCCAGGCACGCCACTGCCCGGCCGCCAGAGCCGACAGCAGCAGCGCGACAGCGCCTGCCTCAAGCAGCTCGAGGCCGATGGGGCGCACCGGATCGGATCCGGCCGCGGCCAGAAGCAGCGTGTCGCTCCACAGCGCGCAGGCGACCAGCAGCAGCACGACGGGCACCAGCGGCATCAGGCGCACCGGGGACATCGCTCGATCCGCCTGCACCGCTCGCAGCTGAAGCAGAGCGATGCCCAGCGCCATCAGCGCCGACGCCAGGATCGATGCGGGCAGCCAGCGCACGTCGACGGACAGACCGGCCAGCAGCGCCAGTGCATGCGCGATGGCACTGAGCACACCCGTGCGAGTCAGCGCGACTGTCGCACCGAAGGCGGTCATCACGCCCACCACGACCGCGCTGGTGGAGGTCAGTGCCGCGGCCGGCAGCAGCCAGACCAGCTGGGGCGGCACGGAATCCAGCCACTGCGCACCGAACAGGAGGGCAGTCACGGTCTGACGCAAGGCCACCAGGACCAGGCAGACCAGCGCGCTGGCCAGCAAGGTGCCCGCAATCATTCTCTGGGCGTTGTGGGCCAGCGTGTCACGATCCAGGCCCTCGGCGGACAGCATCGGCACGCTGACGCGTGAGACCAGCATGCCGATCAGCTGCGTCGGCATCTGGGCGATGCGACCTGCCATCGAATAGGCACCGACGAAGTCGGCGCTGGCCAGTCGCCCCGCGACACCGGTGTCGGAGTTGCGGACCACGTAATTCATCAGATGGAAGGAAGTGACCGCCAGCGACCCGCCGGCCGCAGAGCGGGCATGGCGAGGATGGGTCGGCCGCAGGACCATGCCTGCGGCACGGCGCTGCAGGATCGTCTGGAGCGCCGCACTGACGACCGCCTGCGCCGCCAGACTCTCGACCCCGATGCCGGCACTGGCCAGGGCGACAGCCACCAGCAGCCCACCCACATACGCCAGCAGATCGATGGCGGAAATATCGCGATAGCGCTGAGCACGCTCGAGAACGATCAGGTGGACGCCCCCAAGTGCCGAAAGCGGGAAGACCACCGAGAAGATGATCAGCACCCGCTCAAGCGCATCGACGCGGTAGAAACTGGCCAGCGGCTGCGCCAGCAGCAGCAGCGCCGCCGCCAGAATCAGGCCGATGACCAGCTGGACGGAGTAGATGCCACCGAGAAAACGGGCCGAACCATCCGGAGAACGGATGGCGGCCGGTCCGGTCCCCATGTCGCGCAGCAGACCCGCCAGGTTGGACACCATCAGCGCGATCGCGATCACGCCGAAGTCCGCGGGCGTCAGCAACCGCGCGATGACCGAGACACCGACGAGCTGCGAGGCGATGCGCCCGACTTGGCCGAAGAACAGCCAGGAGACGCTCGACAGGACACGACTCACGCAGATTTCACTCGTGATGATCGAAAGCCTGGAACCCCGCCAGCTTGACCAGGCTGTCCTTGCGCGCCGCGGTGTAGTCAGCCTCGATCATTTCCTTGACCAGTTCCTCGAACGAGGTGGTCGGCACCCAGCCCAGCTTTTCCTTGGCCTTGGTCGGATCGCCCAGCAGGGTTTCCACTTCGGTCGGGCGGTAGTAGCGCGGGTCGACACGGACGATCACGTCGCCCACCTTGCACTTGGCGCGGTCACCGGTCACCGATTCGACGATGCCGATTTCCTTCTCGCCCTCGCCCTCGAAGCGCACCGTCACGCCCAGCTCGGCCGCCGCGCGCTCGACGAACTGGCGCACGCTGTACTGCACGCCGGTGGCGATGACGAAGTCTTCCGGCTGGTCCTGCTGCAGCATCAGCCACTGCATCTCGACATAGTCGCGCGCGTGGCCCCAGTCGCGCAGCGCGCTCATGTTGCCCAGGTACAGGCAGTCCTGCAGTCCCAGCGCGATGCGCGCGATGGCGCGGGTGATCTTGCGCGTCACGAAGGTCTCGCCGCGCAGCGGGCTTTCGTGGTTGAACAGCACGCCGTTGCAGGCGTAGATGCCATAGGCCTCGCGGTAGTTGACCGTGATCCAGTAGGCGTACATCTTCGCCACCGCGTAGGGGCTGCGCGGGTAGAACGGCGTCGTCTCCTTCTGCGGAATCTCCTGCACCAGACCGTACAGCTCCGAGGTCGAGGCCTGGTAGAAGCGCGTCTTCTTCGTCAGGCCCAGGATGCGGATCGCCTCCAGGATGCGCAGCGTGCCGATGCCGTCGGCATTGGCGGTGTATTCCGGCTCCTGGAAGGACACCGCCACATGGCTCATCGCCGCCAGGTTGTAGATCTCGTCGGGCTGGACCTGCTGGATGATGCGCACCAGGCTGGTCGAGTCGGTCAGGTCGCCGTAGTGCAGCGTGAACTTGCGGCCGTCGACATGCGGATCCTGATACAGGTGGTCGATGCGGTCGGTGTTGAACAGGCTGGAGCGGCGCTTGATGCCGTGGACCTCGTAGCCCTTCTTCAGCAGCAGTTCGGCCAGATACGCGCCGTCCTGGCCGGTGACGCCGGTGATCAGGGCCACCTTGGCTGCGGTGTTCTTCGGGGTATGGAGTTCTTCGCTCATGTCGGTTCTGTCGTCTTTGCGGGCGCTTGCGCGGGGGCAGCAGGATGCCGGTTGCTCAAGCAGCCTGTTCACTGAAAAAAGGAGCCGCCTCGTAGGCCAGGCGGATGCCGTCGCGCAGCGCCGTCTTCGCCGTCCAGCCCAGGCCGGCCAGCCGGCTGACGTCGAGCAGCTTGCGCGGCGTGCCGTCGGGCTTGCTGTCGTCGAAGACGATCCGGCCCTCGAAGCCCACCACCTGCATCACCGTCTCGGCCAGCTCGCGGATCGTCACGTCGGTGCCGGTGCCGATGTTCACCAGCGGGCCGTCGTAGCCCTGCTCCATCAGGTGCACGCAGGCATCGGCCAGATCGTCCACGTACAGGAACTCGCGCATCGGCCGGCCGGTGCCCCAGACCGTGTACTCGGCGTCGCCTCGCAGCTTGGCCTCATGGGCCTTCCTCAGCAGCGCCGGCAGCACATGGCTGTTGGCCAGGTCGTAGTTGTCGTTCGGGCCGTACAGATTGGTCGGCATCACGCTGATGTACTGCCGGCCGTGCTGGCGGTTGTAGCTCTCGGCCAGCTTGATGCCGGCGATCTTGGCGATCGCGTAGGGCTCGTTCGTCGGCTCCAGCGGGCCGGTCAGCAGCGCGTCTTCCCGGATCGGCTGCGCGCAGTCGCGCGGGTAGATGCAGCTCGAGCCCAGGAACATCAGCCGCTGCACGCCCGCCAGGTGCGCGCCGTGGATCAGGTTCGCCTCGATCATCAGGTTCTGGTAGATGAAGTCGGCGCGGTGGATGTTGTTGGCCTGGATGCCCCCCACCCGCGCGGCGGCGATGAAGATGTAGTCCGGCTTCTCCTCGGCCAGGAAGGCCTGCACCGCGCGCTGGTCCAGCAGGTCCAGCTCGGTGCGGCTTCGGGTGAGGATGTTCGTGTAGCCGCCGGCCTGCAGTCGGCGCACCAGGGCGCTGCCGACCATGCCGCGATGGCCGGTGACGAAGATGCGCGCATCAGGAGAAGGCGTGGAAAGGTTCTGCATCAGGAGAAGGAATCGGAAGACAGATCGGATCAGAGCGGTCGACGGGCACGCAGCCCGATGACCACCGCGCGCACCGACAGCAGCAGCCCGGCCAGCACCGCGGCGCCCAGCGCGTACATCGCCCGCTTGGGCTTGCTCTTGCGATCCGGCGCGGTCGCGACATCGACCACCTGGATCAGCCCGCCTTCGCGGCTCTCGTCGAGACGGGCCAGCTCGAACTGCTTGGCGTACAGGTCGAACAGGGTTTCCTGGTACTTGTAGTCACGATAGCGGCCGATGTAGCCGGCGTCCTTCGACGAAGGCGCCGCCTCGCGCTGCTCCAGCTTGGCCAGCTCGGAGCGCAGCGCCTCGAGCTGGGCCTGCTGCTGCTGCATTTCAGGCGCGCTGTCGGCCAGCGTGCGGCGCATCGTCTGCAGCCGGACCTCGGCCGCGGTGACTTCGGCGCGCAGCCGGGCATAGCCGTCAGCGGCCGCCTTGGGCTCGGCGCGCAGCACGCCGGCGCTGAAGCCGCTCTCCTGCAGCGCGACCTGGGCTTCGGTCAGCCGTTTCTTGGTCACCTCGAGCTGCTGCTCGAAGAAGCGCCGGCGCTGCTGGGCCTCGCTGACCGCCAGCGTGTTGGTCATCAGGCGCAGCTCGTCGACATAGGCATTGGCGATGTCGGCGGCACGCTTCGGATCATGGTCATCGACCTCGACGACGATCAGGCCGTCCTTCTTGCCGGCGGTGATGATGGCCTTCGTCAGCAGGGTCTTGCGCGCAACCGAGCGGAACTCCTCCTCGTAGACCTCCATCAGCTTGAAGCGGTCGATCAGGCGGTCGGACACGGTCGCGCTCTGCATCAGGGCGATGTACTGGTCGACCGGGCTCTTGATGCCCCCGCCGGCCAAGCCCGCCAGCGCCCCCAGCGAGCCGAGCGCGGCAGCGGCCGAACTCTGCTGCTGCTGCGGAGGCATCACCACGGTGCGTGCGGTGAAGACCGGCTTCATCAGCGAGGCCGCGCCCAGGCCGGCCGCTCCGGCCAGGACCGAGCCGGCCAGAATGATCTTCCACTGGCCCAGGATCGCCCCGGCCAGCTCCGACAGGCTGATGCCGTCATCCTCGTCGTCCCAGGACGATGAGCTGTCCCGCGTGGAGGCCTTGCTGTTCGCGTCGTTCATGGACATGGGCACTCCCGCTCAATCCTGCAGCGTCTTGAGCGCAGCCGCACCCAGGCCGAACTGATACAGGATCTGCGTCCATTCCTTCAGGTCCTGCACCCAGGTGGTCTTGTTCATGCGCTCCGGCACGAAGATGGTGTCGCCGGGCTCGGCCTTGGTGCCGCCGATGTCGCCGACCAGACCGAAGAAGGACGAGCGCTGCAGCTGGCTGAGCACGCTGCCGTTCGGGCGCAGCACGAAGACGGCGCCGGCATCGGCACCACGGGTCGGGCCGCCAGCCTGGTTCAGATAGTCGCTGAAGGAGCGCCCGGGCTCCTGCAGGAAGGCGCCGCTGCTGAAGACCGAGCCGAAGACGTTGACGGTGGTCGGGCGGGCCGGCACCAGCAGGCGGTCGCCGTCTTCCAGCGGCAGATCGGGCAGCTGGTCGGAGCCGGGCGTCATCTGCAGCACGACCCGGCCGGTCGGGCGGACCTGGCGCAGCTTCTCGATCAGGCGGCCGGTGGCGGTGTTGCGCTGCTCGAAGGTCGCGGCCTCGTCGGCGCTGATCGCACGCTGGGTGGCCGAGGCGCGTGCGAACTCGGTCTCCATGTCGCGCAGCGCGCGGTCATAGCTGAGCTGCTGCTGCTGGCGCACCGACTCGCGGGTGAACTCGGTGCCGTAGAGATAGGCGTTCGGGGTCAGGCCGCCCGCCAGACCGAGCGCCTGGCGCACCGTCACATTGGGCGGCAGCACATATTCGCCCGGCTTGGCCACCTCGCCCTCGATGCGGATGCGCTTGTTCTGGCGCGCCACCGGCTGGGTGGCATCGACCGCGCTGAAGGCGCGCAGCACATCGCCGCTGGCGGGCGCCTGGCCGGCGGCGGCCGGCATCTCGAGCTGGGTCACGCGGGTCTTGGCGCGATCGTCCAGACGCTCGATCGCCAGCCGGGTGCGGTCGGCCACCGCGGTGAAGCCACCGGCCATCGTCAGCAGGTCCTCGACCTTCTCGCCGGGCTTGAGTTCGAAGATCGCCGGCCGGTTGACGCTGCCCACCAGCGCGACCTGCGCGCCGACCGGGCCGACATGGATCACGTCGCCGTTCTGCACCACACGGTCGGCGCTGCGATCGCCCTTGACCAGCAGCTCGTAGAGGTCATAGCGGGTGACCAGCTCCTTGCCGCGACGCAGATCGACCTGGCGCAGGCTGCCGGCCGCGCTCGGGCCGCCGCTGCGCATCAGCGCGCTCACCACGCTCGACAGCGCGCTGACGTTGTAGACGCCGGGCCGCTTCACATGGCCGGTCACATAGACCCGCACGCTGCGCACCTGACCCAGCGCGACGCTGACCTGGTAGTTGCGGAAGACCTGGCCGACACGGCGCGAGATCACCTCGCCGACATCGCCGAACTTCACGCCCGCCACCGGAATGGCTCCGATGCGCGGAATGGTGATGCGGCCGCTGCGGTCGACCTGCAGGCGCAGATCGGCATCGGCCGAGCCCCAGATGGTGACCTGCAGCTCGTCGTTCGGACCGATCACATAGTCGGCCGGCACCAGGCCGCTGGTCTCGGGCGCGTCGAAGCCGCCGCGGCCGGACATCAGCTCCTGACCGAAGCGGCGAATGCCCGGATAGCCCAGCTTGCGCAGATAGGTCTCGAACTCGTCGGGCCGCACCAGGCCGTCGACCGGCTGCAGCAGTTCGTCCTGCTGCAGCGATTCATCGCCGTTCAGGCGGCGCTGGCGCTCGTCGAGGGTGCTGTTGCTGCCGTTCGTGCTGCGCCGCTGCTGGGCGTTCGACTGCAGCCGCACCGTGCCGCTGCTGCCGGCGCCATTGACCGTGTCGGAGACCTGGCCCTGCGTGCCGGACGCGCTGCCCTGCTGCTGCATCCCATCGTCGACCGAAGAGGAAGACGTGCTGTAGGCACCCTGTTGAGCGGTGCTCTGCGCCGAAACCCCGGCCCCCAGGCCGCAAAGAGCGAAAACGAGCGCGCTGCCGCGCAGCAACGGCAGGACCGAGCGAGATGGCGTCATCGGAATGGATCTGTTCTGAACTGATCTGAAAGAATCGGCCGGGTACCCGGCAGTTCGATCAGATTGTAGAGGCTGACCCTGACAACGCCGGGTAAGCCCGCGTCAGTCGAAATGCCGCGCGTCGGCCAGCAGCGGCGCCACCGCATCCTTGGCCGACAGCAGCGGTGCCATGCCGAGATCGGGCCAGGCGATGCCGACCGTCGGGTCGTCCCAGCGCACCGCGCCCTCGCACTGCGGCGCGTACAGGTCGGTGGTCTTGTAGAGGAAGTCGGCCGTCTCGCTGGTGACGACGAAGCCGTGCGCGAAGCCCGGCGGAATCCAGAACTGGCGGTGGTTCTCGCCGGTCAGCT
>NZ_JACCPY010000043.1 GCF_013426975.1 Sphaerotilus sulfidivorans
CATGCGTGGCTGGCAGCGTTTGGCAAGCTGCGCGTCCGATTCGAGCGCCAAGTTGAGACGCACGTTGCCTTGCTCAGCCTGGCTTGTTGCGTCATCTGCCTGCGCACGCTGATTCGGTTTTGTTAGTCGCTCTAAGCCTGGGCGCAGCGCTCGAGATCGCGCACCACCCGGCTGCGCTCGGCCTCGTCGCCGGCCAGCCGCACCAGCGTGCGGTCGAGCATCTCGATGCGCTGCAATGCCAGGCCGCTCAGAGCCAGCAGCAGCAGCAGCAGCATTGCGGCGAAGCCCAGCGCGAGTCGGTGCGACAGGCGCAAGCCTGGTCTGTGCGCAGAAAGAACAGCGGATTTCATGGCATGGAAGGGTTGAACCGAGGTCGACACAGGACTGCGGATCGTCTGATTTGATCGAATGGAGGCCGCTGGCATCCTGGGAAATCACGGCCGGAAGCGCAGCCTTCCGCACGAAAGTGATAAATCTGACGTTTTTCTGACAATGTGCCGATGGGCTCGGCCATCTCCGGCAAAATAGACGGTACCAATCTGTACTCCTGCCTGGATCGCTGTTTCCCCGGGCTCGTCCCGAATGATTCATCGATCCTCCCGACTCTGGGGCCGGGCCCATCCTGTTCTGGCTTCATGGCTTGCGATCCTGGTCTGGGCACTGGCCACGACCTCGAACGCGGTGGGGTCGCCTGCGTTCCTGCCAGAGCGTGATTCGCCGGTCGATCTCTCGTCCGGGCTCGCGTCCGGGCATGAAGGCCGGTTCGATCTGACCGAATCGATGCGGGTGCTGATGCAGCCGGCGGCGGCGGTCTCTGCAGAGCACGAGGTGCTGCGTCAGCCCGGATGGCGGCCTGCCACGCTGGCCAATCGCAACGGGTTGTGGAAGAACGCCACCCTCTGGCTGACCGCATCGCTCACGAATGGCGCTGGACAGCCCTTGCACCGCCTGGTGGTGCTGCGTGGCTGGCGCATTGCGCGACCCTTCGCGCCCAGGTGATCGATCCGGTGTCAGGGCGAATCCTCCAGAGCCTGGAGGGCGGGCTGCATCGACCTGCGCTTTCGGCCTCATTCGCCGGCACGGATCTGGTCCTGCCACTGACGCTGGCGCCCGGCGAAACGGTGCGGCTCCTGCTGATGCTGCTCCATGTCCTGCTCTGGCCCTTGGCGATCTGGCGCCAGCCGATCTCAAGGCCCGATCTGCGCTCCATTCGGCTGAGCCTGACGCTGTGCTTCGCAGGCATGCAGGCCTATCTGTTGCTGATGCACAGCCACGACTGGTTGCCGGATGCGCTGGACCTTCTGTCGACGCTGGCCTGGATCGATTACATGGCCTTGCTCTGCGTGCTGCACATCTGTGCCGTGAGCTGGCGCTCCGACCGCAGGCGGCGCCATCGCGATCTCGAGTTCCTGGCCCTGCATGACGCCCTGACCGGTCTGCCCAACCGGGTCAAGGGCATCGGGCAGCTCCGTCAGGCCTTGCAGCAGCAGGAAGAGCGAAGGCCTCAAGTGGGTATGGGCATGGGCGTAGGCGTGCTTTGCATGGACCTCAACGGCTTCAAGCAGATCAACGACACCTACGGACATGCCCGAGGCGATCAGCTGCTGTGCCAGCCAGGTGGCGCACCGGTTCGAGGCCAAGATCGGCCGCGCGGCCAGCCTGTGCAGGCTGTCCGGTGACGAGTTCATGGTCGTGCTCCCGGATGCCGGCCAGGAAGGCAATGCGGCTTTGCTGCTGGCAGACACGCTGATCCGTCAGCTGGGCCGGCCCTTCGATCTGGACGGCCAGGTCCTGCATGCGACGGTTTCGATCGGCGTGGCTGTGTCGCCGCAGCACGGTCGCAGCGCCGAGACGCTGATGCGCCATGTCGATGCCGCGCTCTACGAGGCCAAGCGTGCGGGGCTGCGTCAGCCTTGTCTGTTCTCGCCGCCGATGCTCGCGCGTCTGACCGAGCAGGAGCACATTCGCGGTGCCCTGCACCAGTCGCTGCACCGGTTGCCCGATCAGTTCAGGTTGCTCTATCAGCCGCAGCGCCGGCTGAGCGACGGCTGCATCACCGGCGTCGAGGCGCTGCTGCGCTGGCGCCTGCCCGACGGCACGGTGCCGGCCTCGCCCGAGCGCTTCATTCCGGTGGCCGAGGAAAGCGGCCTGATCGTGCCGCTGGGCGACTGGGTGCTCGACGAGGCCTGCCGGCAGGCCGCGGCCTGGCCGGAGCTGGTGGTCGCGGTCAATGTCTCGGCGATGCAGTTCCGTGGCGGCGACTTTTCCGGGCGCGCCACGGCCTGCCGGCGCATCGCCTGGAGCTGACCGAGTCGGTGCTGATCGGTCACGAGGACGAGGCCCTGCGCTGGCTGGCCGAGCTGCGTGCGATGGGCGTGCGCCTGGCGATCGACGATTTCGGCACCGGCTACTCGAGCCTGTCCTATCTGCACCGCTTTCCGGTGCATCGGCTGAAGATCGACCGCTGGCTCGATGCGCAGACGGACCGATCTCAGCTGGCTGACGCTCGCGCCTGAGCCGCAGATCGATCAGCACCGGATCGTGATCGGAGCTGCGGAACTCGTCGGCAGCGTACAGCGAGGCCTGCAGGCCGGCGCTCTTGAAGTTGATGTTGTAGTCCAGCGCGGCCGGCTCGTCGGCGTTGATCGCCCAGTGCTGCGCACGCACCACCTGCGCCGCCATCGAGGCGCTGGCCAGCGCGTGGTCCAGATAGCCCCAGCGGCCATCGAAGACATAGCTGGTGGCCTGGATGCCGCCGGCGTCGCGGCCGATCAGGTCGGTCCAGCCCTGGGCGGTGAAGGCGCTCACCGCATCCTCGCGGGCATAGGCGTTGAGGTCGCCGATCACCAGCAGGTCGGCCTCGCCGGTGCCGGTCGGGTCGGTGGCCAGCCACTGGCGCAGCGCGACCGCGGCGCGGCGGCGCACCTGGGCGCATTCGCCCTGGCCGTCGCCGGCATCCGGCGTGTCGCAGGCGCTGCCCTTGCTCTTGAGGTGGTTGACCGCGACGACGAAGCGTGCGCCGTCGCCCTGCTCGAAGGCCTGCGCCAGCGCCGGACGGTTGCGCTCGCGGGCATCGCCGCCACGCACGAACTCGGCGCTGTCGAGCACCGCGGTGCGGCCGACCGGCTTCACCCGGGCCGGGCGATAGATCAGCGCGACCTTGATCGCGTCGCTGCCGAGGCGGTTCGGCGTGCCCAGGCGCGTGTCGACATCCAGCGCTGCCCAGGTGCCGGGCGCGCTGGCGGCATCGAGCGCATCGACCAGGGCCTGCAGCGCGCTGCCCGGCCCGTGCCCGTCGTTCTCGATCTCGATCAGGCCGACCACGTCGGCGTTCATGCGACCGATCGCCGCCACCGTCTTGGCACGCTGGCGCGGATACTCGATCGCGAACTGCGCGGCCTGGGCGGCCGCACCGCTCGCATCGGAGCCGGCACCGCGGCAGGCCAGGCTCGGTCCGCCGACACCGCCGCTGCAGCCGGCGACATTGTCGAAGAAGTTCAGCACGTTGAACGAGGCCACCCGCAGCGTGCCCTGGGGCTGCGGTGCACCGGTCGGGCGCGCGTGGGTCGGCTGGAAGGCCGGCAGGGTGCCGCCGAGCGCGCCGATCGGACGCACGCGCCAGGCATTGCCGCTGGCGCTCGCACCGGCCCAGGTCCAGGTCATGACGCCGACCACGCCGCTGACGCTGTCGCCGCCGCGCAGGGTGTTGGCGGCCGACAGCGGCAGGCCGCCGCGGGCGAACAGGATCGGGTCGTCGTTCTGGGCGTTGCGCGCGTCGTCGAGGATCAGCCGGTCGAGCTGCTGCGCCTGCAGCAGCGCCTGCGCGGCCGCACCGGGCGGGTGGATCTGGGTCGGCTGGATCTGGCGGCCGGCCGAGCTCAGCAGCACCTGGCCGAAGCGGGCGAGCTGGTAGTGCTCGGTGACCTGCAGCGTCTGCGGCAGTCTCACCAGCATGCCCTCGAGGCGCTCTGCATCGTCGGCGCTGGCGAAGGGCAGTCGCAGCTCCACCGGCGCGACCGTGCCGCTGCCGCAGGCCACCAGCGTGCCGGCCTGGGCGGAGATCTGGGTCTGGCCCTGGAATTCCGACACCGTGCCGGTCACCCGAACCCGCTGGCCGACGCTGACCTCGTCGCGGTCGGCGTTGAAGACGAAGATCGCGTCCGAGGTGGCTGCGTCGCCGTCGCCCTGCTCGTCCTGCAGGTAGAAGCCGCGCAGGGCCGGCGACGGTCCCTCGAAGTCGCCGACGACGATGCCCTGGACGGTGACGGTCGCGCCGGCCAGGGCGGTGGCGGCACCCCGGCCCTGGATCGCCGGTGCGGCGGTGAAGGAAGCCGTGCAGGCGGCCGACTGCGCCGCTGCCGGCAGCGTGGCCGCCGACAGCAGCAGCGCGGGCCAGGCCAGGCGCAGGCCCGTTCGGACCCGGCGCGACATCCTCAGCTCATCAGCCCGAACAGCAGCGTGCAGGCCAGGGCCAGCAGCTGCAGGCCCAGGACCGAGCCCCGGAACGCGAACACGGAACGGGCTGGCCGGTGGCGGCGGGCGGTGACAGGCAGCGTGGACATGGCGGACTCCTGATTCCTGTGGCACGGTGACAGGATCTCACGATCGGCCCTGGCGGTGACAGGCGCGTGAAGACGACGGGACAGCACGATGACGCGCCGCCGGCTGCGCTTCAGTCAGCCCGGAAATCCGCATGGCCGAAACGGTCCTGGAGGAAGCGGCCGTTGGCGAGCAGGGCCTGCGCGTCGCCGCGGGCCACCAGCAGCACCGCCTGCCGCAGCTGCTCGTCGAGCAGCGCAAGCTGGCCGTCGAGCAGCTGCCGGGCGGTCCGGCCGCCTTCGAGCGGATGCGCCACCCGGAAGGCCGGTGGCAGCGCGGCATAGTTGGCCAGCGTCTCGGGCAGATAGCGCATCACCGTCTCGCGCAGCGTGAACGAGAGCTCGCCGCTGTCGCCGCCCTGGCCCTGGGCCTCCAGCCGGGGCAGCACATCGTTCACCGAGGCGCGAATGCCGGCCAGATGCGCCAGCGCGGTCTCGCCCAGGATCGGCCGCACCTCGTCGATCAGCGCATCGAGCCGGGCAGGCAGCTCGGCCAGCGTCAGGGACTCGTCCAGACGCTGCACCAGGTGCAGCGGGCTGGGCGCCAGCAGCGCCCCGATCGCGTACAGCCCGGCGGTGATCGCCCACCAGCCCTCGCGGATCACGCCGGCGAACAGCAGCCCCGGCCCGGCACAGGCCAGCAGGCTGCCGGCGATGTGCCTGTTCGAATAGAGCCACAGCAGCAGGCGCCGGCGCAGTCCCGACCCTGGCCGCGACCGTGGCCGGCCCTGCCGGTGGCCATCACTGGTAGCCACGGATGTCCTTGAAGACCGCCTCGAGCGAGGCCGATCGGGCATCGAAGACCCGCCCGCCGCCGAGCGCGGCGATGTGCTGCATCTCGCTCTGGCTGGCATCGCCGAACAGGATCGGGAAGATGCGCACCGGGTCGCCGTCGCGCCAGCGCTGCTCGAAATCCTGCAGATCGATGCCGGCGGTCTTCAGGCCGTCGGACAGCAGCACCACCGAGACCAGCCGGTCCGGGTTCATGCGCATTTCCTGGCGGGCGATCTCCAGCGCCCGGGCCAGCGCCGAGTACAGCGCGGTGCCACCGCCGGTCGACAGCGCCTCGGCATAGGCGCGGATGCGCGCGGCGGCCTGCGTGTCCGCGGCCTGGGCGCTGGCACCGATGTCGGTGCCGGCTGCGCCGAACTCCACCCGCTCGACCGGACCGACCTCGGAGCCGAACGGCAGCATCACCACCCGTTCTCGCTGCTGGAAGCGGGCATGGCGGGCGCTGAGGCTGTCGGCCGGCTCCGCGCCGGCCAGCAGTCGCAGCGACTGCCGCAGCGCCGCGATGCGCTCGCCCTCCATCGAGCCGGAAACATCGAGCACGAAGATCGCGGTGGCGGGCCGACGCCACTCGCCCTGCCAGGCGCCGAGCACCGCGTCGATCACCTCCAGACGGCCGGGAAAGGCCAGCTCGACCACTGGCGTGACCGGCAGCGCCGCAGCCGGGCGCACCTCCGGATTCGATGGCCGCAGGAAGGCCTGGGCCAGCACCTCGCCCTGCACTGCCGCACTGCGCCAGGCCTGCACCAGCTTCTGGAAGCGCGCACGCAGTGCCTCGTCGGCGGGCGCCAGCAGCATCAGCGGATAGTCGGCCGAGATCACCCCGTCGGCCGGGTAGACCGGCACCAGCGGCTCCTTCAGCGCATCGGTGCCCTGGCGGGCGTTCAGACCCAGGATGACCGATTCGTAGTTGACCATCGCGTCGAGCGTGTCCTGCTCGCGCCCGTAGGCCTCGGCCAGCCAGCCCGAGCTGCCGGCGGTGAGCTTGTGGCCGGACAGGAAATCGCGCAGCAGCGCCTCGGCCTCAGGCGTGCGCACATCGGCCAGCGTCATGTCCTCGGTCTTGCCGGCTGCTGCGGCCGCGACCGCGAACAGCGCGCTCATGCCGCTGTTGGAGCGGCTGGGGCTGCTCATCGCGTAGCGCAGCCGACCCGCCCGCACCGCCTCGGCGATCTGCGCCCAGCCGGGCGGCTGGCGGTCCCAGCCCAGCTCGCGCCAGCGCGATGTCTTCACGCCCAGCGCGATGCGGGAATAGAACAGCCGCTCGACAGCCAGCGGCGGACTTTGCAGCGCCAGGGCCGGATAGGCGCCGCCCGCGGGCAGGATCGCGTCGAAGCCGCGCTCGTCCGAGCCCGGTCCGGCGCGGTTGCTGCGATCGACGATGTCCAGCGAGCCGGCGAACTCGAACTGCACCGGCACGCCCGCCTGCTGCGCGGCCTGCTGCAGCGCCGGGGCCAGCTCGCGCAGCTCGGAGCCGGCCAGGATCCGCAGCGCGCCGGCGGACGAAGAGGACGCGGCCTGGGGGGAGGGCGCCGGACCGGATCGGTCGCAGCCGCCCAGCAGTGCAGCGGCCAGCAGCGTGCCCGCCAGCGCGGCCAGGGCGTTCACGGGCGTGCTCCGGCTGGATGCTCGGGCCGGCCGGACAGCAGCGTGCCCTCGGACTGGCGTGCCCGCACCACCTGCTGGCGTGCCTTGTCGACCTCGGCGCCGAGCAGCTCCACGGTGGCCTGCATCGAGCCCAGCGCCTCGGTCTTGAAGCTGGCGATCGCATCCATCGTCTGGTAGATGTTCTGGAAGGCCCGCTGGAGCTGGGCGATGTCGAGCGTGCTCGAGGCGGCCTGCTGGTGCAGGGTGCCGGTCTGCTGGCGCAGCATCTCGCTGGTGCGCTCGATCAGGTGGCCGGTGGTGGTGTTGAGCGCGCCGATCTGGTCGAGCACCAGCTTCTGGTTGGCCAGCGCCTGTGCCACGATCACCGCGGTGCGCAGGGCCGACACCGTGGTGGTGGTGGCCCGGTCGACGCCCTTGATCAGTTCCAGGTTGTTGCGCCGCACCATGTCCAGCGCCAGATAGCCCTGGATGCTGACACTGAGCTGGGTCAGCAGGTCCATGACCTTCTGCCGCATGTAGAACAGCATGTCCTCGCGCACCACCCGGGCTTTTTCGGGGTCCTGCAGCTCGAGCCGGGCGGCACGGTCCTCCAGCTTGGCGTCGAGCTGGCGGCCGAGGTAGACATGGCCCTCCAGCCGCTCCATCAGCGTCCACAGATGGAGCTTTTCCTGCTCGATCGCGGCGTTGTCGCGCATCAGCTCGTCCTTGCCGCGTCGCAGCGCCTCCAGGATGGCGTTCAGATGCGCCTGGGAGGACTGGAATCGTGCGAAGTAGTCCGCCAGCCGGTTGCCCATCGGAATCATCCCGAGCAGCCGGCGGGGCGCCAGCAGGTCACCCTGGCGCGAGGGGTCGAGCGCCTCGACGGTGCGGCGCAGGTCCACGAGCGTGTGCCCGATGCCCGAGCTGCCATCGATCAGGCCGTTGTTCAGCGTGCGCACCGGCCGCTCCAGCATCCGGCTGGAAACGGCCGCCGCGCCCTCGATGTCGCGGCTGCCCAGGCCGTGGATGCGCTGCACGCAGTCGCGGAACTTCGGGTCCTGGGGGTCGAGCGTGCTGACCTGCTGGACGAAGTCGGCGACCTGCGCATCCAGCGCTGCCACCGCCTCGGGCTTGAGCCGCACCCGGCCGCTCGCGCTCTCGACCGGGATCGGGGTCAGCGCCTCGGGCGCCTGCAGCGCCAGATCGCTCGGGGGGGACAGCTCGTTCATCACGGACTCCTCATGCTCGTCGACGGACTTCGGACTTCGGATTTCAAGGGGGCGTCTCGATGGCGGTGATCAGCGCTTCGAGCCAGCGGGGATCGGGCGGATCGACCACGTCGACCAGCGTTTCGGGCACCTGGACGCCTTGCCGGGCCCAGGTCGCCGGGCCGCGCTCCTCGCCGCCGGTGCGCAGGCCGAACTCGTGCGCCAGCGTGCGCAGCGCGGCATCGCCCTCGAGTGCCGCTGCCAGCCGACGGCCCTTGTCGCTGAAGGGCACCAGCACATGCTTGGAGTAGACGGTCGGTCGTGGATAGAGCATCACCTGCGCCGCCTCGGCGCGCCGCTGCGGGTGCCTCAGCCAGAACTCGACCAGTTGCGACTCGTAGGCCACCAGCAGCGGCGCCTTGCCCATGCCGAGCGCCAGATAGTCCTGGAAAGGCTCCTGGCTCGAGCCCTGCTGGAAGCCCTGGCGGCGGAACAGACCGGCCACCGCGGGCAGCACCCGCTGCACCTGCTCCGGCCCCTGCACCACCGCGTCGCCATTGGCGACATAGCTCAGCAGCGACAGGTACATCGCCGCGCTGTTGGAGGAGCTCAGGTCGGTCGAGCCGACCAGCACCGCCTTGCGGGTCGGAAAGGCGGCGCTGTCCTTCAGCTCGGACCAGCGCGTGCCCCGGTTCATCAGCGCGATCAGCTGTGGCAGATCGGTCAGGAACCAGTGCTCGCCCTCGCGGCGCGCCAGGCCGTTGGCCTCGAGAATGGCCGCGATCGGCTGCCAGCTGGCGATGACGATCGGGGTGTAGAACGGGGTGGTCTCGCCGCCGGACACGCCGGCGGCCCGAGCCCGGGCGCGCAGTTCCACCGCCGCCGGCTCACCGGCCGGAAAGGCGAAGTCGTGCCGCGCCGGATCCAGCTGCGCCGCCATGGCCCGCGAGCCGGCCTTCTCGGCGGTCACTTCCAGGCCGTGGCGCGCCAGCGCGGCCCGGACACGGGCATCGGCGAAGAACTCGGCCTTTTCCGAGCCGATCAGCCCGACCAGCCGGATCTGCCGGGCCTGCTGCTCGGCCGCCTGGCGCTGCTGCGCCCGTTCGGCCTCGTCCTGGCGCAGCAGCACTCCGGACTGCCAGATGCCGGCGCCCACCGCGATGGCCAGCACGCCAGCCAGCGTCGGACCCAGCCAGCGCCTGCGCATCGCCTCAGCTCCCGATCACGCCGCCGTCGTCCTTGCGGATCACCACGGTGGCCGAGCGCGGCCGGCCGGCGCCGTCGGGCCAGCGCGAGAGCTTCATCGGGTCGGCCGGATCGCTGCGCTCGCTGGGCGACTCGCCCGGGTGCTGGATGTTGACGAACATCGTGCGCAGGTCGGGCGTCATGACCACCCCGGTCACCTCGCAGCCGGCCGGGCCGAGCAGGAAGCGGCGGATCTCGCCCTGGGTCGGGTCGCAGGCCAGCATCTGGTTGTTGGGCAGGCCGGCGTAGTCGCCCTTGCCCAGGGCCGAGGTCGACACGTCGGTCTGGATCCACATCGTGCCGCGCGGGTCGATCCACAGGCCGTCGGGGCTGCCGAAGGCGTCGCCGCGGATGTTGCCCCGGGCCTCGGCACGCGCCAGCGTGGTGTCGCCCGCCAGCACGAAGTGCGTCCAGGCGAAGCGGCGCGCGTCGAGATCGCCATCTTCCTTCCAGCGGATGATGTGGCCCATCGTGTTGTTCGTGCGCGGGTTGGCCGCGTCGACCGCCGGATGGTTGTTGCCGCCCCGGTTGGTGTTGTTGGTCAGCGTGCAGTAGACCTCCTTGCTGACCGGGTCGACGGCGGTCCATTCCGGGCGGTCCATCTTCGTCGCGCCGAGCAGGTCGCTGGCCTGGCGGGCCTTGATCAGCACCTCGCCCTGGTCGGCGAAGCCCCGGGCTGCGGTGAGCGGGCCCTGGCCATGCACCAGCGGCAGCCATTCGCCGCGGCCGTCGGCATCGAAGCGGGCCACGAACAGCGTGCCGTGGTCGAGCAGCTCGCGGTTGGCGGCCGCGCCGCCCGGCTTCATCGCGTCGCGGCTGACGAACTTGTAGATGTACTCGAAGCGGGCATCCTCGCCCATGTAGACCACCGCGCGGCCGTCGGCGGTCAGTGCAAGCGCGGCGCCCTCGTGTGCGGCACGGCCCAGCGCGGTGCGCTTGACCGGCGTGGCCTTCGGGTCGGCGGGATCGATCTCGACCACCCAGCCGAAGCGGTTGAACTCGTTCGGATGCCGGCTGGCGTCGAAGCGCTCCTCATGCTCGTGCCAGCGGTAGAACTGGCCATTGCCCTTCTTCAGGCCCCAGCGCTTCTGATGCGCGTCGGGCTGCTCGGGGCCCTCGAAGTAGTTGACGAAGTTCTCCTCGCAGGTCAGGTAGGTGCCCCAGGGGGTGGCGCCGTTGCCGCAGTTGTTGAGCGTGCCCAGCACGGTGCGGCCGGCCGGATCGGCGGCGGTGCGCATCAGCGCATGGCCGGCGGCCGGACCGGCCAGCGCCATCGGGGTGGCCGCGGTGATGCGGCGCGCGTACCGCGACGGCGACACCACCGACCAGGCCGCGCCCTGGCGCTGCACCTCGACCACCGACACGCCATGTGCGGCGATCGACTTGGCGACCTTCTCGGCCGACCAGGTCTTCATGCCGTCGGCATGCAGCAGGCCGTCGTCGACATACTCGTGGTTCATCGCCAGCAGGCCGCGTGCCGAGCCGTCGGCGCCGCTGCCGAGCGGGAAATAGTGGATGCCGTCGTGATGCATGCCGGCCTGCAGCGCCTGCTCGGCCGCGGTGTTGCCGGCATCCGGGCGGAAGACGGGCTGGCCGGCGGTCGCGCCGACCGGATCGCCCCAGCGGTACAGCACCGAGGCGGTGTAGCCCGCAGGCACCACCACCTGGTCGACCGCACGCATCGGCACCGAGGCGAAGCCGATGCCGCGGCCGGCCGATGCCGTGCCCTGACCCAGGCTGGCGCAGCCACCCAGGCCTCCGAGCAGGCCGGCGGCCACGCCGCCCAGGCCGCCGCGCAGCAGCAGGCGGCGGGTCGGGCTCGACATCTCGTGAATGCTGGGGTTGGTGCTGCGGTTGGAGTCTTCCATCCGCGAAAAGTCCTTGGCCATCGTGTCCTCGCAGTCAGCGTCGCCGGGCGACAGGGTGATGCGGCACATCGTGGACACGGGTCATGAAAGTGTCATGACATGACGCGATGAGGCGATGGCGCGCTGATGCGCCAGAGTTCGGGTCTTTCCCTGAATGTGGGCATCCGGCAACATCGTGACGGGATCATGAAGTTTCATGTCCGACTTCACTATCATCGCGGAATGTTTTTCTGGCGTCGTCACAGCTTCCGTCTCGTCAGCGCGGCCATCGTGCTGCTGATGATGGTCGCGCTGGCGCCGACGCTGTCGCGCCTGCTGGCCGCCGCCGATCCGGTGCGTGCGGCGATGCTGGCCGAGATCTGCTCGGCCACGATGCCGGCGTCCTCGCGCACCGATGCCGGTGCGCTCGGCATGACCGACGCCGCCGGTGGCAGCCACTGCCCGGCCTGCCTGAGCCCGGCACTGGGCGCCCTGCTCCCCGAGCCGGACCGCCGCGCCGACTACCGCCTGATCGAGCCCCGGCCTGCGCCGGTGCTGCGCATCGACTTCGTGCCGGATGCGGCGGCACATCATCCTCCCCTGCCCGCCCGGGCCCCGCCTGCGCTCGCCTGACGCTCGGGTGTGCCTGATGTGCTGGGCGCGCCGAACTTGTCCGAATCTCCGGCTCCGCCCGGCGACTGATGCCCTGAGATTGCCCCCCTGCGCCTGAAGTGCAGCGTCCGCCGGCGTCTGCTCATCTTCCTGTCGGCTTCTGTCTTTTTCTGTTGGCTTCTGCCTGTCCCTTGTCTGCCTTTTGTCCCAAGGACGCTCCCATGCCTGCCATTCCCGCTCTGCCCACGCTTCGTGCCGTCGCCGCCTGCATCACGCTGCTCATGGCCACCGGCGCTGCACTCGCCCAGGTCAGCGTCAAGGATCCCTGGGTTCGCGCCACCGTCGCCCAGCAGAAGGCCACCGGCGCCTTCATGCAGATCAGCAGCACCGAGCCGGTGCGGCTGGTCGAGGCGAAATCCGCTGCGGCCAGGATCGTCGAGATCCATGAGATGCGCATGGACGGCGACCGGATGATGATGAAGGCGATCGATGCGCTCGACATCGTCCCGGGCCGGACGCTGGAGCTCAAGCCCGGCAGCTATCACATCATGCTGATCGACGTGGTCAAGCCGGTGAACGCCGGCGACAAGCTGCCGCTGACCCTGGTGATCGAGGGCCGCGACGGCAAGCGCAGCGCGGTCGAGGTCAGCGCCGAGGCCCGCGCGATGAATGCGGCCCGGCCGGCTGCGGCGGCCGAGCACAGGCACGCTCACTGATCGGTCTGCAGCGTGCCGCGGCGCATCTGGTCGCGCTCCAGCGACTCGAACAGCGCCTTGAAGTTGCCCTCGCCGAAGCCCTCGTCGCGCTTGCGCTGGATGAACTCGAAGAAGACCGGCCCGAGCAGCGGCTGGCTGAAGATCTGCAGCAGCAGGCGCGGCGTGCCGCCGGCGGTGGAGCCGTCGAGCAGGATGCCGCGCGTCTGCAGCTCGGTCACCGGTTCGCCGTGGCCGGGCAGGCGCTCGGCCAGCATCTCGTAGTAGACCGCGTTGGGCGCGCTCATCAGCGGCACGCCGGCCATCTGCAGCGTGTCCACCGTCGCGATCAGGTCATCGCAGAGCAGCGCCACATGCTGGATGCCCTCGCCGTTGAACTGCATCAGGAACTCCTCGATCTGGCCGCCGCCCTGGCGCGCCTCCTCGTTGAGCGGGATGCGGATCAGGCCGTCGGGCGCGGTCATCGCCTTCGAGGTCAGGCCGGTGTACTCGCCCTGGATGTCGAAGTAGCGGATCTCGCGGAAGTTGAACAGGTGCTCGTAGAAATGCGCCCAGTAGGCCATGCGGCCGCGGTAGACGTTGTGCGTCAGGTGGTCGATCAGGCGCAGGCCGTGGCCGACCGGGCGGCGGCGCGCGGCGTCCTGGAATTCGGGCAGGAACTCGAAGTCGATGTCGTAGATGGACTTGCCGTCCTCGAATCGGTCGATCAGGTAGAGCGGCGCGCCGCCGATGCCCCTGATCGCCGGCAGGCGCAGCTCCATCGGACCGGTCGGGATCTCCACCGGCTGTGCGCCCAGCTCCAGAGCCCGGGCATAGGCGCGGTGCGCATCCTTCACCCGGAAGGCCAGGCCGCAGGCGCTGGGGCCGTGCTCGGCGGCGAAGTAGGCCGCCAGGCTCCTGGGCTCGCGGTTGACGATGAAGTTGATCTCGCCTTGGCGGTAGAGCACCACGTCCTTGGAGCGGTGGCGGGCGACGAGCGAGAAGCCCATCCGCTCGAACAGCGGCTCGAGCAGGCCGGCCACCGGCGCGGCGAACTCGACGAACTCGAAGCCGCACAGGCCCATCGGGTTGTCGAACAGGTCGGCGCGGGGGGAGGACAGGGATGGGGCGGCAGGAACGGAAGCGGAAACGGGGACGGAAACGGTCGGGTCAGCCATGACAGGCTCCTTCGGCAGAGGTCGGGACGTGCGCCGTCGAGCGCGAGCGCGCAGGCCGAGACGGCCGCGTCGATCACGACGACGGAAAAACGCGGAGGGAAAAAGGGGAGAAGCCGCGGGGCGGCTCAGGCGCACGAAGGCGGCGAGCACGGCACGCCGCGCACGCTGCGGGCGAGGTGATCACCGATGACCAGCTGGAAGCAGCCGTCGAAACCGTGAAGGCGGAAAGGCATGCGCCGAATCTAGTCGATCCGTCAGGACCTGCCTAGAGGGATGACCAGCGGGCGCCGCCGTGGGCGCCGAGGAAGGTCAGGCGCCGCCCATGCGGCGGCGGCGCTCGCGGCTGTTGGCCAGGTGGGTGCGCATCGCCGCACGTGCGGCCTCCGGGTCGCCGGCGGCGATCGCATCGCAGATGCTGTCGTGCTCGGCATTGACCCGGCGCAGGTAGTGGCGTCGCTCCTGCTCCTGTTCCGGCGTGCTCTGCCCGTCCAGGCGCGAGCGCGGAATGATGGTGCGGCCCAGCGTGCCGATCAGCTCGGCGAAGTGATGGTTGCCAGTGGCGCGCGCGATCGCCAGATGGAAGTGGAAGTCGGCCTCGACCGCATCGCGGCCGGCCTCGATCGCGGCGGTGACCTCGGCCAGCGCGGCGCGCATTGCGGTCAGGTCGGCCTCGGTGCGGCGCTGCGCGGCCAGCGCGGCCGCTTCGGTCTCCACCCCGATGCGCAGCTCCAGCATCGCGATGACGTCGTGCAGCGTGGCGACCTGCTCGGGCGCGATGCGAAAGCCCGGCGCCTCGCCCAGGCCCAGCACGAAGGTGCCGATGCCGTGGCGGGTCTCGACCAGACCGCTGGCCTGCAGCCGCGAGATGGCCTCGCGCACCACGGTGCGGCTGACCGCGAACTCGGCCATGATCGCCGCCTCGGTGGGCAGCTTGGTGCCGGGGGCCAGCTGGCCGTCGCGGATGCGCTCGCCGATCGACGCGACCAGTTCGAGCGCGAGGGTGCGGGGGCGGCGGCGTTCGGTGGGCGGATGCAGCGACATGGGTTCGGACAGGGACGAAAAACAGTCGACTTTACCGCGTGCGGCCCTCGCCCCGGCTGACAGCCGGGCGGCCGAGCGTCGAGCCGCGCACGATCACCCGCGAGGCGATCAGCTCATGGCCGCTTCTGGCGGCCGGATCGCCGCCGATGCGCGCGATCAGCCGGCGCATCGCGCGCTCGCCGGTCTGCTCGCTGCCGCTGTCGACGGTGGTCAGCGCCGGACTGGTGTAGCGGCCGTAGACGATGTTGTCGAAGCCGGTGATCGAGACATCGCGCGGCACCGACAGGCCCAGCGCCTGCGTCTGTCCGAGCAGGCCCAGCGCGATCAGGTCGTTGTAGGCCACCACCGCGTCGGGTGCGTCCGCGCCCAGCAGCACTTCGGAGGCGATGCGCTCGCCCTCGTCGGCGCTGGCCTCGGCCACATCATGGCGGTGCAGCTCGGCCCCGCTGCCCTCGAAGGCCTGCTGCAGCCCGAGCCAGCGCTCCTGGCTCCAGCGCGCGCCGGAGAATCCCACATAGCGCAGGCGCCGATGGCCCAGCTCGCGCAGGTGGCGGCCGAGCATCGCGGCGGCGGCGCGGTTGTCGATGCCGACGCTGCTGCAGTCCTGCTGTGCCGGCGGTCCGCCGTAGTAGACCACCGGCATGTCCGAGGTGCCCAGCCAGGCCAGCGCCTCGTCCGACAGCCGCGCGCTGACGATCAGGCCGTCGACCCGCCGGCTCAGCGCCTGCAGCGTCGGCAGCTCCGGCGCCAGGCCCTCGGCGATGTCGGCGAACAGCAGGTTCAGCCCGGCCTCGGCCGCCGGCCGCGAGGCGCCGCGGATCAGGCTGGTGAAGTGCGGGTTACGCACATCCAGCACCACGATGCCGACGTTGCCGGTGCGGCCGGTGATCATGCCGCGTGCCATCGGGTTGGAGCTGTAGCCCAGATCGCGCACCGCCTGGGCCACCCGCTCCTCCACCTCGCGGGTGAAGCGCTGACCGCCGTTGAGGAATTTCGACACCGTCGCGGTCGACACGCCGGCCGCCTGGGCGACATCGCGGATCGTCGCGGCGCGGCGGCGACGCGGCGCTGCCGTGGCGGACAGATCAGGGGCGTCGGGCGCAGGTTCGTGATTCATGGTCGACGGCGATCATTGTGTTGTGTGATGACGTGGGCAATGTTTTGCACACATCATAAGAGAAGATGCCTTGATGAGGTAAACATTTACCTTTTCGTGTTAACCCTGATTTCTCTGGTTTTTGGAGGTGATGACTAGGTAATTGTCCTAGTGATGCAGCGATTGACCCGGGAGTCAAGTTAATCGTTTAATCTGCTTCGCAAGCCCGGCTGCCCTCTTGCTCGTCATGCTGAATGCCATGTTGTATGACGACAGATGACAACAATCCAAGCGGCAGCTCTTTCCCCCGATCGGAGACATCCCATGACTGTTCGCCGTACCCTGCTGGCCACCGGCCTGGCCGCCCTGCTGATGCAGATCCCGCTGATCGCCTCAGCCCAGAAGATGGTCCTGAAAGCCGCCGACGTGCACCCGGCCGGCTATCCCACCGTGATGGCGGTCGAGAGCCTGGGGCGCAAGCTCGAGACGGCCAGCGAAGGTCGGCTGAAGGTCCAGACCTATCCGGGCGGCGTGCTCGGCGGCGAAAAGGAAATGATCGAGCAGACCCAGTTCGGCGCGATCAACCTGCTGCGCACCTCGCTGGGTCCGGTGGGCACGGTGGTGCCGGAGGTCAATGTCTTCAACATGCCCTTCGTGTTCCGCGACATCGCCCACATGCGCGCGGTCATCGACGGCTCGATCGGCGAGGAGCTGCTGGCGCGCATCAGCGCATCGCCCGCGAAGCTGGTGGCGATCGCCTGGATGGACGGCGGCAGCCGCAATCTCTACACCAAGAAGCCGGTTCGCCAGCCCGCCGACCTGAAGGGCCAGAAGATCCGGATGATGGGCAATCCGCTGTTCGTGGACACCATGAACGCGATGGGCGGCAACGGCATCAGCATGGGCTATGGCGAGGTCTTCACCGCGCTGCAGACCGGCGTGGTCGACGGCGCGGAGAACAATGCGCCCAGCTATTTCACCAGCAACCACTACAGCACCGGCGCGAAGTACTACACCCAGACCCACCACCTGATCATTCCGGAACTCCTGGTGGTGTCCAAGTTCACCTGGGACAAGCTGAGCCCGGCCGACCAGGCGCTGATGAAGAAGCTCGGCCGCGAGGCGCAGCTCGAGCAGCGTGCGCTGTGGGACAAGGCGGTTGCCGACAACACCGCCAAGCTCAAGGGCGCCGGTGTCGAGTTCATCGAGATCGACAGCAAGGCGTTCCGTGAGGCCACCGCCCCCGTGCGCGCCAAGTACGGCGCCGCCCATGCCGACCTGATCCGCCGCATCGAGGCGGTCCGCTGATCCGATGACGCAGGCCTGCACCATGGACCATCCGCTGATCCGCCTGATGGATCGCCTCTACCTGTGCGCCATCTGGGTGGCGGGCGGCGCCATCACCCTCATGTCGCTCATCATTCCCTGGGGCGTGTTCAGCCGCTATGTGCTGGGCACCGGCTCGCAGTGGCCCGAGCCGATCGCCATCCTGCTGATGATGGTGTTCACCTTCATCGGTGCGGCCTGCGCCTACCGCGCCGGCGGCCACATCGCAGTGACGATGCTGACCGAGCGGCTGCCTGACGGCCTGCAGCGGGTTCTCGCCGTCGCGGTCGATGTGCTGATGGGGCTGGTGTGCGGCTTCTGCCTGGTCTGGGGCACCCGGCTGTGCCTCGAGACCTGGAACCAGGGCATCGCCGAGCTGCCCTGGCTGCCGGTGGGCGCCACCTATGCCGCGCTGCCCGTCGGGGCCGCGCTCACGCTGCTGTTCGTGCTGGAAAAGCGCCTGTTCGGGCCGCAGAGCCATCGCGCCGTCGTGCGCTTCGACGAAGTCCGGCCGGAGGCCTGAAATCATGGATACCCTTGTGCTGCTGGGCAGCTTCTTCGTGCTGATGATGCTGGGCGTGCCGGTGGCCTACTCCCTGGGCCTGGCCGCGCTGGCTGGCGCGCTGTGGATCGATCTGCCGCTCGATGCGGTGATGATCCAGCTCGCCTCCGGCATCAACAAGTTCTCGCTGCTGGCGATTCCCTTCTTCGTGCTGGCCGGTGCGATCATGGCCGAAGGCGGCATGGCTCGCCGCCTGGTGGCCTTCGCCGGCGTGCTGGTGGGCTTCATCCGCGGTGGGCTCAGTCTGGTCAACATCCTGGCCAGCACCTTCTTCGGCGCCATCTCGGGCTCTTCGGTGGCCGACACCGCCTCGGTCGGCTCGGTGCTGATTCCCGAGATGGAGAAGAAGGGCTATCCCCGGGACTTTGCAGCGGCGGTCACCGTCAGCGGCTCGGTGCAGGCCATCCTGATTCCGCCCAGCCACAACGCGGTGCTGTATTCGCTGGCGGCGGGCGGTTCGGTGTCGATCGCCGCGCTGTTCATGGCCGGCGTGCTGCCCGGGCTGCTGATGGGCCTGACGCTGGCCGCGCTGTGCCTGATCACCGCGCGCCGGCGCAACTACCCCAAGGGCGAGGTCATTGCGCTGAAGCAGGCGCTGAAGATCACGGTCGATGCGCTGTGGGGGCTGATGACCATGGTCATCATCCTGGGCGGCATTCTCAGCGGCGTGTTCACTGCCAACGAGTCGGCCTCGATCGCGGTGCTGTGGGCCTTCTTCGTCACGATGTTCATCTATCGCGACTACAAGTGGTGCGACCTGCCGCGGCTGGTGCATCGCACCGTCAAGACGGTCACCGTGGTCATGATCCTGATCGGCTTCGCTGCGGCCTTCGGCTACCTGATGACGCTGATGATGATCCCGATGAAGGTCACGGCCTTCATCACCAGCCTGTCGGACAACAAGTACGTCATTCTCGGCCTGATCAACCTGCTGCTGATGCTGCTGGGCTGCCTGATGGACATGTCGCCGCTGATCCTGATCCTGACGCCCATCCTGTTGCCGGTGGCGACCTCGCTGGGCATCGATCCGGTCCATTTCGGCATGATCATGATGGTCAATCTGGGCATCGGCCTGATCACGCCGCCGGTCGGCACGGTGCTGTTCGTCGGCTCGGCGGTGGCCAAGCTGTCCCTGGGCGTGGTGACGCGGGCGATGATGCCTTTCTTCGTCGCGCTGTTCATCGTGCTGCTGATGGTCACCTACATGCCGTGGCTGTCGCTGTGGCTGCCGCGGCTGCTCGGGCTGTGAGTCTGCAGGCCGGCGGGCCTGCCTCACGCGCCTTCACCCGTCCTGAACGAACCCCCTTCGCCACATGTCTGATCTGACCGTTTCCCCGATCCGCTTCGGCCGGATCCTGCTGACCGGCGCAGCCGGTCACCTTGGCCGTGAGATGCGTCCGCGCCTGAAGGCCTGCTGCGACCGGCTGCGCCTGAGCGACCTTGAGCCGATGGCCCCGGCCACCGACGGCGAGGAGGTGATCGTCGCCGACCTGGCCGACCGCGCGGCGGTGCTTGCGCTGCTCGAGGGCGTCGATGCGGTCGTGCATCTCGGCGGCGTCTCGACCGAGCAGAGCTGGGAGCGCATCGCCGCGGCCAACATCCACGGTGCGGTGAACCTGTACGAGGCGGCGCGCCGGCACGGCGTGCGCCGCATCGTCTTCGCCAGCTCCAACCATGTCACCGGCTTCTACCGCCAGGACCAGGTCATCAGCCCGCGCGACCCGGTGCGGCCGGACGGCTTCTACGGCCTGTCCAAGGCCTTCGGCGAGGATCTGGCCCAGCTCTACTGGGACCGCTTCGGCCTGGAGACGGTCAGCGTGCGCATCGGCTCGGCCTTCGCCGCGCCGAAGGACCGGCGCATGCTCGCCACCTGGATGAGCTTCGACGACACCGAGCGGCTGTTCATGGCCGCGCTCACCGCGCCGGTGGTCGGCCACAGCATCGTCTACGGCCTGAGCGACAACGCCACCGCCTGGTGGGACAACACCCCGGCGCGCCACCTCGGCTACCGGCCGCAGGATTCGTCCGAGGTCTTCCGCGCCGAGGTCGAGGCGCGCCAGCCGGTGCTCGACCGCGAGGATCCGGCCGTGATCCATCAGGGCGGCGCCTTCGTGCGCACCGGCCCCTTCTTCGAGGAGGCCTGAGATGCCGGTTCCCGAGCCGATCGACCGCCTCGGTCCCCTGGCGCTGCGCTGCCCGGACCCGGCGGTCGAGGTGCTGCATCCCGACTTCCTGAAGCTGCGGCTGTTCAGCGCCTCGGTCGAGCGCCTGGCCGGCGGCCTGCGCTGGGCCGAGGGGCCGGTCTGGTTCGGCGACGGCCGCTTCCTGCTGCTGTCGGACATCCCGAACGACCGCATCCTGCGCTGGGACGACTGCTCGGGCCAGCTCAGCGTGTTCCGCCAGCCCTCGAACCACGCCAACGGCCATGCCCGCGATGCGCAAGGGCGGCTCGTCAGCTGCGAGCACCTGACGCGCCGCGTCACCCGCACCGAGCACGACGGCCGCATCACCGTGCTGGCCGATCGCTTCGACGGCGCGCGGCTGAACTCGCCCAACGACATCACCGGCTGCCGGCGCGACGGCGCGGTCTGGTTCACCGACCCGGACTTCGGCATCGGCGGTCACTGGGAGGGCGAGCCGGCCGCGCCGCAGCGCCCGCACGGCGTCTACCGGATCGACGCCGCAGGCCGCCTCGACTACATGATCGACGACCTGGCCGGACCGAACGGGCTGGCGTTCTCGCCGGACGAGTCGGTGCTCTACGTGATCGAGAGCCGCGCCGCACCGCACCGCCGCCTCTGGGCCTGGGACCATGCCGCGGACGGCCGGCTGTCGAACCGGCGCCTGATTGTCGATGCTGACGGCCCCGGCGCGCTCGACGGCATGGCGGTCGACGTGGCGGGCCGTCTCTGGTGCGGCTTCGGCAGCAACGGCGCGCCGGGCGCCGAGCCTGACGGGCTCGACGGCGTGCGCGTCTTCGCGCCCGACGGCCGCCCGATCGGCCACATCCACCTGCCCGAGCGCTGCGCCAACCTCTGCTTCGGTGGCGCGAAGGGCAACCGGCTGTTCATGGCCGCGAGCCATTCGCTGTACGCGCTGCATGTCAACACCACGGGCGCGGTGCGCTGAGCTGCACCAGCAGCCTGCGGCCTGCACTTTCCTTGTGCATGCGATCGTTCCGGCGGGATCAAAATGAAAAATTCATTGGCCTGAGTCCCGATCCCTGCACATCATCGCTGCCAGTCGTGCAGAAATTGCACAGAAGTCGCACAGAAGTCGTGCAGCGAAGAGCAGGCGGAACTCCGCCGCCGGATGGAGGCCGTGCCCATGACGATCGCGGAGCAGTTCGGTGCGCGCATCTCGCTGTCGCTGCCCGGTCTGGGTCTTTTCCTGATGGTCAGCCGCCGGCCCGGGCGCATCGCGGCCCTGGTCGGGCAGGGCGGGCGCGTGGCGGTGCCGCTCGATCCCTGCCGGGCGCTGGTGATGATGCCGGTGACCCGCTATCTCGGCCTGCGCGGACATCCTGAGCTGAGTTTCATCGGACCGGTCCATCTTGATCAGGACCGGTTCGCCCGGGTGGCTGCGGCCCATGCCGCCCTGCCCTCCTTCCCGGACCGGTCGTCCAGCGCGGCGCCGTCGTCCGTCACCGTCACGTCATCATCCAGGAGTTGAGGAAATGGCTGCAAGCGTGGGACAGGAACTGCTCGATGTACCGCTGCCGGACATGGTGCTGAAGCTGGCACTCGGCATCGCCGAGGCGCAGCGTGCGCTGGACGAGAACTCGGTGGAGACCGCCAAGGCGCTGGCCGACACCACGCTGCCGATGGTGCTCGGCATGACGCAGACCATCGCGCAGGACGGCTCGGTGAGCTACCAGAACTCGCCGCCCGTCAATGTGTCGCTGATCCAGGTCGGCCTGATGCCGACCTTCTACCAGTTCGCCGAAGCGACGATCGAAGTGGCGATGGACATCAAGACCACCACCTCGACCGAAACCAATGTCAAGGTCGGGCTGAAGGCCAAGGTGGGCTTTTCCTGCTGGAGCGCTTCGGTCACCGCCGACGTCTCGCACAACCGCAAGTTCGGCAAGGAAGTGCACGGCACCAGCCGGCTGGTGACGCGTCTGGTGCCGGTGCCGCCGCCGCCGCGCCTGGCCCCGCAGCTCGTGGTCGTCGACAACCGGCCGCAGCAGTGACATGAGCAGCGCCACCCGCGCCTTCCGGCCTGCGCTGCATGCGCCGGAAACAGCGGTCAGCGAGGTCGGCTCGGCCTCGCTGACCGACCTGATCCGCATGATGGCCGAGAGCATCGCCGACGCTCAGGTCGCGCTGGACCGCAGCGCCGCCGAGCTGGTGGCCGAGCTGGCGCAGACCCGCGTGCCGGTCGTGCCGAGCATCACCGAGACGATCGGCGCCGACGGCAGCATCAGCTATGCGACCGCCAAGCCGCAGATGGTGTCGCTGCTGGAGCTCGGGGTGCGGCCGACCTTCTACCAGTTCTCCCAGGCCACCCTCGAGGTCAGCATGGACATGAAGCTGGTCGAGCAGCTCGACGAGCGCGGCCAGCGTCGCCAGGGCAGCCTGGGCCTGTTCGCCGACACCGCTTCGGTGCGCTTCGAGCGCAAGCTCCAGCGCGATGTTCAGGTGCGCTCGAAGATCACCGCGACCCTGGTTCCGGTGCCCGCGCCGCTGCGGCTCGACATCCCGCGCCGCACGGTGGGCACGCCGGAATGAGCGCACCGCACCCGACCCGATCCGCACGGGAGATCTGACGATGGCCACCTTCACCAAGCCGGCTGCCGCCGCGACGCTCTCCGAGCTGGCCGACAGCGCCGGGCGCTCGCTGGCCCGCGCGCAGGAGCAGCTGGTGCGTGCCGGCGAGACCGGCGCCGCCTCGATGATGATGTCCGAGGTCACGCTGGAGATCCGCGCCGCATTGACCCCGGGCGCCGGCGAGCTCGGGGTCGAGCCGGTCTCCCTGGCGCGGCTGACCGCCGGACTGCCCCAGGACGGCCTGTCGACGCTGAAGCTGCGCTTCGTGGCCACCGCGCCGCCTGCCGAGGCGGCTGCGCGCCCGCCCCAGCGCAGCGCCGAAGCGGTGGCCGCCGAATTCCGTGCCCGCGCCGAGATCGCGCGCCTCGACAAGCTGCTCGGGCCGATCCAGGTCCGGGCCGACTACCTTGCCCCGCAGCGCCGCTGGCTGGTGAGCGCGACCGACGCACGCGGTCGCCTGCTGCGCGAGACGCTGGTCGACGACACCGGAGCTGCCTGATGGTCACCGATCTTCGCAAACCGACCACGCTGGCGCAGTTCCGGGCTGCGCTGGCCGAGTCCGACACCGCCCGCCAGCTGCTCGTCAAGGAGTGTGACCAGCTGCGCCAGGCCCTGAACGACAGCGAGCAGCGCAACGAGCAGGCCGCCAGGCAGCTGGTGCAGGCCGAGGCGATGCTCGGACAGTTCCGCCTGGCCGCCACCGCCGCGGCCGACCGCGAGCTGACGCTGCGCCGCGAGCTCGACCAGCTGGCGCAGCGCCTGGCCGCCAGTCCGTCCGCGCCCGCCGCGCTGACCGAGCCCGACGAGATCGCGCGTCTGCAGCAGCAGATCGACGGTCTGGTCGAGGACAACCGCCGGATGGCGCAGGAGCAGGAGCAGTCGGCGCGTGCGCTGTCCGGTGCCGAGGCGATGCTGCAGGAGCAGAAGGCGATGCTGGCCAAGGCGGTGGCCGAGGCACTCGAGCGCGGCACGGCCGAGCTGCGCCGGCAGCTGGGCCGACAGGACGAGGAACTGAAGCTCGCACGCGAGCGCCTGGGCGCGCAGGCGGCCCAGCTCAAGGCGACCGGTCGGCTGGAGGTGGTCGCACCGGAGCAGATCGGCGCGATGATGGACCGCTTCCTGCAGCGCATCGGCCAGGGTCTGCCGGCCTTGCAGCTGGCCGAAGGCGAGCTGAAGCTGAAGCTGGGCGTCGGCAGCCAGGGCCATGTGCCAGGTTTCGTGATCCTGCCGCCGGAGGCCTCGCCCGAGCTGAAGCAGACGCTGCAGGAAATCTCGCTGCGCTTCGACCGGCGCGGCCTGCTCGACACGGATCCGGGTCTCTCCGCAGAGAAATAGCGCCGCAGGAACGCATGCCGCCCCGGACTGGGCGAAAATCGCAGGCTCCGTTTCCCCGCTCCCGTGCCCTGCGCACGGGGCTGCCCGAAAGAGCTGCCATGCCCGCCTACCGTTCGAAGACCTCCACCGCCGGCCGCAACATGGCCGGAGCCCGTTCCCTGTGGCGCGCCACCGGCATGAAGGATGACGACTTCTCGAAGCCGATCATCGCCGTGGCCAACAGCTTCACCCAGTTCGTGCCGGGTCATGTGCACCTGAAGGATCTGGGCCAGCTGGTCGCGCGCGAGATCGAGGCCGCCGGCGGCGTCGCCAAGGAATTCAACACCATCGCCGTGGACGACGGCATCGCGATGGGCCACGACGGCATGCTGTACTCGCTGCCGAGCCGCGACCTGATCGCCGACTCGGTCGAGTTCATGGTCAACGCCCACTGCGCCGACGCGCTGGTGTGCATCTCCAACTGCGACAAGATCACGCCCGGCATGCTGATGGCCGCGATGCGCCTGAACATCCCGGTCGTCTTCGTCTCCGGCGGCCCGATGGAGGCTGGCAAGGTGCGCCTGGCGGTGCCGGGCACCCAGACCGTGCAGATCAAGAAGCTCGACCTGGTCGACGCGATGGTCATGGCGGTCGACAGCAAGGTGTCGGATGCCGATCTGGCCGAGGTCGAGCGCTCGGCCTGCCCGACCTGCGGCTCCTGCTCGGGCATGTTCACCGCCAACTCGATGAACTGCCTGACCGAGGCGCTGGGCCTGTCCCTGCCGGGCAACGGCACCGTGCTGGCCACGCACGCCGACCGCGAGCAGCTCTTCAAGCGCGCCGGCCGTCTGGCGGTCGAGCTGTGCAAGCGCTACTACGAGCAGGACGACAGCAGCGTGCTGCCGCGCTCGATGGGCTTCAAGGCCTTCGAGAACGCGATCACGCTCGACATCGCGATGGGCGGCTCGACCAACACCATCCTGCACCTGCTGGCCATCGCCCAGGAGGCCGGCATCGACTTCACGATGGCCGACATCGACCGCCTGTCGCGTGTCGTGCCGCAGCTGTGCAAGGTCGCGCCCAACACCAACAAGTACCACATCGAGGACGTGCACCGCGCTGGCGGCATCATGGCCATCCTGGGTGAGCTCGACCGCGCCGGCAAGCTGCACACCGACGTGCCGACCATCCACGCCAAGACCATGAAGGACGCGCTGGACCAGTGGGACATCGCCCGCGCACCGTCCGACGAGGTGAAGACCTTCTACATGGCCGGCCCGGCCGGCATCCCGACCCAGGTCGCGTTCAGCCAGGCCACCCGCTGGCCGAGCCTGGACCTGGACCGCGCCGAGGGCTGCATCCGCTCGAACGAGCATGCCTTCTCGCAGGAAGGCGGCCTGGCGGTGCTGCGTGGCAACATCGCGCTCGACGGCTGCGTGGTCAAGACCGCCGGCGTCGACGAGTCCATCCTGGTGTTCGAGGGCTCGGCCTATGTGACCGAGTCGCAGGACGAGGCGGTGGCCGACATCCTGGCCGACAAGGTCAAGGCCGGCGACGTGGTCATCGTGCGCTACGAAGGTCCGAAGGGCGGCCCGGGCATGCAGGAAATGCTCTATCCCACCAGCTACATCAAGTCCAAGGGCCTGGGCAAGGCCTGCGCGCTGCTGACCGACGGCCGCTTCTCGGGCGGCACCTCGGGCCTGTCGATCGGCCACTGCTCGCCGGAAGCGGCGGCCGGCGGCGCGATCGGTCTGGTGAAGAACGGCGACCGCATCCGCATCGACATCCCGAACCGCTCGATCAATGTGCTGCTCAGCGACGAAGAGCTGGCCGCGCGCCGCGTCGAGCAGGACGCCAAGGGCTGGAAGCCCGCCCAGCCGCGTCCGCGCCAGGTCTCGGCCGCGCTGAAGGCCTATGCGCTGCTGGCCACCAGCGCCGACAAGGGCGCGGTGCGCGATCTCTCCAAGCTGGAAGGCTGAAGCCTCGGCCGGCCTGCTGATCGCCATGGCCAGCCTGGAGCTGCTGCGTACCGCGCTGCTGTTCGGCCTGACGGCGGTGGCCGAGATCGTCGGCTGCTACCTGCCATGGCTGTGGCTGCGGCAGGGGCGCAGCGCTTGGCTGCTGCTGCCGGCGGCACTGAGCCTGGCGCTGTTCGCCTGGCTGCTGACATTGCACCCCGGCGCATCGGGCCGCACCTACGCGGCCTATGGCGGCGCCTACATCGTCGTGGCGCTGCTGTGGCTGCGCTGGGTGGACGGCGTCGTTCTGGCGCCCACCGACTGGATCGGGGCGGGCATCAGCCTGGCCGGCATGGCGGTGATCGCGCTGGGCGGCGGTGCCAAGGCGGGCTGAAAGCAGGCCTCAGCGCCTGGGCGGCGGCGCCTCCACACCGGACATTACCGCCACCGCCGGCGGCAGGCGCTCGCCCTGGATGCGGATCGCGCCCAACGCGGCATCCAGCTCGGCCAGCTCGCCTGGCGTGAAGCGCAGCTCGGCCGCGCCGATGTTCTCGCGCAGGTGCGCGGCGTTGGTCGTCCCGGGGATCGGCACGATCCACGGCTTGCGCGACAGCAGCCAGGCCAGCGCCACCTGCGACGACGTGGCGTTCTTGCGCTGCGCCCAGTCGCGCACCAGATCGGCCAGGGCCACGTTGGCTGGCAGGGCCTCGGGCGCGAAGCGCGCCGAGATCGCACGGAAGTCTGGCGGCGTGAAGCGGCTGTCACGGCTGACGCCGCCGGCCAGCAGGCCCATGCCCAGCGGGCTCCAGCAGACGAAGCCGATGCCGAGTTCCTCGCACAGCGGCAGCACGCCGGCCTCCGGGCCGCGCCACAGCATCGAGTACTCGTTCTGGATGACGGCCACCGGGTGCACGGCGTGCGCCCGGCGCACGGTCTGCAGCCCCGGCTCGGACAGGCCGTAGTGCCGCAGCTTGCCGGCGACGATCAGGTCCTTGAGCGTGCCGGCCACCTCCTCGATCGGCACGTTGGGGTCGACGCGGTGCTGGATCAGCACGTCGATGCGGTCGGTGCGCAGCCGGCGCAGCTGGTCCTCGACCACGGCGCGGATGTGCTCGGGCCGGCTGTTGCGGCCCCCGGGCAGGCGCTGGCCGGTCGCGCGGTCGATGTCGAAGCCGAACTTGGTCTCCAGCACCACGCGGTCGCGCCGGCCCTGCAGCGCCTCGCCCACGATGTCCTCGGACAGGAAGGGGCCGTAGGCCTCGGCGGTGTCGATCAGCGTGACGCCGCGCTCTACCGCCTCATGGATCAGGCGGATGGCCGCCGGGCGGTCGAAGGCGCTGCTGTACGAGTCCGCCACCACGCCGGGCGTGGCGCCCGGGCGCCACTGGCAGCCCAGGCCGACGGGGAAGACCTCCAGCGGCCCGAGGCGCCGGCGGGCCCCGGAGGCAGTCGGTGTCGTGGTCGTGGCCGCGTTGGCACAGGCCGAGAGCAGGCCCGGCGCCACGCCCAGCAGGGCGGCGGTGGCCAGCAGCCGGCGGCGCGGGGCGTCGACGGTGCCGGACGAGGTGGAAAAGGAAGAGGAGCGGTCGGCGTGCGAAGTCATGATCGGTCTTTCGTCTTTCGGTCTCAGCGGTCCAGGCGGCGCTCGCTCATCCATTTCACGATGGCCGGGTCGCGGTGCGAGAAGAAGCTGCTCTGGCCGGTCTCCAGCGTGGCGATGCGCGCCATGTCGTCGCGGTCGAGCTCGAAGTCGAAGATCGCCAGGTTCTCGGCCATGCGCTCGGGGCGCACCGACTTGGCCAGCACCGCGATGCCGCGCTGCACTGCCCAGCGCAGCACCACCTGCCCGACCGACCGGCCGTGCCGGCGGCCGATGTCGGCCAGCAGCGCGTTCTGGAACAGGCCGTTGCGCCCCTCGGCGAACGGGGCCCAGGCCTGGGGCTGAACGCCCTCGCCGCGCATGAAGTCGACGCTCTCGGCCTGCTGGTGGAAGGGGTTGACCTCGATCTGGTTGACCGCGGGCTTCAGCGTGTTGAAGGCGATCAGGTCCATCAGCCGGTCGGGGGCGAAGTTACTCACGCCGATGGCGCGCAGCTTGCCGGCCTGCACCGCGTCCTCCATCGCGCGCCAGGCGCCGTGCACGTCGCCGAAGGGCTGGTGGATCAGGAAGAGGTCGAGGTGATCGAGCCCGAGCTGGCGCAGCGAAGCGTCGATCGCCCGGCGCGCACGCGCCTCGCTGGCGTCCTCGACCCAGAGCTTGCTGGTGATGAAGAGCTGGTCGCGCGGCACGCCGCTGCGGCGCAGGCCTTCGCCCACCGCCGCTTCGTTCTGGTACGAGGCCGCGGTGTCGATCAGGCGGTAGCCGGCGGCGATCGCGTCGACGACGCTACGGCTGCATTCGGCCGGGTCGGCGATCTGGAAGACGCCGAAGCCGGCGATCGGCATGCGCAGTCCGTTGTTGAGGGTGAGGGTGTCCATGACGGGCTCCTGATGAGGGTGGTCCTGAGGCTGGGGCCAGTCTAGGAATTCGATCCATCATCCAGAAGACGCGAAATGCTTGATGAATTGACAATGCATTGCGGACAATCCACCGGTACCCCGATGCCCCAGGCACCCGATGGCCATCAACGAGTTGCGCACGATTTCCGTCTTCGTCACCACCGCCGAGCTGGGCAGCCTGCGCAAGGCCGCCGTCGTGCTGGGCATCAGTCCGCAGGCGGCCAGCCAGGCGCTGGCGCAGCTGGAGCAGCACCTGGGCGTGCGGCTCTTCCACCGCACCACGCGCTCGATGGCGCTGACCGACGAGGGCCAGCGCTTCCTGGACGAGGCGCGGCCTTCGCTGGCGGGCCTGCAGCGCGCGGTGCACGCGATCCGGCATGCCCGCGAGGACATCGCCGGCCCCTTGCGCATCGTCGGGCCGCGCGCGACCTTCGCGCCGCTGCTGTGGCGGCTGCTCGACGAGTTCTGCGAGCGCCACCCGCAGGTGGTGCCCGACGTGCAGCTCGAGGACCGGGTCGGCAACTGGGTGGAGGACCGGGTCGATGTGGGGTTTCGCCTCGGCCTGTCGCCGCATGAGGGCGTGATCGCGCGGCGGCTGTTTCCGGTGCAGATGGTGGTGTGCGCGGCGCCGGAGTATCTGCGCCGGCACGGTGCGCCCGACAGCCCCGCCGCGCTGCCCGACCACCGCTGCGCGGTCTACCGTCACCCGGCCTCGGGCCTGCTGATGCCGTGGCGCTTCCAGATCGACGGCGAGGAGCGCGACCAGCCGGTGCTGCCGGCGCTGTGCACCAACGACGAGGCGCTGGAGCTGCAGGCGGTGCTGTCCGGCCGGGTGATCGGGCAGATCGCCGGCGTGACCGCGGCGCCCCACCTCCGCGCCGGCCGGCTGGTGCCGCTGCTGGTCGATCTGATGCCCGACCGCTACAGCTATTTCGTCTACTACGGCAGCCGCAGGGCGCAGCCCGCGCGGGTGCGGGCCTTCATCGACCTGGCGATCGAGCGGTTGTCGGCGCCGGGCGAGCATGTGCTCGACCTGCAGGCGCTGCGCGCCGCGCAAGCCCGCGGTGTGTCGGGCTGAACCGGGCCTGCCCGCTCACAGGTCCAGCACCAGCCGAGCCGACTTCGCCCGCGAGCGGCATGGCAGGAACTGGTCGCATGCGGCCTGCTCCTCGGGCGTGAGGTACTGGTCGCGGTGGTCGGGCTCGCCGGCGATCACCCGGGTCAGGCAGGTGCCGCAGACGCCCTCGCCGCAGGAGGTGAGGATCTCGATGCCCTCGGCGCCGAGCGCCTCGACCACCGTCTGGTCGGCGCGCACGCTGATGACGCGGCCGCTGTGCGCGAGCTCCACCTCGAAGGCCTCGTCCTGCTCGACCGGTCCGCCGTCGCCGCCTTCCAGCGCCGGGTCGGCGGCGAAGCGCTCCCAGTGCAGGCGCGACTCCGCCCAGCCCTGGCGGCGCGCCTCGGCCAGCGCCGCGTCGATCAGGCCGGCCGGGCCGCAGACCTGCAGCGCCGTGTCCGGCGGCTGGGCGGCCAGCAGCGCTGGCAGATCCAGGCGCTGCGCCGGCTCGCCGTCGTCCAGATGGACGACCGCGTCGCCCGCGCCCGGAAGATCCAGCGCTTCCTGTCGCAGCCCTTCCACGTCGCGGAAGTGTTCACCGGCTCGCCGGGCAAGTACGTGCCGCTGAAGGAAACCATCCGTGGCTTCAAGATGATCGTCGCCGGCG
>NZ_JACCPY010000044.1 GCF_013426975.1 Sphaerotilus sulfidivorans
GAACCACATCAACCTGACCGGTGACTACGTCTGGCGCGGCGGCGTGCCCGGCAAGGGGCGGTTCCGGCCGCTTCGGCCTGTGGGGTGGCCTTAGCGTACGATTTTTTCCGTTTTCTGCGGCGGCCCGACTTTCTGCTGGGGGGCTTCCGGCGGCTGGTGGGCGAGTGGCTGCGGCACGAGCCGGGGCGCAACCCGCGCGACATCGCGCAGAAAGCGCTCGACGGCGTGGCCGGCGTGGACCTGAACCCGTTCGCGGTGGCGATCGCGCGCTTTCGCCTGTGGGTGGCGGCGCTGCAGGTGGCCGAGGTGGGCCGGCTGGCCGATGCGCCGGACTTCAAGGTGCATGTGGCCATCGGCGACAGCCTGCTGCACGGGCGCCGGTTCGGGCTGACGCAGACCGATTCGCTGTTCGAGGCGGCCGAGGCGCTGGCGCAATACGGGCTGGACCACGCCTATCTCAGCGAGGATCTGGAGCAGGTCAACCAGATCCTGGGCCGGCAGTACCACGCGGTGGTGGGCAATCCGCCGTACATCGTGGTGGGTGACAAGGCGCTGAATGCGGCCTACCGGCTGAAATACGCGAGCTGCCATCGGCAATATTCGCTCGGCGCGCCGTTTACCGAGCGTTTCTTCGAGCTGGCTGTTTCTCCCCAGGGTTCGACCGAGGCGGGCCATGTCGGGCTGATCACCGCCAATTCCTTCATGAAGCGCGAGTTCGGCTCGAAGCTGATCGAGGAGGTGCTGCCGCGGCTGGACCTGACGCATGTGGTCGACACCTCGGGCGCCTACATTCCCGGCCACGGCACGCCCACCGTCATCCTCTTTGGCCGTCACCGCAAGCCGATGCTGGCGGCGGTGCGCACGGTGATGGGCATCAAGGGCGAGCCCAGCACGCCGGACGACCCGGCGCGGGGCTGGGTCTGGAGCGCCATCGTCGACCAGATCGACCGGCCGGGCAGCGAGAGCGAATTCATCAGCGTCGCCGACACGCCGCGGGCGACGTTCGGCAAGCACCCGTGGAGCCTGGGAGGGGGTGGTGCGTCAGAACTTCGAGAGCAGATCGAAGAAGGTTCAGTCAGGCTGAGAGAGATCCGAGCCGACATAGGCTATTCGGTCATCACAGGAGAAGACAACTGCCTGATGCTGCCAACAAGCGCAGTGAATCGGCTGGGGTTCTCTGGAGCCAAGACCATCGTTGAAGGTGATGTCGTTCGGGATTGGACCTGCTTTTCTGATTTGGCCGTGCTCTGGCCTTACAGCGACTTGGGCAAAGATGTTGGAGGAGACATCAAGCTAGCCCATGCCAAAGGTTTGTGGAACTACCGTACGTCGCTGAAAGATCGCAAGGCGTTTGGCGTACCAGTTGAGCAGAAGGGCCTGCGGTGGTGGGACCTTCGTGAGGTCTATCGGGCTCGCCTTGTTCAGCCCCTCACCATCACCTTCGCCGAGGTTGCCACCCACAACCACTTCGTCCTCGACCGCGGCGGCAAGGTGTTCAAGCAGACCGCCCCGGTCATCAAGCTGCCCGCCGGCAGCAGCGAAGACGAGCACCTGGGGCTGCTGGGGTTGCTGAATTCGTCGGTGGCGTGCTTCTGGCTGAAGCAGGTGTGCCAGAAAAAAGGAGCTCATCTTGCCGGCAAGCGCACGAGAGAAGAGCGCTACGCCTTCAACGCTACGAATGTTGCAGAGCTTCCGCTGCCTGCGTCGCGCCCGCTGGATCTTGCCAAGCGGCTGGAAGAACTGAGCCTGCAGCGTCAAACGTGCTTGCCACGGGCTGTCATGGCACTTCCTCAGCTTCCCAGCCGGGAAGACTTGGACTGCGCTAGCGGATCGGCTGAGTACGTTCTCAGACAGATGATTGGCCTGCAGGAAGAGCTGGACTGGCAGTGCTACGGGCTTTACGGCTTGCTTCCTGAAAATGTGCAGGCACAGGATCTTGAACACTTGGTCATGGCCCCTATACCGGTTGCGCTGGGCGAACGTGCCTTCGAGATCGTGCTGGCGCGCCGCATGGCCGCCGGCCAGGAGCAGAGCACCTGGTTCGAGCGCCATGGCTCCACCCCCGTCACCGAGGTGCCGGCGCACTGGCCCGAGGCCTACCGCCGCACAGTGCAGCGTCGCATCGACCTGATCGAATCCAGCACAGCGATCAGTCTGCTCGAACGCCCAGACTACAAGCGCCGCTGGAACACTCCCGAGTGGGAGGAGATGGAACAGGCCGCACTGCGCGAGTGGCTGCTCGACCGCCTGGAGGCGCCCCGGCTCTGGCCCGCCAGCGACGAGCAGCCGGCGCAGCTCGTCAGCGTGCGTCGCCTGGCCGACGCGGTGGCGCACGACGCCGACTTCCTGCAGGTGGCCGAGCTCTACGCCGGCCAGGCCGGCTTCGACCTGCTGCGGCTGGTGCAGGAGCTGGTGGCGGCCGAGTCGGTGCCCTTCCTGCCGGTGCTGCGCTACACCGAGACCGGCCTGCGCAAGCGCGCCCAGTGGCAGGACACCTGGACGCTGCAGCGCCAGGAAGACGCCATCGACGCCCGGGTCATCGCCGACAACGCCGAGGCCTGGCGCGCCGAGCTGACCGAGCAGGCCCACGCGCAGTTCGGCAGCGCCACGCTGACCGACGCCCAGGCCTGGATCGAGCAGCAGCTCGCAGCCGAGATCGCCCGCCAGCAGCAGGAAGACAAAGACGCACAGGTCGGAGCGATCGCCGTACCACCAAAGTACAAAAGCGAAGACTTCACAGCGACCTCGTACTGGGACTTACGCGGAGCACTGGACGTGCCCAAGGAGCGCTGGATCAGCTACCCCGGCTGCGAACGCGGCGCCGACGGCACCCCGCCGCTGGCCTGGGCCGGCTGGACCCCGCTGCAGCAGGCCACCGCGCTGGCCGGCTACCTGCTCGACATGAAGGACAACGAGGGCTGGGAGCCCGCGCGCCTGCAGCCGCTGCTGGCCGGCCTGCTGGAGCTGGTGCCGTGGCTGCAGCAGTGGCACAACACGCTCGACCCGGTCTACGGCGAACGCATGGGCGACTACTTCGCCGGCTTCGTCGCCGACCAGGCCCGCGCGCTGGGCTTCACGCTCGACCAGCTGCGCGCCTGGCGGCCCGCCTCCGGCGCCGTCGCCCGCAAGCGCGCCGGGCGGCCGCGCAAGGGGGCGGCATGAGTACCGGCCCCAGCCCGGCGCGCCGGGTCGACTACGTGGCCAGCGCCCGGCGCCACCACCGCGATGCCCAGCTGCTGTGGGCCGAAGGCCGTGCGGCCAACGCCAGCCAGCTGTGGGGCCTGGCGATGGAGTGCGGGCTGAAGGTGGTGCTGCTGGCCGCGGGCGTGGTGCCCGAGGCCGATGGCTCGCTGCCCGACCGGCGCCGGTTCCGCGAGCACCTGCCCACGCTGGCCGACCGGGTGGACCTGCTGGGCCACCTGATCCCCGACGGCCGGCTGGCCCACCGCTACCTGGCCTTGCTGCCGGGCCGGGCCGCCTTTGCCAACTGGGCGGTGGACCAGCGCTACTGGCACGAAGACGCCTTGCCTGCGGCGACACTGCCCGCCTGGCAGGCCGCCGCCGATGAGGTGGCCCGGATGCTGGACGAAGCCCTGCTGGATGGAGTGTTGCGATGACGAGCCCCTTGCACTTTGCGGACGCGCTGCGCCAAGCGGCGCGCACCGCCACCGACCCCGCGCTGCCGCCCACGCCGGCCGTGCGCGTCATCCGAGATGTACACGGCCGCCTGCGCTTTGCGGTGGACGCCACCGAGAAGAGTTATGCCGCCAGTGGCAAGGCCACGCTGGAGGCCGGCCAGGCGGCGCTGGGGCCGTGGTCGGGCGGCGCCACGGTGTTGTTCCGCGACCAGTTCTCCAACCCCGCAGCCGTGTTTGACAGCGCCGATTGGCACTTCACCCGCGTGCCTCAGGGTCACGACGCCGACGGTGAGCCCCTGGACGTGCGCACCGTCCAACTGCTGGACCGCCAGATCACCGGCCAGGACTGGCTGCGCACCCCGGCGCCGGGTGCGCACGGCCAGGCCCACCGGGTGGTGTTCTTCGGCCTGAAGGGCGGCGTGGGCCGCTCCACCGCGCTGAGCCTGACGGCCTGGGGCCTGGCCCGCCGAGGCCGCAGGGTGCTGCTGGTGGATTTCGACCTGGAGTCGCCCGGCTTGTCCAGCCTGGTGCTGCCCGCCGAGCAGGTGCCCGAGTTCGGCCTGGTGGACTGGCTGGTGGAGGACGCGGTGGGGCAGGGCGCCGCCTTGCTGCCAGGCATGGTGGCCGACAGCCCGCTGGCCACGGGCACCCCCGGCAGCGTGCGGGTGGCCACGGCCATGGGGCGCGAGGAGCGCGACTACCTGCCCAAGCTGGCCCGCGCCTATGCCGACGTGGCCAGCCCGGCCGGCCCGCAGCCCCTGGGCGCGCGCCTGCGCCGGCTGCTGGAGCAGCTGGAGGCGCAGGAGCAAGCCGATGTGGTGCTGATCGACAGCCGCGCCGGCCTGCACGACCTGGCCGCCGTGGCCATCACCAGCCTGGCCGACAGCGCCTTGCTGTTTGCCACCGATGGCGCGCAGACCTGGGCCGGCTACCGCCAGCTGTTCGCCCACTGGCAGCGGCGGCCCGACGTGGTGAGCGATGTGCGGGAACGGCTGAAGCTGGTGCGGGCGCTGCAGCCGGTCAAGGGCGGGACGGAGCGCCTCAAGCACTTCAAGCAACAGGCCTACCAACTGTTCGTGGGGCTGTACGACGACATTCCGCCCGAGGCTCCCGCCAGTGCCAGTGCCAGTGCCAGTGCCCCGGCAGCGGCTACGGCCTCACCGGCGCCCTTCAGCCCGCCGGAGGCTGAGGAGTCGGCGCCGCACAGCCCGCTGCGGATCCGCTGGAGCGAGCTGTTCCAGGAGTTCGACCCCCGCCTGCACCTGGGAGACGGCAGCGCGGAGCCCCAGGACGTCGAGCTCATCTTCGGCGAGCTGATCAACTGGGTACACGAACGCTGCCAGGAGGCCCGCCCATGACCGATGTGCAACGCCTGCGGCAGGGCCTGATCGAGGCCACCCGCACGCTGGACGAGACCCCGGGCCAGACCACCCCGCCCGAGTTCACCTACCTGCCGCCCAGCCACGCCCGGGCGCTGGATCTGGAGGCCACCTTGGTGGAGGGCATCCGCGGCGCCGGCAAATCCTTCTGGTGGCGGCAGATGGCGCAGTCCTCGCACCAGCAGTTTTTGCAGGCGCACTTTCGCCAGTTGCGCTGGCCGGCCGGCTTGCGGGTGTGCCAGGGCTTTGGCACCGACGCGGCCCCCGCCCACTGGCCCGATGCGGACACCTTGGCCCAGCTGACCCGGCTGCACACGCCCCGCGCGATCTGGCGCGCCGTCATCGGCGTGCATGCGGGGCTGGCGGGCGGGTTTGCCGAGCAGGTGGGCTGGGATCAGCGCGTGGCCTGGGTCGAGGCCCGGCCCGAGGCCTATGCCCACGCGCTGCAGGCGGCCGACCAGGCCCTGGCCGACCGTGGGGAGCACCTGCTGGTGCTGTTTGATGCGCTGGACCGCCTGGCGGACGACTGGGCGCAGATCCACCCGCTGGCCCGAAGCCTGCTGCAGGTGGCGCTGGACATGCGGTCCACCCGGCGCATCCGCTGCAAGGTGTTTGCCCGGCCCGACAACCTGCAGGCGCCTCAGATCACCAGCTTCCCGGACTTCTCCAAGTTGCTGGCCGGAAAGGCATCGCTGGAGTGGCGCCGGGCCGACCTGTACGCGCTGTTGTTGCAGCGCCTGGGCAACACGGCCGACGCGGCACTGACGCTGCAGCAGTGGGTGGCCGAGCTGCTGCAGCAGCCGGTGCCCACGGTGGCCGCACAGCCCTGGCTGGTGCCCGACAGGCTGCGCACCGACGAGGCCTTGCAGGAGCGGCTGTTCGAGCGCCTGGCGGGTCGTGCCATGGGCAGCAGCACCAAGCGGGGCAAGCCCTACTCGTGGCTGATCAACCACCTGGTGGACGGCGTGGGCCAGGTCAGCCCGCGCAGCTTCCTGGCCGCGCTGGGTGTGGCCGCCGCCGAGGCCGCCACCGATGCGCCGCAGGCCATCGACTACCGCGGCATCCAGAGCGGAGTGCGCAAGGCATCTTCCATCCGGGCGACCGAGATCGTCGAGGACTATCCATGGGTGCGCCTGGTGATGGCGCCATTGACGGGCAAGCTGACGGTGCCGTGCAAGGCCAGCGAGATCGACACCCTGTGGGCGGCCGACGACACCTTGGGCCTGCTGCAGGGCTTGCTGCAGCATGAAAACGTCAAGCTGCCCCCAGCGCACCTGGACCAGGGTGGCAAGGGCGTGCTGATCGACCTGGAAGCCCTCGGCATGGTCCAGCGCATCGACGGCGACCGCGTGCAGGTGCCTGACGCCTACCGCATCGCCTACGGCATGGGCCGCCGCGGCGGGGTGACGCCGTTGAAGTGATTCCACAAGAAATGAGGGAGCCCCATTCATGCCATTGATCCGAGATCTCATCGCCATCCCCGAGCGGGTGCACCAGGGCGACTTCGTCCTCAAGCTGTCCGAGGGCGTGGCCCAGGCCGAGCAGACGCTGCGCGACTATGTGGTCACGCCGGAGCTGGCCGCGGCGTTCAGGAACGCGCTGGGCTTCATCCAGCAGGCCGTCAGCAGCCACAGCAGCAAGGCGGCCTATCTGCACGGCTCCTTCGGCTCGGGCAAGAGCCATTTCATGGCGGTGCTCAACCTGCTGCTGGCCGGCCATGCGCAGGCGCGCTCGATGCCGGAGCTGGCCGAGGTGGTGGCCCAGCTCGACTGGGCACGCGGCAAGCGCTTCCTGATGGTGCCGTATCACATGATCGGCGCCATCGACATGGAATCGGCCGTGCTGGGCCAGTACGCCGCGCATGTGCGGCGCCTGCATCCCGACGCGCCGGTGCCCGGCTTCTACCTGGCCGAGGAGCTGTTCAAGGACGCGAGCGCGCTGCGCCAGCGCCTGGGCGACGCCGCCTTCTTCGACAAGCTCAACGAGGCGCCTGGCGCGGCGGGCGCCAGCGCAGGCAACGCTGGCAGCGGCTGGGGCGAGATGGACGGCGGCTGGGATGCGCTCAGCTTCGAGGCGGCGCTGCTGGAGCCGCCCGAGGGCGAGGAGCGCGGCCGCCTGGTGGGCGCGCTGATCAGCCAGTTCTTCACCGCCTACCAGGCGCTGGCCGGGGCCGGCGAATCCTTCGTGCCGCTGGACGCCGGCCTGGCCATCATGAGTCGCCATGCCCGCGACCTGGGCTATGACGCGGTCATTCTGTTCCTGGACGAGCTGGTGCTGTGGCTGGCCAGCCATGCGGCCGATGTCGGCTTCGTCAGCCGCGAGGGCACCAAGCTGGTCAAGCTGGTCGAGGCCACGCACGCCGATCGGCCGGTCCCGCTGGTCAGCTTCGTGGCCCGCCAGCGCGACCTGCGCGACCTGGTTGGCGAGAACCTGAGCGGCGCGGCGGGCGTGCAGTTCAGCGACGTGCTCAAGCACTGGGAGGCGCGCTTCCACCGCATCACGCTGGAAGACCGCAACCTGCCGGCGATCGCCGAGAAGCGGGTGCTGCGCCCGGTGGACGATGCCGCGCGCAAGGCGCTGTCGCAGGCCTTCGACGATGTGCTGCGCCTGCGCCGCGACGTGCTCGACACGCTGCTGACCACCGACGCCGACCGCGACATGTTCCGCAAGGTCTATCCCTTCAGCCCGGCGCTGGTGCAGACGCTGATCGCGGTGTCGTCGGCGCTGCAGCGCGAACGCACCGCGCTGAAGCTGATGCTGCAGCTGCTGGTGGACCGGCGCGCCGACCTGGAGCTTGGCCAGCTGATCCCGGTGGGCGACCTCTGGGACGTGATCGCCGAGGGCGACGAGCCCTTCTCGGAGGGCATGCGGCTGCACTTCGAGAATGCCAAGCGCCTGTTCGGCCAGCGCCTGCTGCCGCTGCTCGAGGCCCGGGCCGGCACCACCTGGGAGGCGGTGCGGCAGGGCCAGGCCGAGCCGGCGCGCGCGCGCGTGCTGCGCAACGACGCCCGGCTGATCAAGACCCTGCTGCTGGCCGCGCTGGTGCCCGAGGTCGAATCGCTCAAGGCATTGACCGCCCCGCGCCTGGCCGCGCTCAACCACGGCACCTTCCGCTCGCCGATCCCCGGCCAGGAGGCGCAGCAGGTGCTGAGCAAGCTGCGCGACTGGTCCGGCGAGGTGGGCGAGCTCAAGGTCACCGAGGACAGCAACCCGGTGGTGTCGATCCAGATCACCGGGGTCGATCTGGAGCCGGTACTCAAGGCCGCCGAGGTGGTGGACAACCCCGGCAACCGGCGCAAGACGGTGCGCGAGCTGCTGTTCAGGGAGCTGGGCATCGAGGACAAGGGCGCGATGTTCCATCACTTCGAGCTGACCTGGCGCGGCACGCGCCGCGAGGTCGAGGTGGTGTACGAGAACGTGCGCGACATGGCCGACGACCGGCTCCAGGACCGCACCGGCGCCTGGACCGTGGTGCTGGGCCTGCCCTTCGACGAGGCGCACCGCAGCCCGACCGACGACCTGGCGCGCCTGGGCGACTACCGCGGCAGCCCCACGTACACGCTGGTCTGGCTGCCCGCCTTCCTCAGCGCCAGGGCCGAGGGTGATCTCAAGCGCTTCGTGATCCTCGACCACATCCTGCAGGGCGAGCGCTTCGACACCTACACCACGCACCTGTCCTATGTCGACCGGGTGCAGGCCCGGGCCCTGGCCCGCAACCAGCGCGATGCCCTGCGCACCAAGCTGGTCGGCCACCTGGAGGTGGCCTACGGCGTGCGCAGCGAGCCGCGCACCTCGGTCATCCAGGCGCTCAGCGCCGAGCAGCAGTTCCGCAGCCTGGATCCGACGCTGGCCCCCCGCCCGCCGGTCGGCGCGAACCTGCAGGCCGCCTTCGAGCACCTGCTCGACCAGCTCTTCACCCACCGCTATCCCGAGCATCCGCTCTTCGAGAGCGAGATCAAGACCGCCGCGGTGCGCCGCGTCTGGCCGGAGCTGCGCGCCGCCCTGGAGGCGCCGCAGCACCGCGGCCTGGTCAGCGACGCCGGCCTGCGCAAGACCGTGCGTGCGGTGGTTCACCCGCTGCGCCTGGGCCACATGGGCGACACGCACCTGCTCGTCGAGACCCACTGGCAGAGCCACTTCGCGCAGCAGCGGGCCCTGGACCCGCAGGGCGGCGCGCTGAGCGTGGGCCGGGTGCGCGGCTGGATCGACCAGCCGCGCCCGAAGGGCCTGCCGATCGAGCTGCAGAACCTGATCATCCTGACCTGGGCCCAGCAGACCCACCGCCGCCTGGTGCTCAACGGCGGGCCGTTCGAGGCCGAGGTCGATCGCCTGCCCGACGAGGTGGAGCTGCGCGAGCAGACACTGCCGGCACCCGCCGACTGGGAACGCGCGATCCGGCTGGCCGGCGAGCTGCTGGGCGTGGTGGCACCGCAGACCCTCAGCGGCACGAATGTGGGCAAGCTGGTGGCCGATGTCCGCAAGGCCGTGCGCGAGCGCCAGGGCGGCGTCAAGGCCCTGGTCGATGCCCTGCGCCCGCGCTGCGAGCGCCATGCCGGCGGATCGGACGGTGCCCGCTGGCGCACCGCGCGGGCCGCGCAGTCCGCCCTGGCGGCGCTGGCCGCGGCCGACGAGACGCTGCTGGTCGCCACGCTGGCCCGGCTGGAGGTGGATACCTCCGAGACCGCGATGGGCCGCTCCATCGCCCAGGCACAGGCGCTGGCCGACACGCTGGCCGGCACGCGCTGGACGCTGTTCGAGGCCCTGGGCCGGCTGGGCGACGTCGACCCGCGCATGCGCCAGGCCCAGGCCCTGCTGAAGGATCTGGCCACGCTGCTGGTCACCGACGAATACGTCTCGGCCCTCAGGCCCGGGCTGCAGGGCCTGGAGCAGATGGCCACCGACCTGCTGACCGCCACGCCACCGGCGCCCGCGGCCCCTGCATCGGCAGCGGCACCGGTGCCCCCCCCTCCCCACCCGCTGCCGCTGACGGGCGGACTGCAGCCGAGCCCACCCTCTGCGCCCCCGCTGCCGCCCTCTCCGGGCACCGAGCTGATCGGCGAGGAGAACCACCGGGTGATGGACGGGCAGGCGGCCCGCGCCGCGCTGGCGCAGCTGCAGGAGCAGATCGCCGCCGCCGGGAGCGATCTGGAGCTGACCCTGAGCTGGCGTCTGGTGCGCCGGAGGAAGCCGGCGTGAGCATGGCCCTGTCCGTCAACGAAGCCCAGATCGCGGCGCAGATCGATGCGCTGCTCGACCGCGACCCGCACACGCGCGTGGTCGCGCTGCGCAGCGCGAGCCGGCAGGCCTGGCCGAACGGGCTGACACGCCGCGAGCGGCACTTCGAGCTGTGCTGGTGCGAGAGCCGTCTGGCCCTGCGCGAGGCCCTCGACCGCCTGGAGCAGGAAGGCGCCTCCGAGGGCTGCGGACTGGTGCTGCTGACGCCGCTGGGCGAACAGGACCTGCCGGCCGATGTGGTGGCGCGGCTGGCCCGCGGCCGGCTGTTCCAGCCCCAGGGCTGGGAGATCGTGCGCCAGCTCTTCGGCGCGCAGGGCACCGATGCCCGGCTCGGCGCCCACGACTGGATGCCGCAGGTGCTGGTCGATCTGGCCGCTCAGGGGCCGTATGTGCCGGTGGCCAGCGGCTTCCTGGATGCCGAGACCGCCTGGCGCGAGGTGCTGGTGCGAGGGCTGGGGCTGGACAGCGCCCGGCCCGATGCCTGTGCGCTGCTGGCCTGGACCCTGCGCCCGGACGCCGATCCGAGGCTGGCCCGCCTGCCCGAGCGCGGCCGGCGCGACACGCTGAAGTGGCTGAGCGAGCAGGCCGGCGCCGGCGGCGAGCTGACGGTACGCTGCATCCTGGCTGGCCGCACCGGCGACGCGCTCGCCCTGGCGCTGGCCTGCGGGGTGGTGTTCTCGCCGCGCGGCGAAGGCGATGCGGCGCTGGCCACCGCCGCCGTGCGCATGGAGCGCCACATCGGTGACCAGCCCCTGGGCCTCGTCGCCGCCCGGCGCTGGAGCGAAGACGCCCGCCAGCTGGCCCGGACCCTGCCGCTGGAGACGCTGCGCGGCGCGCTGGATCGGGCAGACACCCTGCTGGGCGAATTGCGGGTGGCCGAACACGCACATCACAGCGACCTGCTGCCGCTGGGATTCGAACAACGCCTGGCACGCCATGCCCAGGCCCTGCAGGCTCAGGTGGAGGCTCCGGGCGAGGCGCAGATGGCCGCTGTGGAGGAGACGGCCAACGCGGTGCTGCAGCATCACCTGGCGGCATCCCAGACCCTGCGCAGCGAGCGGGTGTGCATGTCAAGACGCCTGGCGCGCTGGTGGGGCCAGGCGGGCCGGCCGGCATCGGCCTCGCCTGCAGACCTCGACGCCCTGGCGGCGCAGCAGGCCGACGAAGGCGCCTATGTCGACTGGGCGCGCGCGCGCCTGCTCGGCGGCGACGAACAGGCTGCGCTGTCCGAGGCCTATGCCCGGCTGCGCACCGCGGTGCAGGCCCGCCGTGAGCAGGATGCCCGGTCCTTCGCGCTGGCCCTGAGCCAGGCCATCGGCTCGGCCCGCACGCCAGGAGCCCGCGGCCTGCCGGTCGAGCAGGCACTGGACCGTGTCGTGGCGCCGCTGGCCCGCCATCATCCGGTGCTGCTGCTGGTGGTGGACGGCCTGAGCGTGTCGATCTTCCGCGAGCTGTTCGACCGCTGCGAGCGCCACGGCTGGACCGAGATCCTGCGGCAAGAGGCCCAGCGGCCGGACTGCGGCCTGGCCGTGCTGCCGACGGTGACCACGGTCAGCCGGGCCAGCCTGCTGGCCGGACGCATCACCCGGGGCGGACAGTCGGAGGAGAAGCTGGCCTTCGCCAGCCATCCCGGTCTGACCCTGCTGGGCTCGCCCCAGGAACGCCCGCGGCTGTTCCACAAGGCCGACCTGATCGACGACGGTCACCTGGCCACCGACGTGCGCGCGGCGATCGGCAACCCCGCGCTGAAGGTGGTCGGCGTGGTCCACAACGCCGTGGACGATCACCTCGGCGGGCCGCAGCAGCTGCACCAGCGCTGGGATCTTCAGGATCTGCGGCTGATGCTGCCGATCCTGCGCGAGGCGCTGACGGCGCGACGGGTGGTGGTGGTCACCGCCGACCACGGTCATGTGCTGGAGGACGGCAGCCAGCAGGTCGGCACCGTCACCGGAGGCGAGCGCTGGCGCCCCGGCCTCCGGGCGGAGGCGGCTGCGGAGATCGCCGTGTCGGGTCACCGCGTGCACACCCCCGACGGACAGGACCAGGCCGTGCTGCTGTGGAGCGAGACCGCACGCTACTCGGGCCGCAAGAACGGCTACCACGGCGGGGCCTCGCCGGCCGAGGTGGTGGTGCCGATGAGCGTGTTCGCCCCCTTTGGCATGGACGTGCCCGGCTGGAAGGCTGCGCCGCCCCAGCATCCTGAATGGTGGGATCTGCCCGGCGCCGTGCTGCCCCAGGCCGATGCCCCGACCCCGACCAAGGCGCCTTCACGTCGCCCCGGTGCACCGCGCCAGGCACCGAAGTCCGCACGCCATCCGCAGCTCTTCACCGAGGAGGAGGCACCGGTTCCGGTCCAGGATCCGGAACCGGTGGTCACGCCGGGCGTGCCGGTGATGTCCGCGGCATCCGACTGGATCGGCGCCCTGATCTCCAGCCCGATCTATGCCTCACAGAAGCAGCTTGCGGCCCGGGTCCAGCTGCCGGAGGCGCAGTTGCGGTGTCTGCTGGACGCCCTGGGCGAGCGGGGCGGCAAGCTGGGCAGGACAGCGCTGGCCCAGCGCCTGGGTCTGGCGGAGATCCGCCTGGGCGGTGTGCTGAGCGCGGCACGCAGGCTGCTGAACGTGGACCAGGCCCCGGTGCTGGTGGTAGATGAGCGTGCCGGTGTGGTCGAGCTCAACCGCGAGCTGCTGGCGGTGCAGTTCCAGCTCGGCACGGGGGCGGGCAGAACAGCGGGAGCACAAGCATCATGATCAGCGCCGCACGACGGGAAGAGATCGTCAGCGCCCTGCGCCGGGGAACCGTGCCAGGCGCCGGACTGGACGCGTTGGCCGTCGGCATCGAGGCCCTGGCGCCCTGCCTCGACGAGGAACTCGACAGCGTGGCCCGGGGCCGGGCCGGATTCAAGGCCGTGCGGGGCGAGTACGGCAGCGGCAAGACCTTCTTCGGACGCTGGCTCCAGGAACGTGCCCGCGCCCTGGGCCATGTCACCAGCGAGGTGCAGATCAACGAGACGGAAACGCCGCTGCACCGCCTGGAGACGGTGTACCGGCGCCTGGTCGAGCATCTGTCGACCGCCGACACCCCGCAGGGCGCCTTTCGCACCGTGATCGACGGCTGGTTCTTTGCGCTCGAACAGGACGTCCTGGCCGACGAGACGCTGGATGCCAGCGACACCGCCGCCCTGCTCGATCGCACCAATGCCCTGATGGAGGCCAGGCTGGCCAGCATCAGCCGCGCGGCCCCGGCCTTCGCGGCCGTGCTGCGGGCCTACCGCCAGGCGCTGGCCGAAGGGAACATGCAGATCGCCGACGGGCTGATCGCCTGGCTGGCCGGCCAGCCCAATGTGGCCGCCAGCGTGAAGCGCCGTGCCGGCATCAAGGGCGATCTCGATCATTTTGCGGCCGCGAACTTCCTCGCCGGTCTGCTGACCATCCTGCGCGACAGCGGCTACAGCGGCCTGCTGCTCGTGCTCGACGAGGTCGAGACGCTGCAGCGCATGCGCGCAGACGCCCGCGAGAAAGGCCTGAACGCGCTGCGACAGTGGATCGACGAGATCGATGCCGGGCGCTACCCCGGCCTGTATCTGGTGATCACCGGCACGCCGGCCTTCTTCGACGGTCCGCAAGGCGTGCAGCGCCTGGCCCCGCTGGCGCAGAGACTGCATGTGGACTTCGGCACCGACCAGCGCTTCGACAATCCGCGGGCAGTTCAGATCCGCCTGGCCGCCTTCGACCAGGGCTCGCTGCTGGCGGTCGGACGCAAGGTGCGCGATCTCTACGCCGCAGGACGGGCCTGCGAGGAGCGGCTGCGACGTCGGGCCGATGATGCCTATGTCGAGCAGCTCGCACGGGCGGTGGCAGGAGGCCTGGGTGGCAAGGTGGGCGTGGCGCCTCGGCTGTTCCTGAAGAAACTGGTGGCCGACGTGCTCGATCGCATCGAGCTGCACGCGGACTTCGATCCCCGCCGGCACTATCAGCTCACGCTGGTCGAGCGGGAGATGACCGTCAACGAGCGCGCGGCCGCCAGCGCGCTGTCCGTGGACGACATCGATCTGTGAGCGACTTCGATCGGCTGCATCCGGCACTGCGGCACCACATCGTCAACACGCTGGGCTGGTCGACGCTGAGACCGACCCAGCTGGCGGCGATCGCGCCGATCCAGTCCGGCCAGCATGGCCTGCTGCTGGCACCGACCGCCGGAGGCAAGACCGAAGCTGCCTTCCTGCCCGTGCTGTCGCGCATGCTCGACGAACACTGGACCGGCACAAGTGTGCTGTACGTCTGTCCGATCAAGGCGCTGCTGAACAATCTGGAGCCCCGGCTTGCGCACTACGCGGGCCTGGTGGGCCGCCGGGTGGAGGTCTGGCACGGCGATGTCTCGGTGGCACGCAAGCGCAGGATCCTGAGTGATCCGCCCGATGTGCTGCTCACGACCCCCGAATCGCTCGAAGGCATGCTGATCTCGCCCCGTCTGGAGCGCGAGGCCTGGTTCGGCCAGATGCGCTGCGTGATCGCCGACGAGCTGCACGCCTTTGCCGCCGGCGATCGCGGCTGGCATCTGCGCAGCGTGATCACGCGCATCGACCGCTATGCAGATCACCCGCTGCAACGCATCGGCCTGTCCGCGACGGTCTCCAACCCCGACGAGCTGCTGGACTGGTTCGCGCCCTGCGGATCGCGCCAGGTGGTGGGCAGCTCCAGCGTGAGCACGGAGGCGGATGTGACCCTCGACCATGTGGGGTCGCTGGAGAATGCCGCCATCGTGATCTCGCGTCTGCATCGGGGCGAAAAGCGTCTGGTGTTCTGCGATTCACGTGCCAGCGCCGAGAACCTGGGGACCGGGCTGCGCGAGCTGGGGGTGCGCACCTTCGTCAGCCATGCTTCACTGTCGGTGGCCGAGCGACGGCATGCCGAGGACGCCTTCGCGCAGGAGCGCGACTGCGTGATCGTGGCGACCTCCACCCTGGAGCTTGGCATCGATGTCGGCGATCTGGACCGCGTGATCCAGATCGATGCACCGGGCTCGGTCAGCTCGTTCCTGCAGCGCATGGGCCGCAGCGGCCGGCGCGCCGGGAGCGCTCGCAACTGCCTGTTCCTCACGACCAGCGAAACGGCCTTGCTGAGCGCTGCCGCCCTCTGCAGGCTCTGGTCACGGGGATGGGTGGAAAAAGCCCTGCCGCCTGTCCAGCCCTGGAACGTGCTCGTCCAGCAGTCGCTGCTGATGGTGCTGGAGCACGGGCAGATGACCGTCTCCGAACTGCACATCCGGCTGACGGACAGCTTCCCGGAGCTGGAGCCCGCAGGCGTGCATGCCTGTCTCGATCATCTGGTGGCACAAGGCCATCTGGCGAGCCCGGAGCCCGGATGGGTGCAGATCGGTCCGCAGGCACAGAGCCAGCACGAGCGCAGCCACTACCGCGACCTGCTTGTCACCTTCACCGGCCCCGATCAGCTCGTCGGCAAGCACGGCACGGCGGAAGTGGGCTATCTGGACCCGACGGTCCTGCTGGGCAAGCAGGAGGAGCCCAGACGGGTTCTGCTGAGCGGCCGCAGCTGGATCGTGCGCGAGATCGACTGGAAGCGTCGCGTGGTCTGGCTGGAACCCGCCGCCCAGGGCGGCCAGGCCCGCTGGATGGGCAGCGCGCGGGGCATGAGCGCCGAGGTGGCCATGGCCGTGCGAGATCTTCTGCGCAGCGGAGATGCTGGTGTGGCCAGCCTGTCCAGGCGCGCGGCAGCCACGCTGCACGACCTGATGGACGTGATGCCGACACAGGTCGATCCGCCTGCGGTGCAGGCCCAGAGCGCATCGACGTGGCTCATGTGGACCTATGCAGGAACCGATGCCAATCGGCGTCAGCAACTGGCCTGGCGCCATGCCGGCGCCAGCAGGAGCGACGGACTGTCCATCACCTGGCGCACCGATCCGCGTGCCGTGGTCTTCACGTCCGACCTCGATCCCGTCCTCGGCGCAGAGGAACTGGCTGAGCTGGCACGTCCCTTCAAGTTCGCGGACATGCTGCCGCCAGATGGTTTGTCGCGCATGGTGGTGGCAAGACTGGGCTTGAGCTCGGCCTGAGCGGGTGATTTCATTTTTCTCACAACAGGAGCAAGATTCAACGAAATCAATGCCAGCCAGTGAGGGAGACGACAGTGAAGGTGCTTCACACCTCGGAGGCCTACCAGGCGATTCGCGAAGGACGGGTGTGGAGGCTGCTGGCAGCAGACCTGGCACCGCAGGTCCTGGCCATGCTGGGCGATCTCTTCATGGGGGACGACAAGGTGCTGCCGGGATCCGTGCTGTTCGAACGACTCACGAGAGACCTTGAAGCCCTGCGCAGCCAGGGCCATGCCCTCCCGCAGACGGCACAGGCCTACGCCGCGGACTGGCTGTCGCAGGGCTGGCTCTCCCGACGTTTTCCCGAAGGCGCGTCCGAAGAGGTGTACGAGCTCACCGCCGATGCCGTGACCGCATTGCGCCTGATCGACAGCATTCATCGCCCACGCACCGCGGCCACCGAAAGTCGGCTGGCCACGGTGATGCAACAGGTGATTGGCCTGGCCGAGGAGACGGACACCAACGCCCATCGCCGTCTGGCGGCCTTGATGGCTGAACGCGATCGACTCGATCAGGACATCGCCGCAGTCCAGCGTGGTCAGGCCAGAACCCTGCCCGAAGACCGAGCCGTCGAGCGGGCTCGGGAAGTGATTGCGCTCGCGCAGGATCTGACGGCCGACTTCCGCCATGTGCGTGATGCCTTCGAGCGACTTCACCGCGATCTGCGTCAGAGCCTGATGGAACATGAAGGCCACCGTGGCGACGTGCTGGAACAACTTTTTGCGGGCGTGGACCTGATCGGGAACAGCGAAGCAGGGCGCACATTCACCGCGTTCTGGCGCCTGCTGACCGATGGTGAACAGTCCCTTGCGTTGACCGAATCCCTGGATGCGGTCACCCATCGCGACTTTGCCCGGCGCCTCGATGCAGGAGAACGTCGCTTCCTTCAGTCCTTGACCACGACGCTGCTGGCCGAGGGCGGCGAGGTGCACAACGTGCTGCAGCAGTTTGCCCGCAGCCTCAGGAGCTTCGTGCAAAGCCGTGAGTTCCAGGAAAACCGCCGTCTGCATGTGCTGCTGAAACAGGCCCAACTGGCAGCTCTGGCCGCGAAAGATCATGTCCGTGCCAACGAACCGTCGGGGTTCACCTTGTCATTGACCAGCAGCCGCATCCGCTCGGTGGCGCAGTGGACTCTGTACGACCCGAGCCTGCGGCTACCGGATGCCCATATGGAGGATGCTGCACCGTCCCCCTGGAGCCTCCAGGACGTCGAGGCGCTGGTTCGGCAGTCTGAAATCGACTTCCCCACGCTGCGCGCCCACATCCGGGCTGTGCTCCTTGAAACATCGCAGGCCTCCATCGCCGACGTGCTGAGGCGCTTCCCCGCAGAACAGGGCTTCGGCACGGTGGTCGGCTATGTGGCACTCGGTGCCCGGCACGGAGAAGTGACCGAGGCCATCCAGCATGTCAGCTGGCAGAGCGCGGATGGAGAGCGGCGCAGCGCCCGTATCCCGGCCATCTACTTCCTGAGGGAGACCTTTGTTGACGCCTTGCAGTGACTCCATGGACGCGTTGCCTGTCGATACGGATGAAGCCATCCTGCCAAGCGATGCAGATGCCACTTTCGTGGGTGACACGGGTCAGCTGGTCCTCGAGACCCGGCGAGCGCTTGTGCAGCTGCTGCTCGGTCCTTGCGTCGATGCGCATCGCCAGTCAAGGCTGTGGCCCGTGCTGCTGCGTGACGAAGCCATCCTTCGTTCGCGGCTGCACGACCTGTTCCTGGATCTGATCATCGACCGCGAGCAGAAGATCGCGTTCACCCGCCAGGTGGTCACCGACAACATCGATGTGCCGGTCCTGCTGCGCCGTGCGCCGCTTACCTTTCTGGAGTCGGCACTGGTCTTGTTCCTGCGCCAACGCCTGACAGAGGCGGACACACGAGGCGAGCGCGCGGTGGTGTCCAGGACCGAGCTGCTCGAGCATCTGCAGGTCTTCGAGCGCGACCGGAACGTGGATCACGCGCGCTTCGAGCGCCAGCGGGAAAACGCGTTCGAGAAGGCGAAGACGCTGAACCTGCTGCACCGGCTCCGGGGAGGTGACGATCGCTTCGAGATTTCGCCAACGCTCAAGCTCCTGTTCCCGGCCGAAGAGATACAGGCCCTGACGCAGTCGTACACCGCACTGACCCAGACAGCCCATCCGGCCGACACCAGCCACGGCGAGGAACAAGCCGAGTGAGCACGATCACACACACCCTGAGCCTCTTCCCGATGGACGAGCAGCCTGTCGACGCGGGCGCGCGCAACCAGATGAAGCTCCGGCTGATTCAGCTCTTCAACTGGGGGACGTTCCAGGGTCTGCTGCGTGTCAGCATCGCCGAGCCAGGCTACCTTTTCGTCGGCCCCTCAGGCTCAGGCAAGTCGACGATCCTGGATGCCCATGCTGCTTTGACCACCCCGCCGAGGTGGGTCGACTTCAATGTGGCGGCACGAGAAGCAGAGAAGCGCGCGAAGGACCGCAACCTGATGACCTATGTGCGCGGAGCCTGGGCCCAGCAGACCACCGACGCCGGCGAATATGCCGCCCAGTTCCTGCGCACCGACACCACATGGACGGCCATCGCGGAGACCTACCGCGACGACCATGGACATGTCGTCGTGCTGGCGCAGGTGCTCTGGGTGCGCGGAAAATCGACCAGTGCCGCCGACGTGAAGCGGCTCTACCTTGTGCTCGAACGTGAACTGGACCTGCAGGAGCTGCAGTTCTTCCCCGCGCACGACTTCGACAGTCGGCGCTTCAAGTTCGACATGCCGGATGCCTTTGTCCAGGCGGATTTCAGCCCTTACCAGGAGCGGTTCCGTCGCCTGCTCGGCATCGATAGCGAACGTGCCTTGCGTCTGCTGCACAAGACCCAGGCCGCAAAGAATCTGGGAGATCTGAACGATTTCATGCGCGACTTCATGCTGGAGCCGCCGGAGACCTTCAAGCTGGTCGACAAGCTCGTCGATCAGTTCGCCGAGCTGAACGAAGCCCACCGCGCGGTGGTGTCGGCACGCCAGCAGATCGAGACGCTCAGACCCGCCCAGGAAGAAGCGCAACAGCTTGAGAAGGCACGTCTCGCCAGGAACGAACTCGACGAGCTGTCGGCTGGCGTGGACAAGTACAAGGAGCAGACACGACAGCGCCTGCTGGAGAGGGCCATCGCGGAACAGCAGACCGATCTGGCCGGGATGACTCACGAAGCGACCCGTCTGGATGGGCTCGAGAAGAACGAATTTACGAAGCTGCGCTCGCTGCAGGACCAGCGCAGCGGCATGGGCGGCAGCCTGCTCGAGGATCTCTCTGCCCAGCTGGAGGCTGCTGAGACCACCCGGAAAAAACGGTTCGCCAAACGAGAATCTGTCCGTGCGGCGTGCGCCATCCTGGACTGGGCGCCGCCTGACAACGCGTTGTGGTTCACTCAGCGCAGGGACGCCGCCAGGGCAGCCCTGCTGGATGCAGATGCCAAACAAGAGGCGCAGACCGAGAAAACATACAGCCTGCGAAAACAGTCTGAAGATGCAGCAGACCGGTTCCGCAGCGTCGTCGTCGAGATCAAGGCGCTCGAACGGCAGCGTTCGAACATCCCCGCCAGGATGTTGGCGGTACGTGAGCGCCTGGCCGATGCGCTGGGCATCAGGGAAGAGTGCCTGCCGTTCGCTGGCGAGCTCATCGAAGTCCGCCAGGATGAGGCGTCCTGGCGCGGCGCCATCGAGCGAGTGCTCCATGGCTTTGCACAATCGCTCCTGGTCGAGGATCGCCACTACGCCCAGGTCGCGGCCTACCTGAACGAGACAAGCGTCGGCGAGCGTGTCGTGTACCTGAGGATGACGCCATTGAGGTCCGAACCTCGCAGCCCGGGGGAGAACTCGCTGATTCTCAAGCTCAGCTTCGCCGACATGCCTCAAGCCGACTGGGTCAGGAACGAACTCAAGGCGCACTTCGACCACGACTGCGCGGAAACCGTCCAGGCTTTTCGCGCAGCCCCCCGTGCCATCACCCGCGAAGGTCAGATCAAGCACAACAGCACCCGGCACGAAAAAAATGACCGTCACCGCGTCGACGACCCGAGTCGCTGGGTCCTGGGCTTCGACAACGCAGCCAAGCTCTCCCACTTCAAGCAAGAGGCCCACAGACTGTCACAGCAGATCGAAGACCTGCGCCAAGCACTTGAGGCCGCAAGGGCGGCAGAGTCCAGCGAGCGCGAACGGTTGAAAGCCCATGCCCAGCTGGCAAACACGGAGTGGGATGAAGTCGATGTGAACTCGGTCATCGAAAGCATCGAGGCCTTGCAGTCGCGCATCGAGAGGGAAAAGGCAACGCGCCCCGATCTGGCCAAACTTGACGATGAGATCAAGCTTCAGGAAAGCTCGCACGAGCGCGCACGACGCATCCACAGCGATCACCTGGGTCGTGTGCGTGCGCAGATGCTGAAGATCCAGGCACTGCAGAGGGAAACCGAAAAGCTCCGTCCCGAACTTCTGAGGGTCGAGCTCACGCCATTCCAGCAAAGCGGTCTCGACGAGCGGTATGCACGCTACCTGCCAGACATGACCTGGGAGACGGTCGACAACGCCACCACACAGGTCGTTCGTGGCATCAACGCCGACGAGCGCGAGGCAAGCCAGCACATTCTTCAGCTGGAACACGGCATCGAGCGGCGCCTGGCGGATTTCCTGCGCCAGTGGCCGGCCGAGTCGGACGGACTGGATGCCAGGATGGCCAGTGCACCGGACTTCTTCGCGAAGCTGACGCGACTGCAGGCCGACGGGTTGCCCAGACATGAGCAGCGTTTTCTCGACCTGCTGCGAGACCAGAGTGCGCAGAGCCTGGCCATGCTGCAGACGCAGCTTGACCAGGAACGCAAGGCCATCCGGGATCGCATGGCGCTTGTCAACGAGAGTCTGGAGACCACCCCCTTCGGGCCCGGCACCCACCTGGTCATCGAGACCCAGGACAAGCTGCAGGAGGATGTCCTGACCTTCAAGAGGACGCTCAGGAATGCCCTCAGCAACATGTTGACAACTCACGCACAGGAGGCGGAGCAGAGGTTCGAGGTCATCAGTACCCTGGTCAGACGGCTGGCCAGCCAGGAAACGGCCGACAGGAACTGGCGCGCACTGGTCCTGGACGTGCGGCAGCACGTCGATTTCGTTGCGCGCGAGCTCAACGAATTTGGCAAGGAAGTGGAGGTGTACCGCAGCGGTGCCGGCAAGTCCGGCGGTCAGAGACAGAAGCTGGCTGCCACCTGCCTGGCTGCAGCACTGCGCTATCAGCTCGGTGGACAGGAACGCACGCTGCCACGCTTCTCGACCGTCTTCCTGGACGAAGCCTTCGACAAGGCCGATGCCGAGTTCACGGCCATGGCGATGAACATCTTCAAGACATTCGGCTTCCAGATGATCATCGCCACGCCGTTGAAATCGGTGATGACGCTGGAGCCGTTCATCGGCGGTGCCGGCTTCGTGCATATCAAGGACCGCAAGACCTCCAGCGTGATTCCCATCGACTACGACGTCACAGGCCAACGCCTGATTCTTTCTTCAGCCCCCGACGACGATGGCGAAGAAGCTGCAAACGCCTGAACAGGTGAAGAACGGGCTCACAGTCCGCTATCAAAACCAGCATCGTGCCTGGCTCGGCGGAGCGGGGACCTGGCCCCTGGAAATCAACCTCGGCACACCGACCGAGGCCGACTTCGCTGCCGACATCTCGGCAGTCCGCAGATGGGTGGATGCATGGTCCAGCTGGCGTGGTGTCGGGGAACTTCACCAAGAGCGGCGCCAGTTCATGCGCATCGGTGTGCAGACACTGCCCTCGAGAGTCATTCTGCGCGGACCGGAAGAGGTGGCGGCGTGGTGCGGGCAGGCGCAGCGATGGCAGAGAGCAGCACTTCGCTGCGCGGACCTCGTCTCACACTGGCCCCGCCTCCAGGAACGACACGGCCTGGGCCGGCATTTCGACGTGCTGGCGGACTACAGCGAATCGGACTACACGCGCCTCCACACTGCACTGGCCTGGCTGCTATCCAATCCGGCCTCGGGCCTGCATGTGCGGCAACTGCCTCTCGAAGGGATCGACACCAAGTGGCTGGAGCAGCGAAAGCGCCTCATCGTGGACCTGTTGGGACTGATCCGGAACAGCGAGACCGAGACGGACTTCCACACGGCCTGCGGGCTGGTTCGGGCACCGCATCGGGTGCGCATGCGAATCCTGTGCCCGATCATGCGGAAGCAAGTGGGTGGCTTGCGAGACATCGAAGCTCCAGTGAGCGAACTGGCCGCCCTCTCACTCAACCCCCAGGTCGTCCTGCTGGTCGAAAACCAGGAAACCGGGTTGGCACTGCAGGACATGCCTGGTGTCGTCTCGTTCATGCGTCTGGGTGCAGCGGTCTCGGTCTTGGGGAGCATCCCCTGGCTGGCAGGTCGTCCAGCCGTCTACTGGGGCGACATCGACACGCACGGACTTGCCATCCTTGCACGGGCACGGAGAGTGTTGCCGTCGACGCGTTCGGTGATGATGGATGCTGCGACGCTCGAGCGGTACATCGAATTGACCGTTCAGGAACCGACCCAACATGCCGATGCCGAGCTTCCTGAACTGACCCTGGAAGAGATCAACGTGTTCAAGGGTCTGCGGTCTGGCCGCTGGGGCGAGCGGATCCGCCTCGAGCAGGAACGCATCACCTGGCCCGATGCGATGAGGGAACTCCAGATCGTGCTCGAACAAGCCCGGCGCCATGCGACAGCCGCACCGTGAACTCAAATCCCCTCACGTTGTCGGCGCTGTGGAACCGTTCCACAGCCGGTTCCTCACCCGACCGTGTGGAACCGTTCCACACGCTGCCCCGGAATCCAAGGACGCAGGCGGGCTCAGGCGGGTTCAGGCCCGATCGAGGAACCCGGTCAACAAGTCGAGCAGCTCGGCCCGACGCGCAGGGTCGATCGCTCCGGACTCGATGGCGATGCGCGCATCGCCGTGGTCGCCCCAGCGGACTTCCACGCGCCGCCCCTGACGCTCGATGCGGACGACCGCCTCGGGCGCCGGAGCCGCCAGGTTCATGAGCCGCTCGAAGATGTCCTTCGGCGTCAGGCCCTGGCCTTGCTGGCGCAGTTCGCACAGCTGCGCCGCGCGAGCGACCATGCCGTTCGGATCTGCCGCGCAGGCGTTCGTCAGGGGCTGAGCCCAGCGGAACTGCAGATCCAGCGGAGAAGCGAACGCCTCGACGACATGCGCGGGCAACTTCGCGATCGAGACAGCCTTGGCCAGCGCACTGTGGTCGACGCCCAGCGCCGCAGCCAGCGCGCGCTGCGAGGCGAACAGCCCGGAATCGAGCGCACGCTGATACATCACGCCCTGCTCCCAGGCGCTCAGGTTCTTGCGCGCACGGTTCTCCCGGTCCATCTCGACGAAGAGCTCCTGGTCGTTCAGCGGCGCGACCAGCGCGAGAACCGGCAGTCCCTCGAGTCGGCAGGCCTCATGGCGGCGGTGGCCGAAGACGATCTCGTAGCGGGGCGCGATCTCGCCCGGACGGGCCGCCACCGTCGCGGCCAGAGGCCGCACCTTGATCGGCTGGACATTGCCGCCGGCGTGCCGGATCTCGGCACGCAGCGCATCGAAGTCCTCGCTATCGAAACTGGCCTCATGGCGATTGGCCCAGCGACTGCGGATGATCATCCGCGGGTCGAGCTTCTGCGCCATCTGGACGCTGTCGTCAGGCCCGGACACCGGGCGGGCCGCGATGGCGGCGGTATCACGCTCCGGGGGCGGCACCGCGGCGCTGGTGAACGAGGGAAGGCGCTTGACGGCCATCTCCATGCGACGCTCGTGCTCGGAGCGGGCATTTCCACCGAGCAGGCCGGAGGGCTTGACGTGAATGGGGCGGGGGGTCGGGCTCATGGCAGGAAGTTCTCGGTTCAGCCCTTGCGGCGGGAACGGTGGGTATCGGGAATGACCGGAATCTGCTCGGCCAGCTTGACGTCGTAGAAGCCGATCAGCGAGCGGGTCAGCTCGATGATGGCCTTGGCCGCCGGCGAGTTGGGCTCGCGCTCCAGGATGGGTCCGCTTTCGGCATCGCTGTACAGCGAGACCTGCCGCGCGAAGGCCGCGTACCGGGGCACGATGCAGGGGTCGATCATGCCGGGATAGGCCGCGCGCAGGATCTCCAGCGAGGCCTGGCAGGTGGTCTGCCGGGCGTCGAAGCCGTTGGCCACCAGATGCACGCCGGCCTGCAGGTCGGGGTAGGCACGGTTGAGCTCGTGGATGTTGTGCGCCAGCACCTCCATCGCCTTGATCGACTGGCCGTCGAGCATGACCACCGCCAGCACGCAGCGCGCCGCATACATCAGCGCGTTGCTGAGCTGGGAGGATCCGGGCGCCGAGTCGATGACGATGACATCGTAGGCCGACCAGAACTCGACATAGCTGCGGAAGAGCCGATCCACCACCGCCTCGCGGTTGAGCACCGTGGTCAGCCACGACTCGATGTTGGCCAGCGTGATGTCGCTGGCGATCAGGTCGAGCATGCCATCGGCATAGATCGGCCGCACGATCGACTCGTCGAAGACGACCGGATAGCCCTGCTCGTGATCACGCAGCGCATGGCCGATGTGGCGGATCTTCTCGACCGTCCAGTCGATGCCGAACATGCTGGTCAGCGAAGCCTGCGGATCGGCATCGATCATCAGCACGCGATGCCCCTGCATCGCCATGCACGAGGCGATGTTGGCCGCGATCGTGGTTTTGCCGACACCGCCCTTGGCCATGCGGCAGTAGATGATCGGCGGCATCAGATCCAGGGGACGCCAGACCTCCTCCTCGACCCCCAGCATCTTCAGCCGCGCCTGGCGGATCTGCAGCGGCGTGTAGAGGTTGTGATACGCACCGCCCGCTTTCGACACTCCGGGAAAGAAGGAGCGGAAAGACTGGGGGGTTCCCGCCCAGCGGCAGAGATCCATCGCCAGCTTCAGCCGGATGCCCCCACGCAGCGGCGAGGGCTCCGTCACGTCGTCATCCGGCAGCACCGGTTCAGCGTCATTCCTTGTCTCTGGGGTCATTGAGGCGCCTCCTGTTGCCTTGATTCAAGGATCATACATTTTTATGCTGACACTAAATAAATCTATTTTTCCTCGGGACTCTGCTGTGTACGAGTCATCCAAAGGCACCAGAACATCTTGATGTGAGCCCGATTGAGTGCCCTCAGGCCCAGCCCCGGAGAAAAGCACGGCCGGCCAGACCTTGACGGGGAGCGCGGTGCCAGCCCTCAATCCAGCTCACAGAAGGCAGACCTCGACCTCAAAACAGCTCACACCAGCCCTCAATTTCACTCACATGAAGCCTCAACGGAGCTCACGCAACACCACAATCCACCTCACGTAAAACAACGCAAGTCATTGATGCAGAAGGGATTTCCGGAACGCCAATATTTTAAAGTTATTCAAATAAATACAACAACAACGCGCGTGCGCGCGCGCGAGAAGGGCAACCACGGAAGCTGCCAACGTGCGGAGGAGAGCGCGCCCGCCAACGACGACAGCGAACGCTGTATCATTGTGAGAATGAGACAAGACGAGCTCACAGAAGACAAGGAGCTGGTGCGCAAGGCCAATCCTGCGATCGCGATCCGCCCGACATCAGGAAAGCTGACGCTGGTGTCGCGCCGCATCTACAACCTGCTGCTTTATCACGCACAGCAGCAGGGCACGGACTGCGACGAGTACACGCTGCCCCTGGCACAGGTCGTCGGCAACGTCAGCAGCAGCGAGAACACCGAAGCGATCAAGAAACGCCTGCGGGAAATGGCCTCGACGACCATCGAATGGAACTCGAGCACGACGGACGATCTGGCTGATCAGGAGTGGAACATCGCAAGCCTGCTGGCAGCGAAGATCACGCCTGCGCGCAAGGGCAGACCGATGATGCTCACCTGGTCCTACGCTCCCAGCGTGCGCAGAGAACTCATCGAACCGAAGCAGTACACACGGCTGCTTCTGCAGCTGACCTCCCGCATGACGCTCTACAGCGCAGCCGTGCTGCTGGAGATCGGATTCCAGTACCTGTCATCGCCTGGACAGCTGACGATGAGGCAATCTGTCGACTGGTGGGCAGCGGTGCTGCGAGGACAGCCACTGAGCCGTCCTGTGGACTACCGCTTTTTCAAGCGCGACACGCTGACGCCAGGATTGAGGGAGGTCAACGAGGTTCAGTCGGAGTTCGAACTCGATCTGATCGAGCATCGACACGGCCGCAAGATCGTCGATCTGCAGTTCCGCGTCATCCGACGACGCACCGACACCGCCGCAGCATCCACCACGAAAGCAGCTGACCCAGCAACGGACAACCACTCAGCTGACACGACAGAGATGCTGTCAAGACCGCTGAACCTTGAATTGCTGGAGTCATTGATCAGCCTGGGTCTGAACGAGAACGATGCCGACATGCTGGCCAGCAGAGAGGACAGCGAGCGTGTCGCTCGTGCGGTCACCTATGTGCGTAGCAAGCAGGCACGAGGACGTGTCGAGTCGCCTGCAGCCTACTTTCAGCATGTGTTCAGACATGGCTATGCAGAGGACCAACCAGATGCAGCGCCAACAACAGCAGTCGATGCCAAGCCAGACACGTCTGAAGCGGCGCAACAGGTGATATCCCAAGTCGAGAGAGAGGAGCGACGCCGCAGTCATGAAAGACAGCTGATCGACGAAATCCGCGCCAATTTTGAGAGCTCTCCTGAAGAGGCGCGGAGCATGCTCATTCATGCTTTCGGCAAGACTCTGCGTGCACAGCGTGAACGACAGACCTGGGACAGCTTGGGCTTGTCATCACGCCCGCTGTCGGCGCGATTTTTCTGGTGGATGGCGACGCAGGACTCTCGGTGGAAAGCAGCTCAGACCACTTGAGAGCACGGCGTGCTCAAACCTGAAGTGCAACACCCCTGAAAACAGGACTACCGCTAAAACTTCGGAGCCACGCCGATGGCCAGTCGGCACATTGGAAAAGCACAAAAAAGAACATTGAAGGCATGGTAGGGGCACATCGCCGGTACTCGGGAATGGGGTCCGAGACCGCCCGGGCACACGGAGTGGTCGTGTCGATTAACATGCCGGCCTTTTCCAACTGCCCTTCGCGAATCTTGAGCGTGCACGAGAACACGGCCGATGCCAGGCTGCCTCACCCAGATGATTTCGGGGTGGGATTTTTCTTGCGCGGCCAGACCATCACGAGAGTGGATTCGCGTCGCCGCGCGCAGGCGGTCGAAAAGCTGATGGCCGAGCGCGGACTGTCGCGACGCCAGGCGATGCGCCATCACCGCCAGCAACGCCAAAGCGAAATGCGTCCAGCCCGGGACAAGATGCGCGAGGTCTTTCGCCACAACCTGCGCCGCGACCACGAGCATCATCGCTGCCGCAAGCCCATCGATGCGACGCGGTCCGGGCTCAATCAGATCCTGATCGGACCCGATTGCCCCGACCAGGCCACGGCGCAATGGGAAGCGCTGGCCAGTGCGCGGTCCTTCCGCGCCAACGGCGTGCTGGCCATCGAGCATGTGATCCAGCCGCCGCCCGGGCTCGACATTCCCGCGTTCTGGTCCAGCGTCCAGACCGTGCTGTGCGCCCGCTTCGACCATCCGATCTCGTTCGTCATTCACCGCGACCAGTTGCGGGTGCATGCGCATTTCGTGGCCATGCCCATCATCCAGGGTATCTGGGTCGGCGCGGACGGCCTGCGCGTTGCGCACCACCCGGACCGCGTGACCGAAGAGATTCTTCGCCAGCTACAAGATTCGCATCGAGTTTTCGTTGACGATCAGGTGCTGACGCGTCATTCCCAATTGGGTGTTCCTTCTTGCCTCACTGCACCTGAGGCTTTCTGCTGCCCGGAAGACTGGCAGTCCCAGCTCAAAAGTACGGACACGCACAATTCGCACGCCAGCCCGACTCGCTTCGAGGCGTGCACCGGATTCTTCAGCGAGTGTGACCTGCAGATTGTTGCGGACCCCGAATTGGCCTGTGAAGACGCGCTGTCGAGCGTCAATGCACTGGGGTACTTCGACGCGCCGGATGGCTGGGCGGACTATGACGACTCGGATGAAGCGCTGGGCGTGTCGACCCGGGACACATGCACCGAATCTCGTCAGCGAAAAGCAGATCAATGCACGGGCCACCGGCATCACGATTGGGCCGTTCGTCATCGCCGGCCAGGGCCAGTTCCGGTGCAGAAGCACCATCCGCTATCGCCACCCGATGTCCCGTGCCCGATGCCTGGCATGCCGCTCATCTGCCAGACGCGACTGCACATCAGGTGGACAAACCAGCCGTATCGCTACGCGTGGATGGCCGAACGGCATTGGGGTCGTGCTCCGGCCACGATCCTGCACTCCGAGTTCAAGCAGGTGGACAGCCTCTCGGTCGCGGCGTGCGGCCCGGGGCCAGCCGTACACTCGTCCCATGAGCCGGCCCGAGCGATGCCGCCGCAAGCTGCCGCTGGGCATCCAGAACCTGCGCGACATCCGCGAGGCAGGGCACGACGATGCCGACAAGAGCCTGCTGGTCGACACCTCGAAGGCGCTCTTCGAGGGCAACCGGGTGCTGTTCACCAGGTTGGCCGCCGAATCCCGCCGGGACTGATCGACGCGCCATCCGGTGATCCGCATCGACCTCGATGCCGGCGAAGTGCGCCGTCTCGGGCTGACGCTGCACAACCAGTCGCTCAGCGGTCGCTTCGGCGAGCTGATCTGCGCCGCAGCCGTCCAGGCCGGTCAGCGTGCGGTGGTTCTGGTCGGCGAATACGACAAGCCCATCCTCGACAACTTCGCCGACCGCGAGACTGCTGCAGTGATGCGCGACACCTTGCGCAGCTTCTACTCGGTGCTGAAGTTGGCCGATACCGATCTGGATTTCGTGCTGCTGACCGGCGTGTCGAAGTTCAGCAGTACGTATTCACGCCCCCCTCCTTGACACGCCCACCCAGCCCGTCAACCCGCTGAAGCCCGCGTAGACAGCACGGGTGCGAGGCCGGAGAGTCAAGCCCGATGAACCAGCCCTCATCCCCCGAGTCCGAAGACCTGCCCGCCAAGCCGCAGACGCTGGCGCAATGCCACGAGGTGATCGACACGCTGGGCCAGCAGCTGGCTCAGCTGCGCGAGCAGGTGGCGTGGCTGCAGGAGCGGGTGAAGCTGGACTCGCGCAACTCGTCGAAGCCGCCGTCGTCGGATGTGGCGGGCACGAGCCGGCCGCGCCACAGCAGCGAGCGCAAGCGCGGCGGGCAGCCCGGGCACAAGGGCACATACCGGACGCTGCTGGACGAGGGCGAGGTCGACGCGGTGCACGAGTGCCCGCCACCCGAGGTGTGCGAGTGCGGCGGGCCG
>NZ_JACCPY010000045.1 GCF_013426975.1 Sphaerotilus sulfidivorans
GACCACCACCGTGTCGCCCACCCGCACGCCGTAGCGGCGCAGGAAGGTCTGGCCGGCCGAGACGGTCATCACGCCGGGCAGGTCGTTGTTGCCGAAGACCAGCGGGCGCTCGATCGCGCCGGTGGCCGCGCCGGCCGCGGGCACGGGTCCGGCCGGTCCGGTCGGTCCGGTCGGTCCGACGGGCGAGCCACCGCTGCCCGCGGACCTGATGGCCCACCTCGACGAGGTCGAGCGCGAGGTGCTGGTGCGCGCGCTGGCGCTGCACCGCGGCAATCGCACCGCCGCCGCCGCCGCCATCGGCCTGACGCTGCGCCAGATGCGCTACCGCATGAGCCGGCTGGGCGTGCAGGCCGCCGGCGACGGCAGCGACGAGGGCGAGGAGGGCAGCGCATGAGCCCGGTCGCTGCCCGGCGTCGCCAGCCCGTGCCGACGCCCGTCTCGCCCTGGCAGGATGGCTGGCACCGCGACGCGCGCCGGGTGCCGAGCCCGAACTTCGGGCCGCGTCCCCCGGGGCGGGCGGTCGATCTGGCGATCGTTCATTCGATCAGCCTGCCGCCCGGTCGCTACGGCGGCGACGCGGTCGAGCGGCTGTTCACCAACCGGCTCGATCCGGCTGCGCACCCGTATTTCGCCGGCCTGGCCGGGCTGGAGGTGTCGGCGCATTTCCTGATCCGGCGCGACGGCGAGCTGGTGCAGTTCGTGGCGGTCGACGGGCGGGCCTGGCATGCCGGGCGCTCGTCGTGGCGCGGCGTCGACAACTGCAACGACCATTCGCTCGGCATCGAGCTGGAAGGGCTGGAAGGACACCCCTTCCGTGCCGCCCAGTACCGGGCACTGGCACGGCTGCTGAGGCAGGCCGCACAGGCCTGGCCGATTCTCGAGGCGGTCGGCCATGAGCATGTCGCGCCCGGGCGCAAGCACGATCCGGGCGCAGGCTTCGACTGGCGCCGGCTGGCGCGCCACCTCGGCGCGCACAAGCCGCTCCTGCCGCTCCTGTCAAGAGGCACATGAACTGAGGGACACTAGCCATAGTGTTTTGCAGATCGCAGGACACTACGGCTAGTGTTATGCTCGCGTCCGTCGCGGCTGCGGGCTCTCCGCAGAACGGCCGCGCGTCCAGCACAGCAGAGCCAGAACCACTCCCCATTTCACCGTCCAGGACGGCCCGCCGCAGGCAGGCCGACCGGGGCGGCGCATTGCCGACGACGACCGCCTGACGTCCTCAGGGAACGAACCCAGGAAGACTCCATGTCCATGCAGACAACCGACTTCAGCTCCATCGATCCGACCTCGACCGCCCCGACCGCGCCGTCGCCCTCCGCCTACGCTGGCTATCAGATCATCCGCCGCAACGGCGCGGTGGTCGCGTTCGAGCCGCACAAGATCGCGGTGGCGCTGATGAAGGCCTTCCTGGCGGTGCGCGGCGCGCAGGGCGCGGCCTCGGCCAGCGTGCGCGAGACGGTCGACGTGCTGACCGAGTCGGTGGTGCGCGCGCTGCTGCGCTCGCGTCCGAGCGGCGGCACCTTCCACATCGAGGACGTGCAGGACCAGGTCGAGCTGGGCCTGATGCGCGGCAGCCACCATGACGTGGCGCGCGCCTATGTGCTGTACCGCGAGCGCCGCTCGCAGGAGCGCCTGAGCCAGGGCCGCGCGCCGGCGCAGGCGCCGGCCGATGTGGTCGTGCAGGACCATGGCCAGCGCAAGCCGCTGGACAAGGGCGGCCTGCAGGCGCTGGTCGAGTCGGCCTGCGCCGGCCTGGGCGAGGAGGTCACCGCCGCGCCGGTGCTGGCCGAGACGCGCCGCAACCTGTACGACGGCGTGCCGGTCGAGGAGGTCTACAAGGCCGCGATCCTGGCCGCGCGCACGCTGATCGAGAAGGACCCGGGCTATACCCGCGTCACCGCCCGCCTGCTGATGCACACCATCCGCCGCGAGGTGCTGGGCGACGACGTGACCCAGGCCGAGATGAGCCTGCGCTATCCGCTGTACTTCCCCGAGTTCGTGCGCCGCGGCGTCGAGGCCGAGCTGCTCGACGAGCGTCTGCTGCAGTTCGACCTGTCGCGTCTGGGCGCCGCGCTGCGGCCCGAGCGCGACATGAACTTCGACTACCTCGGCCTGCAGACGCTGTATGACCGCTACTTCCTGCATGTGCGCAAGGCCCGCATCGAGCTGCCGCAGGCCTTCTTCATGCGCGTGGCCATGGGCCTGGCACTGGGCGAGGTGGACCGCGAGGCGCGCGCCATCGAGTTCTACGAGGTGCTCTCGACCTTCGACTTCATGTCGAGCACGCCGACGCTGTTCAACGCCGGCACGCGCCGCTCGCAGCTCTCGAGCTGCTACCTGACGACCGTGCCCGACGACCTCGACGGCATCTACGAGTCGATCAAGGACAACGCGCTGCTGAGCAAGTTCGCCGGCGGCCTGGGCAACGACTGGACGCCGGTGCGCGCGCTGGGCAGCCACATCAAGGGCACCAACGGCGAGTCGCAGGGCGTCGTGCCCTTCCTGAAGGTGGTCAACGACACCGCGGTCGCGGTCAACCAGGGCGGCAAGCGCAAGGGCGCCGTCTGCGCCTACCTGGAGACCTGGCACCTCGACATCGAGGAGTTCCTGGAGCTGCGCAAGAACACCGGCGACGACCGCCGCCGCACCCACGACATGAACACCGCGAACTGGATTCCGGACCTGTTCATGAAGCGCGTGATGGAGGGCGGCGAGTGGACGCTGTTCAGCCCGTCGACCTGCCCGGACCTGCATGACCTGTTCGGCACCGCCTTCGAGCGCGCCTACACCGCCTACGAGGAGAAGACCCGCTCCGGCGAGATCAAGCTCTTCAAGCGGGTGCGCGCGGTCGACCTGTGGCGCAAGATGCTGACGATGCTGTTCGAGACGGGCCATCCGTGGATCACGTTCAAGGACGCCTGCAACCTGCGCTCGCCGCAGCAGCATGTCGGCGTGGTGCACTCGAGCAACCTCTGCACCGAGATCACGCTGAACACCAATGCCCAGGAGATCGCGGTCTGCAACCTCGGCTCGGTCAATCTGGCGCACCACCTGACGACCGGCGCGGACGGCGCCAAGGTGCTCGACCAGGCCAAGCTGAAGAAGACGGTGTCGGTGGCGATGCGCATGCTCGACAACGTCATCGACATCAACTACTACGCCGTCGCCAAGGCCCGCAACTCCAACCTGAAGCACCGCCCGGTCGGCCTGGGCCTGATGGGCTTCCAGGACGCGCTCTACCAGCTGCGCGTGCCCTACGCCTCGCAGGCGGCGGTGGAGTTCGCCGACCGCTCGATGGAGGCGATCTGCTACCACGCCTACTGGGCCTCGACCGAGCTGGCGGCCGAGCGTGGCCGCTACGCCACCTACGACGGCTCGCTGTGGTCGAAGGGCATCCTGCCGCTGGACTCGCTCAAGCTGCTGGCCGAGGCGCGCGGCGGCTATGTCGAGGCCGACACCTCGTCGACGCTGGACTGGGAGGCGCTGCGCCTGCGCATCCGCGACAACGGCATGCGCAACTCCAACTGCGTGGCCATCGCGCCGACCGCGACCATCTCGAACATCATCGGCGTGGACGCCTCGATCGAGCCGTGCTTCGGCAACCTCTCGGTCAAGTCGAACCTGTCGGGCGAGTTCACCGTGGTCAACGAGTACCTGGTGCGCGACCTGAAGAAGCTCGGCCTGTGGGATGACATCATGGTCATGGACCTGAAGCATTTCGACGGTTCGCTGCGCCGCATCGACCGGGTGCCCGAGGAGCTCAAGCAGCTCTACGCGACCGCCTTCGAGGTCGAGCCGCGCTGGCTGGTCGAGGCCGCCTCGCGTCGCCAGAAGTGGATCGACCAGGCGCAGAGCCTGAACATCTACATGGCCGGCGCCTCGGGCAAGAAGCTCGACGAGACCTACAAGCTCGCCTGGATCCGCGGCCTGAAGACCACCTACTACCTGCGCACGATGGGCGCCACGCACGCCGAGAAGTCGACCGGCCGCGCCGGCCAGCTCAACGCGGTCAGCGCCGGTGGCAGCAGCACCGGCCAGAGCGCGATGGAGAAGGCCGCCGCCGCCGCGCAGGCGCAGATGGCCGCGGCAGCCGGCGCCTCGACGCCGGCCACCGACGTCAAGTTCTGCGCCATCGACGACCCCGGCTGCGAAGCCTGCCAGTGATCGCTGGCTAGGCCACAAAAAACAAACCCCGCGCTGCTGGAAACAGGGCGGGGTTTGCGAAGGAGGACTTGTGACACAGCTCTGCGCCAACAGGGCCGAGTCTCAAGCGAAAAATCAGTAAAGGAGATCCTGACTATCGCTAGGTTTGCTTCCTTGCGGATGCTTCAAGAGCAATCCGAGATTATAGCCAACCGACGTCCTAGAGCATCTTCGATCCTCACCCCTTTGTGGGAAAGGATGAGGCTATGCAACCGCGCAGCCAACGTCCTCGCACCGTGCCGGTTCGCGCCTATGTGCGCTACCGATTCGGTCGCTGGGAGCACGTGTGCCGTCACTGGCGCTCGTGCCCTCGGTGATGAGCGAGTGACATGAGAAGAAAGGGGTGTGGCGAAGAGTGCCATGCCCCTTTCGCGCGTGTTGAAAATGCGCAACGAATAACGATAATGCTCGATGGACGGTCACAGACCGTGAGTACGCAATGCTGAGCTTCGAAGACGATGCCCCGCTGCAGTCCGCAGCTCCCTTCAACACCACTCCTCTGGCCAGCGCGTTAGGGGACAGTGCGCAGCGCCGCGTCAACATCGCCGACAAGCGCATCATCAACGGGCAGACCGACGTCAATCAGCTCGTTCCGTTCAAGTACAAGTGGGCCTGGGACAAGTACCTGGCCACCTGCGCCAACCACTGGATGCCGCAGGAAGTGAACATGAGCCGCGACATCGCGCTCTGGAAGGATCCGAACGGCCTGAGCGACGACGAGCGCCGCATCATCAAGCGCAACCTCGGCTTCTTCGTGACCGCCGACTCGCTGGCGGCCAACAACATCGTGCTGGGCACCTACCGCCACATCACCGCCCCGGAGTGCCGCCAGTTCCTGCTGCGCCAGGCCTTCGAGGAGGCGATCCACACGCATGCCTACCAGTACATCGTCGAGTCGCTGGGCCTGGACGAGAGCGAGATCTTCAACGCCTACCACGAGGTGGCCTCGATCCGCGACAAGGACGAGTTCCTGATCCCGTTCATCGACGCGATCATGGATCCGAACTTCGTCACCGGCACGCCCGAGGCGGACCGCACGCTGCTGAAGTCGCTGATCGTCTTCGCCTGCCTGATGGAAGGCCTGTTCTTCTACGTCGGCTTCACGCAGATCCTCGCCTTGGGCCGCCAGAACAAGATGACCGGTGCCGCCGAGCAGTACCAGTACATCCTGCGCGACGAGTCGATGCACTGCAACTTCGGCATCGACCTGATCAACGCGATCAAGCTCGAGAACCCGCACCTGTGGACGCCGGAGTTCAAGGACGAGATCAAGGCGCTGTTCCTGAAGGCGGTCGACCTGGAATACCGCTACGCCGAGGACACCATGCCGCGTGGCGTGCTGGGCCTGAACGCGTCGATGTTCAAGGGCTACCTGCGCTTCATCGCCAACCGTCGCGCGACCCAGATCGGTCTCGACGAGCTCTTCCCGAACGAGGAGAACCCCTTCCCGTGGATGAGCGAGATGATCGACCTGAAGAAGGAGCGCAACTTCTTCGAGACCCGCGTGATCGAGTATCAGTCGGGCGGCGCCCTGTCCTGGGACTGAGCCCTGCCGTGCTGCTGCCGTCCGTCGCCTGCGTCTCGAGACCTTCCCATTCACGGCCCCGGGCGCCTGTGCTGAACAGCTGCGCGGACCGAGGATCACCCCCGGCTCCTCTGCCTGCGACCGGCCGGGTGCGCAATGTCAATCTCATCTAGGAGAACTGTGATGGCAACGAAGAAGACGGCTGCGGCCCCGAAGGCTGTCGCGGCAACCCCGGCCGCCGCTCCGGCCGAGAAGCCGGCCCGCAAGACCACGAAGAAGGCGGCGGCCCCGGCCGTCGTCGAGACGGTCGCCGCAGCACCTGCCCCGGCGCCTGCACCGGCTCCGGTGGTCGAGGAAGCCAAGCCGGCCGCCAAGAAGGCTGCGGCCAAGAAGGCCACGCCGAAGCCGGCGCTGAAGAAGGCAGCCGCTCCGGCCGTGGCTGAGCCGGCCCCGGCGCCCGCGCCGGCCCCGGTGGTCGAGGAAGCCAAGCCGGCCGCCAAGAAGGCCGCAGCCAAGAAGGCCACGCCGAAGCCGGCGCTGAAGAAGGCCGCCGCTCCGGTCGTGGCCGAGCCGGCTCCGGCACCCGCTCCGGCCCCGGTGGTCGAGGAGGCCAAGCCGGCGGCCAAGAAGGCTGCCGCGAAGAAGGCGGCGCCGAAGAAGGCTGCGGCCCCGGCCGTCGCCGCCGAGCCGGCACCGGCTCCGGCCCCCGCTCCGGTCGTCGAGGAAGCCAAGCCGGCGGCCAAGAAGGCTGCCGCGAAGAAGGCCGCGCCGAAGAAGGCTGCGGCCGCCGCCGCCGAGCCGGCACCGGCGCCCGCTCCGGCCCCGGTGGTCGAGGAGGCCAAGCCGGCGAAGAAGGCCGCCGCCAAGAAGGCCACGCCGAAGCCGGCGCTGAAGAAGGCCGAGCCGGCGAAGAAGGCCGCGAAGAAGAGCGCGACCGCTGCCGCGCCGTCGACGACCGCCAAGACGACGCTGAACCCGAAGGCCGCCTGGCCCTTCCCGACCGGCGAGAAGCCGTGATCGTGGCCTGATCGGGAGCCTCGGCTTCCGGCCTGACGAAGCCCGGCCCTGGCCGGGCTTTTTCGTGCTTCAGCCGGGAAAGAGCCGGCGGAAGTCGGCCAGCACCCGCGTGACGTCGACGCCGGTGCACACCTGCTGCTCGGGTCGCCCGTCCCAGTCGGTGGCGGGGAAGCGGCTGCCGCGCACCGACTGGATGGTCTGGCCGGCCGCCAGCCCTTCGGTCACGACACGCACCGCGCCGGGCCGGCGGGTGAAGGCCGAGGCGTCGAGCGCGCAGGCCACCGCGGTGGCGTCATGGCAGCAGATGCCGCCGCCGGTGCGGAACTCGTAGAAGGCCTCGTAGAAGCGGGTGATGTCGCGCAGGAAGGTGCCGTGCGGGCCGCCGCGTGCGCCCAGCTCGTCGAGGTAGCTGGTCGTCATCACCACCTCGTGTGTCACGTCCAGGCCGACGAAGGTCACCGGCCACGGCGCGGTGGCGACGAGGTCGGCCGCATGCGGGTCGTTGAAGATGTTGGCCTCGGCCACCGGCGACATGTTGCCGCCATGGCCGTGCGTGCCGAAGGCGCCGCCCATCAGCACCACCTCGCGCACATGGCGGGGCAGCTCCGGGTCGAGCTGCAGCGCCAGCGCCAGATTGGTCAGCGGCCCGACCGGCACCAGCACCAGCTCGCCCGAATGCCGGCGCGCCATCTCGACGATGAACTGCGCGGCCGGGCGCGGATCGAGCGCGCCGCTCGGCTCGGGCAGCTCGACGTTGCCCAGGCCGTTGGCGCCATGGACGAAGTCGGCGAAGTCGCCGGCCGGCTTCACCAGCGGCCGTGTCGCGCCGCGCGCCACCGGGACATGGTCGATGCCGAAGCGCTCGCGCAGCGCCAGCGCGTTGCGGGTGGTCAGCTCGATCGGCACATTGCCGAAGACGGTGGTGATGCCGACCAGCTCGGCGCGCGGATCGAGCGCCAGCATCGCCAGCGCCATCGCGTCGTCGATGCCCGGATCGGTGTCGAAGAGGATGCGGGTGCGGTTCACGGGGTGTCTCCCTGAAGGTGCAGGTCGGCGACGAGGTGATCGACCTCGGCGGCCGTCGGCATCGCCGACTGGGTGCCGAGCCGGGTGACGGCCAGCGCGGCCGCGGCCTGGGCGCGGGTCAGCGCCTCGCGCAGCGGCCGGCCGGTAGCCAGCACGGCGGCCAGCGCGCCGACCACCGTGTCGCCGGCGCCGGTGGTGTCGACCGCCTGCACCCGCGGCGCCGGCAGCGCCAGCGTGCCCTCGGGGCCGGCCAGCACCAGGCCCTCGGCGCCAAGCGTCACCAGCACCTGGCGCGGACCGCGCTGGCGCAGCTGCTCGGCCACCGCGCGCGCCTCGGCCGGGCCGGGCACGGGCATGCCGGCCAGCGCCGCGGCCTCGATCTCGTTGACCACCAGCCAGTCGAGCTGGCCGAGCAGTGCCTCGCCCAGCGGCTGCACCGGCGCGGCGTTGAGCACCGTGACCGCACCCGCCTCGCGTGCGATCGCCAGCGCCTCGGCCACCGCGTCGAGCGGGCATTCGAGCTGCGCGACCACCACGCGGGCCTGGCGCAGCCGCGCGGCCTGCGCACGCACCCGCTCCGGCGTCAGCGCGTGGTTGGCACCGGGAATGACGACGATGCTGTTCTCGCCGTCGGGCATCAGCAGGATGGCGGCGGTGCCGCTGGGCGTGCCCGCGATGCGCTCGACCGCATGGGTGTCGATGCCGTCGGCCTGCAGCGCCGCGAGCAGCGCCGCGCCGTGGGCGTCCTGCCCGACCGCGCCGAGCATCGCCACCCGGGCGCCCTGGCGAGCGGCCGCCACCGCCTGGTTGGCGCCCTTGCCGCCGCCGTCGGTGTCGAAGCCGCTGCCGGTCAGCGTCTCGCCGGGTGCGGGCAGGCGCGGCGTGCGGATGCGCAGGTCCATGTTCAGGCTGCCGACCACCAGCACATCGGCGGGGGGCGCGGCGAAAGGCTCACTCATCGGCGTCTCCTGGATCGCGGGATCAGGGCGCCGGGCTGCCGCGGTCCCCGCGCGGCAGCGGCCGACCTCAGAACGGCCAGGCGCCGTAATGCTGCTCGAACTGCGCGCGGATCTCCTCGCGCGTCGGACGGTGATTCTGACAGCCCTGCACCGCGATCTTGATCGAGCCCAGCACGCTGCCCAGGCGCGCGCCGTCGAGCAGCGAGCGTCCGGTGGCCATCGCCAGCAGCAGGCCGGCGCGGTAGGCGTCGCCGCAGCCGGTCGGATCCTTGACGGCAGCGGCCGGCACCGGCGCGATGGTCTGCTCGGTGCCCTTCTGCCAGACGATCGAGCCCTCGGCGCCGCGGGTGACGATCAGCGTGTCAACCCGCGCGGCCAGCTGCGCCAGCGTCAGGCCGGTCTTGTCGCAGATCAGCTCGGCCTCGTAGTCGTTGCAGACCAGCACCGGCGCGCGGTCGATCATCTCCAGCAGCTGCTCGCCGCTGAACAGCACGATGTTCTGGCCGGGGTCGAGGATGAAGGGCAGTCCGGCCTCGGCCATCTCGCGGCTGTGCTGCTGCATCGCGTCGGGCGCGTCCGGGCCGACCAGGCCGACCGCGACCTCGCCGGCCTCGGCCAGCGCGATCTCGGCCGAGCGGCCCATCGCGCCGGGGTGGAAGCCGGCGAGCTGGTTGTTCGACAGGTCGGTGACGATGAAGCACTGCGCGGTGTAGCTGTCGGCGGCGACGCGGATCGCGCGCTGGTCGATGCCGCAGCGCTGGTAGTGATCGCGGTAGGGGGCGAAGTCGTCGCCGACCATGCCCATCGGCACCGCCTCGCCGCCGAGCAGCGCGTAGTTGTAGGCGATGTTGCCGGCACAGCCGCCGTACTCGCGGCGCATGCGCGGCGACAGGAAGGACAGGTTGATCTTGTGGATCTGGTCCGGAAGGATGTGGTCGGTGAACTGGCCCTCGAACACCATGATGGTGTCGTAGGCGATCGAGGCGGCGATGGCGGCGCGGGTGCTCATGCTCATGGGTCGCGGTCAGCGGCAGGGGAGGGAGGGCCGGCGCGGCGCAGGCCGGGCGCGGAAGTGGCCGCGAGAATACCGCAGCGCCTGCCGGGCGGTCGGCTGAAACGGCGGTCAGGGGGCGGGGTGTTCTTCGGGCGCCGGCATCGATGCCGGTGGCGCGGGGCATGCCCAAAAAAGAAGGGAGGCGGGACGGGGAAACCGGGTGCTCGCTCTCTCAGGCCCGGATCGCCCGCCTCCCTGGGACTGGACCCAGTCCCCAAGGCTTCTCTGAGGAGGAGTTGCTCGGACGCGTGCCTTCAGCGCGCAGGCAGCGCAGGCGCGGGTGCCTGCGAGGCGGTGGACTCGGGCGCGGCATCATGGGCGATATCGGCGCCGGCAAAGGCGCTGAAGGCGAAGATGAGGGCGGCTGCAGTGAGCCATTCGGACCAGCGGAACTTCATGTCGGACTCCGTTTGAAGCCTAATCGCCGGCACAGCGTACGCCCGGGCGCCGCGGTCCGCTGCGTCAGGTTGCAACGGTGACAGCGCTGTGCGGCAGAAGTTCACGCATTCTTGCGACTGCTTGCGCTTGCGATGTTTCCGACAGGTTTCCGCCGGATGTCAGCAGGGCATCAGCGGGCGCGGGCGAGCACCGGCGCATCGTCCGGCGGCGAGACGGCGGCCCCGGCGCTCAGGGCCAGGGCCAGGGCAGCGGCGGCAAGCCAGTCGGTCCAGCGGGGTTTCATGGAAAGATCCTTGCGAGATGGCGGATGACCAATGGTCGCAAGGCGGGGCCGCTCCGCATCGGCGGATGAATGCGGCCAACCGGACCCAGAAAAGTCGATGCGGGAAACCGCTCAGTTCATGGGGCCGGTGCGTTCGGCGCGTCCCGCCAGGCCGCGCGGCACGGCGGCCAGCAGCCGCCGCGTGTAGTCCTGACGCGGCGCGGCCAGCAGCGCGCGCGTCTCGCCCTGCTCGACGACGCGGCCGTCCTTCATCACCAGCAGCTCGTCGGCCATGAAGCGCACGACGGCTAGATCGTGGCTGATGAAGACATAGGCCAGGCCCAGCTCGTCCTGCAGGTCCTTCAGCAGGTTGAGCACCTGCGCCTGCACCGAGACGTCCAGCGCCGACACCGCCTCGTCGAGCACCAGCACCTCGGGCGAGAGCGTCAGCGCCCGCGCGATGGCGATGCGCTGGCGCTGGCCGCCGGAGAACTCGTGCGGGTACTTGCCGAACGCCGTGCCGTCCAGCCCGACGCGCTCGAGCAGCGCCAGCGCGCGGCCCTCGCGCTCGCGGTCGTCGACGCCGAGGGCGTGGATCCGCATCGGCTCCAGCAGGGTCTGGCCGATGGTGAAGCGCGGGTTCAGCGATGCGTACGGGTTCTGGAACACGATCTGGATGCGCCGGCGCAGCGCCTGCCGCGCCAGGCCCTGCAGCGCGAACATATCCTCGCCGTCGAACAGCACCTGCCCGGCGCTGGCCTCGTGCAGCCGCAGCAGCGTCAGGCCCATCGTCGTCTTGCCCGAACCCGATTCGCCGACCACGCCCAGCGTGCGCCCGCGCCGCAGGCGGAAGCTCACCTCCTGCACCGCCTGGAACTCGCGGCGCCGGAACAGGCCCTCGCGGACGCTGAAGGTCTTGCCCAGGCCGCGGGCCTCGATCAGCACCGGCGCGTCGTCGGCCGATTCGAGGCGCGGGCGGCGGGCCGGCGCGGGCGCGCGGCCGGCGAGGTGATCGTCGATGACCGCCAGCCGCGGCGCGTCGCTGTCGAGCGCGGGCCGGCAGGCCAGCAGCGCGCGGGTGTAGGCGTCCTGCGGCGCGGTGAAGATCGCCTCGACCGGGCCCTGCTCGCGCACCTGGCCGTGGCGCATCACCACCACCCGGTCGGCGATCTCGCCGACCACGCCGAGGTCGTGGCTGATGAACAGCAGGCTCATGCGCCGCTCGCGCTGCACCCGCTCGAGCAGCTCCAGGATCTGGCGCTGGATGGTCACGTCGAGCGCGGTGGTCGGCTCGTCGGCGATCAAGAGGCGCGGCTCGCAGGCCAGCGCGATGGCGATCATCACCCGCTGCTGCTGGCCGCCCGACAGCTCGTGCGGATACGCCGACAGGCGCCGGCGCGGCTCGGGCAGGCCGACCTCGGCGAGCAGCTCCTCCGCCCGCACAAGCGCCGCGCCCCGGCCCAGGCCCAGGTGCAGGCGCAGCGGCTCGACGATCTGCTCGCCGATGGTGAAGACCGGGTTCAGCGAGCCCATCGGATCCTGGAACACGCAGGCGATCTGGCGGCCGCGCAAGGCCCGCAGCTCGGCCGGCGTCGCGCCGAGCAGGTCGCTGCCGTCCCAGAGGATGCGCCCGCTGCGCTCGGCGTTGTCGGGCAGCAGGTTCAGGATCGACATCGCCGTCACGCTCTTGCCCGAGCCGGACTCGCCGACCAGCGCGACGGTGGTCTCGGCCGGAATGTCGAGATGGACGCCGCTGCCGGGCGCCTCGCCGCCGACCGCGCGGCCCCAGCGCGGCTGGTTGCCCTGGCCGCTTTCCCGGCCGAGGCGGAAGCGCACCCGCAGGTCCTCGATGCGCAGCAGCGGTGCGTCCGGGGGCGGCAGGCCGGCGGGCAGGGCGATGTTCGGGATCGGCAGGTCCATCGCGTCAGCCCTCCAGCCCGCGCAGCTTCGGATCGAGCGCGTCGCGCAGCGCGTCGGTCATCAGCGAGAAGGCGGTGACGAACACCGCCATGAAGGTGGTCGCGGTGGCGATCTGCCACCAGTAGCCCAGGATCAGCTCGCTCTGCGCCTCGGCCAGCATCGTGCCCCAGCTGACCTGGTCGACGCTCACGCCCAGGCCCAGGTAGGACAGGATGACCTCGTACTTGATGAAGCCCACGACATGGATCGAGAGCTGCACCAGCACCACATGGCTGACGTTGGGCAGGATGTGGCGGAACATGCGCTGCCCGGGGCTGGCACCGATCGCCTCGGCGGCGCGCACATAGTCGCGCGCGGCGTGCTTCATGAACTCGGCGCGCACCAGCCGGTAGATGCCGGTCCAGCCGGTCAGCCCCAGGATCAGCACCACGCTGGTCACGCCGCGCCCGGCCACCGCCGCGAAGGCGAAGATCAGCAGGATGCCGGGAATGGACGTGAAGACGTTGTAGACCCACTCCAGCAGATCGCCGACGCGCCCGCCCAGGAAGCCGGCCAGCGCGCCCAGCACCGTGCCGATCGCCGCGGCGACCACCGCGGCCAGCACGCCGACCAGGATCGAGATCTGCGAGCCCTTGATCGCCTTGTCGAGCACGCTGCGGCCGAGCCGGTCGCCGCCCAGCGGCAGCGTCTCGGCCGCGGTCGTCGTCTCGACCGACTGGCGCGCGGTGGCCTCGTCCCACTCGCGGTAGCGTGGCGCCAGCGGATCGACGCTGGAGAGGTCGAGCAGCGGCGCGCTGGCCGACGGCGCCGGCAGCCCCGGCATCGGCAGCGCCTGCGGCGCCGGGCCCAGCAGCGTCGGCGGCGCGTAGGACACGCCGCGCTCCTGCTGCCAGTGCGCGCCGGCCAGGCCGGTGACGGCCGCCAGCACCAGCAGCGCATACAGCAGCACCACCGCGATCGCGGTCATGCCGACGCGGTCGCCGCGCAGCCTTCGTGCGGCCAGCGCCCAGACGCCCTCGGAGGTCGTGCCCATGCCGGGAATCGCGCTCATTTCAGCGTCACCCGGGGATCGACCGCCTTGTAGAGCAGGTCGGTGAGCAGGTTGATGACCATCGTGATGACCGCCAGATAGATCGTGACCGCCTGGATGACGGGGTAGTCGCTGCGATTGACCGCCAGCATCACCTCGCGGCCGATGCCGGGAATCGAGAAGAAGACCTCGATCAGGAAGGAGCCGACGAAGATGCCGGGCAGCTGCATCGACACATTGGTCAGGATCGGGATCAGCGCGTTGCGCAGCACATGCTTCATCAGCACCGCACGCTCGCCCAGGCCCTTGGCGCGCGCGGTGCGCACATAGTCCTGGCCGATCTCGTCGAGGAAGAAGCTGCGGTACAGCCGCATCTGCGGCGAGATGCCCACCATCACCGCCAGCAGCACCGGCAGCGGCGCGTAGGTCGTCAGGTTGGTCCAGACGCTGTCGGTCCAGCCCTGCACCGGGAACCAGCCGAGCTGGAAGGCGAACAGCCACTGCCCGACGATGACGTAGACCAGGAAGCTGATCGACAGCGCCACGGTGGTCACCACCATGATCGCCCGGTCGGTCAGCGAGCCGCGCACCGCCGCCACCGCCAGCGCGAAGGGAATCGCCAGCAGCGCGTCCAGCACCAGGATCGGCGTCATCACCGTGAGCGTGGCCGGCAGCCGGGTGGCGAAGAGCTGTGCGACCGGCTCGTTGGTGGCCCAGCTCCGGCCCCAGTCGAACTGCAGGATCTGGCCGACGAAGATTGCCAGCTGCTCCCAGACCGGGCGGTTCAGGCCGAGCTGATCGCGGATCTGCTCGACCTGCTCGGGCGAGGCGTTCAGGCCGGCGAGGATCTCGGCCGGATCGCCGCCGAAGCCCTTGAACAGGAAGAACACGCCGAGCACGACGCCGGCGAGCGTCGGCACCATCTGCCAGAGGCGGCGCAGCAGGTAGGACATCATCCGATCCGGTCTCCATCGACGAACACCGCCAGCTCGCCCGGCGCCAGCGCCACCCAGGCCTCGTTGGTGGTCAGCGGCTCGGTCACCACGACGGCGACGCGGTCCTGCGGCGTGGTGTGCTCGGCGAAGTCGACCGTCAGGTCGGCGTCCTGGAGCTGGGCGTCCGCGAAGGGGTGGCGGCGCAGCACATAGTGCAGCCGGGTGGTGCAGTGCGCCCACAGCGCCTCGCCCTGGCTGAGCAGGAAGTTGAAGGTGCCGTGGCGGGCGATCTGCGGCGCCAGCTCGGCCAGCGTCTGCGTCAGATCGGGAATGCTCGGCATGCGCGCGTGGTTCTTCGCCAGCTCCTGCATCAGCCAGCAGAAGGCGCGCTCGCTGTCGGTGTCGCCCACCGGGTGGAAGCCGGCGTGCAGCTTCGGGCGGTAGTCGACCAGATTGCCGTTGTGCGCGAAGACCCAGTAGCGGCCCCAGAGCTCGCGCACGAAGGGGTGGGTGTTCTCCAGCGCGACCCGGCCCTGGGTGGCCTTGCGGATGTGGGTGACGATGTGGCGGCTGCGGATCGGGTAGTGGCGGATCATCGCCGCCACCGGCGACTCGGCCGCGCTCTGGTGGTCGACGAACAGGCGCAGGCCTGCGCCCTCGAAGAAGGCGATGCCGAAACCGTCCCGGTGCTCGACGGCCCGATGGGCGAAGCCGGTGAAGCTGAAGACCAGATCGGTCGGGGTGTTGGCGTTGAGGCCGAGCAGCTGACACATGGCCCGAGACACTAACATGCCGGACATGATTTTCAGTGCCGGGGGAGCCTGCGGATGATGGACGGATGGATGGACGGATTCCTGTCCCGGCTGGGACGGCAGATCGCCGACCGCTGGCACACGCCACGCCAGCCGCGCACGCCGCGCGCCTACCGCTGCCTGTGCGGCGCGGCGGTGTTCTTCCGCAACAGCGGCTGCCTGAGCTGCGGCCGCGCTCTGGGCTTCGATCCGGCCGGGCGCACGCTGCTGGCGCTGGAGCCCGACCGCGAGGACGCCAGCCTGTGGCTGGAGGCGCGGCCGGCCTCGGCGCTGCATCTGCGCGCGGCGCGGCGCTGGCGGCGCTGCGCCAACGCGGTGTCGGCGGCCGGCTGCAACTGGCTGGTGCCCGACGAGGAGCGCACCGGCGCGGGCGAGCGGCCGGCGTTCTGCATCGCCTGCCGGCTCAACCGCATCATTCCGGACCAGACCTTCGAGGCCAACCAGCGCGACTGGGGCCGGATCGAGCTGGCCAAGCGCCGGCTGGTGTCGCAGCTGCTGGCGCTGGGGCTGCCGGTGCAGTCACGTCTGGCGGGCGCTGGCGGCGAGGACAGCGCGCGCGGCCTGGCCTTCGACTTCCTGCGCCCGGTCGACGGCCAGCCGGTCATGACCGGACATGCCGGCGGCATCGTCACGCTCAATGTCGACGAGGCCGACGACCCGGTGCGCGAGCAGATCCGCGCCCGCCTGCGCGAGCCCTACCGCACGCTGCTGGGCCATCTGCGCCATGAGGTCGGGCATTACTACTGGGACCGGCTGGTGGCCGGCAGCGACTGGATCGGGCCCTTCCGCACCGTCTTCGGCGACGAGCGCGCCGACTATGGCGCGGCGCTGGAGCGGCATTACCGGCTCGGTCCGGCACCGGACTGGGCGCAGTGGCATGTCAGCGCCTATGCCGCCAGCCACCCGTGGGAGGACTGGGCGGAGACCTGGGCGCACTACCTGCACATGGTCGACGCGCTCGACACCGGCCTGAGCTTCGGGCTGGACGCCGACGATGTCGAGGTCGATGTCGCGATGTTCGGCGCGGAGGTGCTGGAGACGCCGGACCCGGAGTTCCTGCGCCTGGTCAACGCCTGGGTCGAGCTGACCGCGCTGCTCAACGAGATGTCGCGCAGCATGGGCGTGCCGGACTTCTACCCCTTCGTGCTGGTGCCGGCGGTGGTGCGCAAGCTCCACCTGGTGCATCGCATCGTCACGCGGCCTGCAGCGGCGCCGCACTGAGCGGGACGACCGGCTCGCGCTGCGCCGCCACATGCTCGCCGAAGGCCTGCGGCGGCATCGGGCGGCCGTAGAGCCAGCCCTGCGCCAGCTCGCAGCCCTGCTCGCGCAGGAAGGCGGCCTGCTCCTCGGTCTCGACGCCCTCGGCGACCAGGCCGAGCTTCAGGCTGTGGCCCATCAGGATGATCGCGCGCACGATGCCGGCACGGTCCGGCCGGGTGGTGATGTCGCGCATGAAGGACTTGTCGATCTTCAGCGTGCCGATCGGGTAGCGCGTCAGGTAGCCGAGCGCCGAGTAGCCGGTGCCGAAATCGTCGATCGCCAGCGTCAGGCCCAGCGCGCGCAGGCCGTTGAGAATGTCCTCGGCCTGGTTGCGCTCGTCGAGCAGCAGCCGCTCGGTGATCTCCAGCTCGATCCACTCCGGGCGGCAGGCGCTGGCGTCGAGCGCGTCGCGCACCGTCTGCACCAGGTCATGGTTCATGAACTGGCGCGGCGACAGGTTGATCGCGATGCGCAGCGGCTCGCCCGGCGGGCGCTCGCGGTTCCAGGCGGCCGCCGCGGCGCAGGCCTGCTGCAGCACCCAGGTGCCGATCGGCACGATCAGGCCGCAGTCCTCGGCCACCGGGATGAAGCGGTCGGGCGGCACCATGCCGCGCACCGGATGCTTCCAGCGCAGCAGCGCCTCGGCGCCGACGATGTGCGCGTCGTCCAGGCCGACCTTGGGCTGGTAGTGGATCTCGAACTGGCCCTCGGCGATCGCGCGGCGCAGGTCGGCCTCGAGCGCAAGACGCTCGCGTGCGCGCTCCGACAGCGATTCCGAGTGGAACTCGTGGCGTGCGCGGCCACGTGCCTTGGCCTCGAACAGCGCGGTGTCGGCCTGGCGCATCAGCAGCTCCGGCTCCGACAGCGTCTGGCCCTCGCCCACGGTGGCGATGCCGATGCTGGCCGACACGAAGACCTGCTGGCCGTCGATCTCGTAGGGCTGCGACAGCGCCTCGACGATGCGCCGGGCGATGCGCTCGAGCGTCTCGCGCTCGAGCGCGTTGTGCGTCAGCACCGCGAACTCGTCGCCGCCCAGGCGCGCCACCGTGTCGCGCTCGCGCAGGCAGTGCAGCAGGCGCTGCGCCGCGGCGACCAGCAGCCGGTCGCCGGCGGCATGGCCGAGCGTGTCGTTGACGTTCTTGAAATGGTCCAGATCCAGCATCAGCACCGAGCTGACCGGCTGCTCGCGCAGCCGCGCCTGGAAGCCGGCGCGGTTGATCAGGCCGGTCAGCGTGTCGCGGAAGGCCAGGTCGTGCAGGTCGCGCTGGGTGGTCTTCAGCTCGGTGATGTCCTGCGTCGTCGTCATCGTGAAGCGCGCGCGCCCGTCCGCTCCGTACTCGAAGCGGTGCACGACGCGCAGGTCGCGCAGGCCGTCGGGGCCGTCGATGCGGGTGTCGAAGTGCAGCTCGGCCTCGCCGCGCTGCATGGCTTCGCGGGTCAGCGCCTGCACCCGGTCGCGGTCGCTGGCGACGACGCGTGCCCACAGCGGCGACAGGTCGCCGACTGTCTCGCTGTCGATGCCGAACTGGCGTCGTGCATGGGCCGACAGCGTCGCGGTGCGCGCGCGGTGGTCCCACAGCACATGGCCCATGCGGCCGACCCGCTCGGCGTCCTCGAGCCGGCTGACCAGCAGCTCGCGGTCGCGCCGGCCGTCATGCAGCGCCTGCATCGCCCGACCGGTGCGCCCCGGGCCCTTGACCATCACCAGGTGCAGGTACCACAGCAGCGCCAGGCCCAGGAAGAGGTGGGCGGTGTCGCCACGCAGCACCAGCAGCACCGACAGCGGCCCGAGCGCGAGTGTGCCGAAGATGGGCAGCGTGCCCTTGACCATGCCGGTCAGCGCGGCGCTGCCGGCACACACGCCCATCAGCGTGAACAGGATGACGATCTGGTGCAGCGGATCCGCGCTCTGGCCGAAGAACAGGCCCAGCGCGCCCCAGGCCAGACCGCTGCAGACCGTCTGCCCCAGCGCGATGCGGCGCCAGGTGGGGCTGCGCCAGCGCAGCCGGCCGCCGCCGCGCAGATAGAACCATGTCAGCGCCAGGCGCGAGGCCATCACCAGCTCGGCCACCAGCACCCAGGCCGGCAGGGCCAGACCCGGCACCGAGTCGCGGATCACCAGACCGACGGCCGCGGCCACGACCATGCCGGAGCCGGGCGTCAGCGGCGACTCCTCGTAGTGCATGTCGATCAGGCTGCGCTCCCAGGCGTCGTCGGCCTGGGGCGGGTGCGGTGTGCTGCTCATGATGCCGGGGCCGAGGCCCGTCTGTCCCTGGCGGGACATCGGCCGTGGCGCCGGAAACTGGAGCCCGCGACCGGGCGGAGCGGCCCGGGCCGGCGATCCGCTCAGCGGGTCAGCAGCCGCAGCATGCCGCGCAGCGACATCAGATGGCCCGGGTTGGCGGTCTCGTCGAGCACGCCGCTCATGCGCCGCAGCAGCCGCGGGCTGCGGCGGGCGCGCCAGATCACCAGATCGGCCAGCCAGGGGTGGCGGTTGACGCTGTTGGCGCGCTCGTAGAGCACGAACTTCGGCTTCAGCGCCGCCAGCCGGGTCGCGTAGTCCTGCCGGATCGCCGCCTCGTCCCGGCCGGCGCGCTCGCCCGCCAGCAGCGTGTCGGCGGCCAGCAGGCCGGTCTCGAGCGCCTTGCCGATGCCCTCGCCGGTGAAGTCGTAGGTCGAGCCGAGCGCCTCGCCGGTGGCGATCAGGCCGGCGCGGCCCTCGTGCCGGGCGCCCTCGAGCGTGCAGCGCAGCGGCGCGCCCTTCAGGCCGTCCTGCAGCTCGCCGCCGTCCATCAGCCGGCGCGCCGGGGCGTAGACCCGGGTGAAGTCGTCGAACATCTGGCGCAGGTTGGCGTCGGCGGCGCGGTCGCGGCCGTCGTCGCCGCGGCGGAAGAAGGCGCCCACGCCGATGTTCCAGGTCGCCTCGCCGCAGGGAAAGATCCAGCCGTAGCCCGGGCGCAGCGCGCGGTCCCAGACCACGTCCATCGTCGCGAGCTGCCCGGCCAGCGCCGGATTGCGCACATAGCCGCGCAGCGCGATGCCGCTGGGCGTGCGCCGGGTGCACAGGCCGGTGGCGACCATCGGCCCGACGCTGGCGCCGGTGGCCAGCACCACCCAGCGCGCGCGCACCTCGTGCGTCAGGTCGCCCTGGCGCAGCCGCGCGCCGACGACCCGGCCGCCGTGCTCGATCACCGCATCGAAGCGCACCGGCGTGACCCGCCGCGCGCCGGCGCGCTCGGCATGCCGCACCAGCAGGAAATCGAGCTGCCGGCGCGGCAGCACCGCCAGCGTGCCGGGCACGTCGACCTGCCCGCCGCGCGGCGCCACGCAGCGCACATGGCTGACCCGCGTCGCATGGCGCATCACCTCGTCGAGCAGGCCCAGGCGCGCCAGCGCCGCGTGCGCGTCCGGGATCAGGCCGTCGCCGCAGACCTTTTCGCGCGGGAAGTCATGCTGGTCGACCAGGCAGACCTGCAGCCCCGCGCCGGCCAGCACCGTGGCGCAGGCGCTGCCGGAGGGTCCGGCGCCGATGATCAGCACGTCGCAGGCATCCGGCAGCGTGCCGGCGGGGGCGGGTTCGGGCAGGCTCAGCATGAGCCCGATTCTAGGCAGCGCGGATCGCGCGCAGCGTGTCGAGCGTGATGTCGGCGATCACCGTGCCGTCGTCAGCCAGGATCTCGTAGAGCTTCTGGCCGGGCTCCGGGCGCATGCTGAACAGCACGATCGCGTCCTGCTCCGGGCCGCCGCCCTCGCGGTGCGGCACCTCGCTGGCGGGCGAGACGGTCAGCGTGCCGGCCGGGCGGATCTCGCGCAGCGTGCCGTCGGCCTCGTACAGCCGGTGCTCGCCCTGGATCACGAAGGTGTGGTTGGCCGCGAGGTGGCGGTGCAGCACGATCTGCTGGCCGGCCGAGAAGCGGAACAGCACGTCGGCGATGCCGCGCGGCTCGTCGATGTGCAGGATCGAGAACAGGAAGTGCGGCAGGTCGCCGAAGGGCATCCAGTGCACCTGGCGGTCATCGAAGCGGGCGGGGGCGCAGGCGGGGGTCATGGGCGGTCTCCTCTCGGGGGTGGATCACGCCGGCATTGGAGCGTGCGGGCCGGCCGGCTGTCCCGGGCAGGCTGCCCGCGCGGGCCGGGGCAGTCTGCCTTCGGCCGGCGGCGCCGCTTGAGCGGGATCAGTCCGGCCGCACCGCGACGGTGCGACGATGGCCGCGAGGCGGGTGTTCCTCGCCGCTGTCCAGGAGATCCGACGCCATGACCACGCTTGCCCCTTCCCCCGTTTCCGCCGCTGCCACGCTGGATGCCGCGCAGCGCGGTTCGCTGCGCGAGGTGCTGCTGGCGCGTCGCCAGGCGCTGCTGGACTCGCTGGCGCTGCACACCGGCGGGGCCAGCCGCGCCCAGCATGCGCATGAGCTGCTGCAGCAGGGCAGCGACGACCTGCGCGAGCATGCGGCCGATCGCGAGGTCGATCTGGCCTTCACCGATCAGGAGCGGCTCGAGCTGGCCGCGATCGGCCAGGCGCTGCAGCGCCTGGAGGCCGGCGCGGCGGGCGACTACGGCCTGTGCGATGACTGCGGCGCCGCGATCGCCTTCGAGCGGCTGCAGGTGCAGCCGCAGGCGCTGCGCTGCATCGGCTGCGAGACCTTGCGCGAGCGGCGCGGCGGCCGCAGCGCCGCCGGCACGCTCTGACCCCTCTGACCCCTCTGATGCCTCGGATTCGCTCCGATTCCCTCTGATCGAGGGGGCTCGGGCGCCGGCACAATCGGCGCCCATGAGCGGATCAAGATCCTGGTGCGCGCGCCTGCTGGGCGTCGTGCTGGCCCTGCTGACCTCCGCCGTGCACGCGCAGATGCCTGCGGGCGTGTCCGGCGGCGACCCCGAGGTCGACACCCTGGTCGGGCCGGCGCTCGGGCGTGCGCGCATCGGCCTGGTGCTGTCGGGCGGCGGCGCGCGCGGCCTGGCGCATGTGGGCGTGCTGGAGGTGCTCGAGCGCGAGCGCATCCCGGTCGACGCGATCGCCGGCACCTCGATGGGCGCGATCATCGGCGGCCTCTACGCCAGCGGCATGGGCGCCGATGAAATGCGCCGCGAGCTCGGCGCGATCGACTGGGGCGCGATGTTCGCCACCCGGTTGCCGCGCGAGAGCCTCGGCCAGCGCCGCAAGGAGGAGGACTTCGAGATCTCCCCGGCGATCGAGATCGGCCTGGAGCGCCTGGGCGGACAGCCGATGCTGCCGATCGGCTCGGTGTCGAGCCGCGAGCTCGAGCTGCTGCTGCGCCGCCACACGCTGGCGGTGCGCCGGGCGCCGAGCTTCGACGGCCTGCCGATTCCCTTCCGCGCGGTCGCCACCGACATGGAGAGCGGCGAGGCGGTGGTCTTCCGCGACGGCGACCTGGCGCAGGCGCTGCGCGCGAGCATGTCGGTGCCGGGCCTGTTCGCGCCGATCGAGGTCGACGGACGCATCCTGGGCGACGGCGGGCTGGTCGACAACCTGCCGGTGGACGTGGCCCGGGCGATGGGGGTCGACCGCATCATCGCGGTCAACATCGGCACGCCGCTGGCCGGGCGCGAGACGCTGGGCACGGTCACCGGCGTGACCACCCAGATGATCAACATCCTGACCGAGCAGAACGTGCAGCGCTCGCTGGCGCGGCTCGATCCGCGCCGGGATCTGCTGATCGCGCCGCCGCTGGGCCGGCTGACCTCGGCCAGCTTCGACCGCGCCGCCGATCTGGTGGCGGCCGGACGCGAGCATGCCGAGCGCATGCTGCCGCAGCTGGCCGCGCTGCGCCTGAACGAGACCGACTGGCAGGCGCACCGCCGCGCCCAGGCCCGGCCGCAGGATCCGCCCGAGCCGGTCGCCTCGGTGCGCTTCGAGGGCCAGGACCTGACGCAGCCGCAGCGCCTGGCCCCGGTGCTGGCGCTGCGTCCGGGCCAGGACTTCTCGGTCGAGCAGGCCGAGCGCGACAGCCGGGTGCTGGCCGCCAGCGGCGACTACATGCAGGTCGACTACCGGGTCGAGGACCTGCCCGCCGGCGCCGGCCTGGTCTACCGGCTGGCCGAGAAGCCCTGGGGGCCCAACTATTTCCGGCTCGGTCTGGCGCTGCAGAGCGACTTCGCCGGCCAGGGCGAGTTTAACATCCAGCTCAGCCACAACCGCCACTGGCTCGACGAGGCGGGCAGCGAGTGGCGCAACCGGGTGCAGCTCGGCTCGGTGCCGCGCTGGTTCAGCGAACTCTATGTGCCGCTGGGCGCGGGCAGCGGCCCGGCGAGCGACTGGTTCGTCGCGCTCTCGACCGATCTGTCCCGGCGCCGGCAGACCACCTACCGCTCGATCGGCCCGGACGAGGACGGCCGCGACCCCGAAGTGCTCGGCGACCCTGTGCGCAGCAGTCTGGGCGTGGGCATCGATCTGGGCCAGCCGCTGGGCGAGCTGGGCGAATGGCGCATCGGCCTGGTGCGGCAGATGTTCCGGATCCAGCCGGAAAGCGCCTACACCGTGCGGACCGAGGCCGGCAGCCTGGCGCTGCAGTCGCTTCATGCCCGCGAGGAGGCGCTGCGCAGCACCCTGGTGATGGACCAGCTCGACCATGCGGTCTTCCCGCGCAGCGGCTGGCGGCTGCGGCTGGAGGCGCAGACCGGCCGGCGCCGCCTCGACGAGCTGGCGCTGCAAGAGGCGCAGCGGCGCTTCCACCGGGTCGAGCTCGATCTGGCGGAGGTGGCCAGCCGCGGCCGCCACACCGTCGATCTGACGCTGAAGCTGCGGGCGGCCCGCCAGTCGCAGGTCGACGGCGCGCCGGGGCACTACACGCTCGGCGGCTTCCACCAGCTCTCCGGCTACGAGACCGACCAGCTCTCCGGCGACGGGGTGCTGCTGGGCCGGCTGACCTGGCAGGTGCGCCTGACCGGCCGGCCGGTGCTGACCCGCGGCGTCTTCGCCGGCATGACGCTGGAGGCCGGCAATGCCTGGGCCCTGCCGCGCGAGATGCGGCTGACGCCGCTGCGCTGGGGCACCAGCGCCTTCCTGGCGGCCGACACCGGCATCGGGCCGCTCTACCTGGGTCTGACCTGGGCGCCGCAGGGGCGTGCCGGCATCACGCTGAGGCTGGGCCGGCCCTGAGCGGGCAGTGGCCGGTTCAGCGCATCGAGCTCTGGCGCACCACCAGCTCGACCGGCAGCGTGCGCGGCGGCGCGTCGCGCCCGGCGACCCGCTCGAGCAGCGCCTCGACCATCTCGACGCCGGCGCGCGCCACCGGCTGGCGCACCGTCGTCAGCGGCGGGTCGGCATGGCTGGCCCACTCGATGTCGTCGTAGCCGACCACCGCGACATCGCGCGGCACCTCGCGGCCGTGCAGCCGCAGCACCGGCACCACCGCGGTGGCCAGCACGTCGGAGCAGGCCACCACCGCATCGAAGTCGACGCCCTGCTCGAGCAGCCGGCCGACCTCGGTGCGGGCACGCGCCGCATCGAAGCCGACCGCCAGCACCCGGCAGGCCTGCGGCCCCAGTCCGGCCTCGGCCAGTTCCTGCTGGTGGCCGCGCAGGCGCAGCGCCGACTCCGGCGTGGTCGGATCGCCCAGGAAGACGAAGCGCCGGCAGCCGCGTTCGATCAGGTGCCGGGTGGCCAGGCGGCCGCCGCCGAGGTTGTCGCCGCCGACCGAGCAGTAGCGCTGCTGCGGCAGCTGCGCGCCCCAGACCACCAGCGGCACGCCCTGGTCGGCCAGGCGGTTGAGCTGATCGTGGCTGTGCCACTGGCCGATCAGGATGATGCCCAGCGCGGTGCCGCTGTCGTAGGACAGCGAGGCGTTCTCGAGCTGGTCGGCGTCGATGCGCGACACCAGCATGTCGTAGCCGCGATCGGTCAGCGCATCGGCCAGGCTGCCCAGCATCGACAGGAAGAAGGGGTCGGAGACATGCAGCCGCGTCTGCCGGTCGTACGGGATGACGACCGCGACGGTGCGGTTGTGGCGCAGCCGCAGGTTCTTCGCGCTGATGTTGATGGTGTAGTTCAGCGAGCGCGCCAGCTCGGTGATGCGCTGGCGGGTGGCGGCGCTGACCTCGGTGCTGCCGTTGAGCGCGCGCGACACGGTGGCCACCGACACGCCCGCGATGCGGGCGATGTCGGCCATCTGCAGCCGACCCGGGCGCGTCGGCGTGCCCGGGCCGGGCGGATCGGACTCAGGCGGGGCCGGCGGCAGGCTCATCGTCGGGCTCTGCGGGGGGCGGAGTGAAGTCCGGCAGCACCATCGCACCGAGCGCCCACTGCTGCAGGATCTCGGCGGCGTCGCCGACGCCCTGGCGCTTCAGCGCGGAGAACAGCGTGATGCCGATGTCGGATTCCTCGGTCGAGACCTCGCCCAGCACCGCCTGCGCGCGGCGCAGCGATTCGGCCTGCTCCTTGCGGTTGAGCTTGTCGGCCTTGGTCAGCAGCACCAGCAGCTTGACCTCGCCGTTGACCACCCGGGGGGCCACGAAGCTCAGCAGCTGCCGGTCCAGATCGGTGAAGCCGTGGCGCGAGTCCACCATCTGCACCACGCCGGCGAGGTTGCGCCGCACCCGCAGATAGTCGGCCATCACCTCCTGCCAGCGCAGCTTGGAGGCGCGTGCCACCGCCGCGTAGCCGTAGCCGGGCAGGTCGGCCCACAGCGCCTGCGGCGTCTCGCGTGGTCCGACCTCGAACAGGTTGATGTGCTGGGTGCGTCCGGGCGTCTTGGACGCGAAGGCGAGCTGGCGCTGCTGCGCCAGGGTGTTGATCGCGGTCGACTTGCCGGCGTTGGAGCGTCCGACGAAGGCGATTTCGGGCAGTTCATGGGCCGGCAGCTGGTCCAGACGGCTGGCCGTCGTCAGGAAACGGGCCGTGTGGGTCCAGGCGAGTGCCGCGCGCGTGGCGTCGGCGCCACCCGGGGGTGGTGTGGTGGTGAGGCTCATCGCCGGCATTGTAAAATCGTCCGGTTTCACGTCTGTCACCCTCCCGCCAGCCCACGGGGCCGCTTCATCATGAAATCGCACTTCAAGTCGCTTCTTGCTCTGCTTGCGGCAGCCGCCATGGCCACCCCGCTTGCCGCTTCCGAGTCCAAGCCTGCCGCGAAGGCCGATCTGGTGAAGGGCGAGGCCATCGCCACCCAAGTGTGCAGCGCCTGCCATACCGCGGACGGCTCGCGTGGCTCGGCCGCCAACCCGATCATCCAGGGCCAGCACCCGGAGTACCTGGTCAAGCAGCTGACCGAGTTCAAGTCGGGCAAGCGCGACAACGCGATCATGAAGGGCATGGCCTCCGCGCTGAGCGAGGACGACATGAAGAACGTCGCCGCCTTCTACGCCAGCAAGCAGCCCAAGCCGGGCGCGGCGCGCAACAAGGAGCTGGTCGCGCTGGGCGAGAAGATCTACCGCGGCGGCATCGCCGACCGTCAGGTGCCCGCCTGCGCCGGCTGCCACAGCCCGAGCGGCGCCGGCATCCCGGCCCAGTACCCGCGCCTGTCGGGCCAGCACTCGGACTACACCGAGCTGCAGCTCAAGGGCTTCCGCGACGGCGTGCGCAAGAACAACGCGGTGATGACCGGCGTGGCCGCCAAGATGAACGATCGCGAGATCAAGGCCGTCGCCGACTACATCGCCGGCCTGCACTGAGGCAGGCGGCTTGCCGGAGATTCCATCTCTGGCGCCGATTGACGAAGATCAAAAAGGCCGGTCCCAGACCGGCCTTTGTGCATCTTTACACTGTCTTCAGTCCCTGTTCGCATAATCCGGTCCGCCATGTCCGCCATGTCCGCCATGTCCGCCTCCTCATCCTCATCCACCGCCGGCCTCGAGATCGGTCGCGGCTCGCGCTGGCTGCGGGAGAGCGTCGAGCTGCTGTCGTCGATGCGCTTCGCCATCGCGCTGCTCACGATCATCTGCATCGCCTCGGTGATCGGCACCGTCATCCAGCAGCACCAGCCGCCGGTCAACTATGTCAACCAGTTCGGGCCGTTCTGGGCCGACGTGTTCGGCCGGCTCGGGCTGTACGCGGTCTACAGCGCCGGCTGGTTCCTGGTGATCCTGGCCTTCCTGGTGCTGTCGACCAGCCTGTGCATCGCGCGCAACACGCCGAAGATCCTCGCCGACCTGCGCACGACGAAGGAGGGCATCCGCGAGAGCGCGCTGCAGGCCTTTCCGCACAAGGCGCGAGGTGAGCTGTCGCTCACCCGCGATCAGGCGCTGGCCCGGGTGCAGGAGCTGCTGTCGGGCGCAGGCTGGAGCGGCAAGGCGCAGATGCGCGAGCGCGGCGTGATGGTGGCGGCCCGTCAGGGCGCGACCAACAAGCTGGGCTACATCGCCGCGCATGGCGCGATCGTGCTGATCTGCATCGGCGGCCTGTTCGACGGCGACCTGATCGTGCGCGCGCAGATGGCGCTGCTGGGCAAGACGCCGTTCGAGGGCGGCGGCATGATCCGCGACGTGCCGGCCGAGCACCGCCTGTCGCCATCCAATCCGACCTTCCGCGGCAATCTCTACGTGCCCGAGGGCGCCACCGCCGGCACCGCGGTCATCAACCTGAGCCGCGGCATCGTGCTGCAGGATCTGCCCTTCAGCATCGAGCTGAAGAAGTTCGTGGTCGAGTACTACGACACCGGCATGCCCAAGCTCTTCGCCAGCGACATCGTGGTGCACGATGCCGACGGCACGAAGACCGAGGCCAAGATCAAGGTCAACGAGCCCTTCATCCACAAGGGCATCGCGATCTACCAGTCCAGCTTCGAGGACGGCGGCTCGAAGCTGACGCTGCTGGGCCGGCCGATGGGCCGCCCCGGTGCGCCCTTCGAGGTCAAGGGCGAGGTCGGCGGCGTGACCACGCTGAGCAGCGGCGCCGACGCGAAGAACAGCTTCCAGCTCGAGTTCACCGGCCTGCGGGTCATCAACGTCGAGAACATGGCCGCCGAGGCGCCCTCGGCCTCCGGTGCCGATGTGCGCAAGGTGGACCTGGTCGACTCGCTCGGCCAGCATCTCGGCTCGGGCGCGCGGCCGTCGGGCGACAAGCAGCTGCGCAATGTCGGCCCTTCGGTGGTCTACAAGCTGCGCGATGCCGCCGGCCAGGCCCGCGAGTACAGCAACTACATGCTGCCGGTCGATCTGGACGGTCTGTCCGTCTTCCTGGTCGGCGTGCGCGACACGCCCGACCAGCCCTTCCGCTATCTGCGC
>NZ_JACCPY010000046.1 GCF_013426975.1 Sphaerotilus sulfidivorans
GGCACATCATGACGGCGCCACACCTCCCTGCGACCTCGGTCTCTCCCGCGATCGATCCCGGCTGGGATCCGGCGGTCTGCGAGCCGCTGATCGAGCGGCTGTGGGCGCTGCGGCGCCAGATGACCGCCGGCCGCGCCGGCTGCGGCCTCGGCCGGCAGCTCGCCGGCGGCCACTGCAGCGCGGCGCGCCTGGTCCTGCTGACGCGCCTCGACGAAGAGCTCCTCGCGCAGCGCATCGTCGGCGGTCGAGAAGCGCTCCCACCATTGCGCCAGGTCGGCATCGGCCTCGCCGGTGTCGGCGCGCAGGCGCAGGAAGTCGAAGCCGGCACGGAAGCGCGGCTGCGCCACCAGCGCCAGCGCCGCCGACGGGGTGCGCCGCTCCAGGCGCGGCTGCATCATCCAGATCTCGCGCATGTCGGCGGCCAGCTTGCCGCGGCCGGAAATGTCGCCGATGCGCGCGTCGAACACCGCATCGATCGCCAGCTGCAGCGCCGGCACCGGCAGCTCGCCACGGGCGCGCAGCTCGTCGGCACGGCGCACCACGTCATGCCAGAGCATGCACGCCAGCATGAAGCTCGGCGCCACCGGCTTGCCCTCGCCGACACGGCGGTCGGTGTCGGCCAGCGCGCGCTGGATGAACTGCTCGCGCCCGTCGTCGCGGTGCACATCGTCGAGCACCGCGTCGAGGATCGGGAAGATGCCGCTGTGCAGGCCCTGCTTGCGCAGCTCCTCCAGACTGGCCAGCGAGTGGCCGGTCTGCAGCAGCTTGATCATCTCGTCGAACATCCGGCTGGCCGGCACCGCCGACAGCAGCTCGGCGCAGGCGCGGATCGGCTCGCGGGTGCCGGGCTCGATCTCGAAGCCCAGCTTGGCGGCGAAGCGCACCACCCGGATGATGCGCACCGGGTCCTCGCGGTAGCGGGTGACCGGGTCGCCGATCATGCGCAGCACGCGGGCACGCGCGTCGGCGATGCCGTCGTGGTAGTCGACGACGATACGCCGGCGCGGGTCGTAGTAGAGCGCGTTGACGGTGAAGTCGCGCCGCGCCGCATCCTCGTCCTGCGGCCCCCAGACGTTGTCGCGCAGCACCCGGCCGCTGGCGTCGACCACATGGCTCTTGTCGGCCAGCGCGGCGCGCGAGGTCTTCTCGTTGCCCTCGACCTGCTCGGCGGCGGCCGGGTCGAGGTAGGCGCGGAAGGTCGAGACCTCGATCACCTCGTGCTCGCGGCCGCGGCCGTGCACGACATGCACGATGCGGAAGCGCCGGCCGATGATGAAGGCGCGCCGGAACAGGCCCTTGACCTGCTCGGGCGTGGCGTTGGTGGCGACGTCGAAGTCCTTCGGCCGGTGGCCGAGCAGCAGGTCGCGCACCGCGCCGCCGACGATGTAGGCCTCGAAGCCCGCGTCCTGCAGCGTGGTGACCACCTTGACCGCGCGCTCGTCGAGCAGCGAGGCATCGATGCGGTGCACCGAGGCCGGCACCTCGACGCGCGTGCCGCGCACCGGGCCGGCCACCGCAGCGGCCGCGACTTCCGCCGCGGCGACGGCCACCGGCGTCGGTTCGACAGGCAGCGGCAGCGCGGCAGCCGGCGCGGCCGCCGGTCGCAGCGACACCGCCTCGAGGGTGGTCTCGCCGACCGGAGTGGACAGGCTCGACTTGCCGAGCAGCTTGCGGATGATGTTCTTGATCATGGGAAGAGACGCAGTATGCGCCAGCCGCGCTGCGTGGCGGTGGCCTCGAGCGCCGGGCTCGGATTGGTGGCCACCGGATCGGTGGCGATCTCCAGCAGCGGCAGGTCGTTGGGCGAGTCGCTGTAGACGCTCACCCCGGAGAAGTCGGCCAGCGAGGCGCCCTGCCCGGCCAGCCAGTCATGCACGCGCTCGACCTTGCCCTCGCGGAAGGTCGGCGTGCCGCGCACCCGGCCGAGCCAGCGGCCGTCGGCCTCGCGCTCGAGCTGCACCGCCAGCAGATGATCGACGCCGAACTCGGCGGCGATCGGGGTGGTGACGAACTCGTTGGTCGCGGTGACGATCGCCACCAGATCGCCGCGGCGCTGGTGATGGCGCACCAGCTCCAGCGCCTGGGGGGTCACCCTGGGGCGCAGCACCTCGGCCAGGAAACGCTCGCGCGCGGCCAGGGCCTCGGCCAGCGGGCGCTGACGCCACACCGAGGTGGCGAAGTCGATGTAGGCGTCGAGATCGAGCGTGCCGGCCTGGTAGTCGGCATAGAAGGCATCGTTGCGGCGACGGAACTCGTCGGCATCGGCCCAGCCGATCTCGACCATGAAGCTGCCGAAGGCATGGTCGGAGTCGATCGGGATCAGCGTGTGGTCCAGGTCGAACAGGCAGAGATGGCGGGAGGGTGCGGTCATCGGTTCGGTTCGGGTAAGGGGCGAGGCGCGCTGGCGGATCCGAGCACGGCTCAGATCTCGTCCGGCTCCGCCAGCATCTGCCGCAGCAGCGCCAGCGTGACCGCCTTCTTGTTCGACAGCGCGTAGCGGTCGAGCCGGTCGAGCAGTTCCATCAGCGGCACCAGCTCGTTGCCGGCTCGGCCCACCAGCTCGGCCATCATCTCGTCGTCGAGGGTGATGCCGCGCCGCTCGGCCTCGCGGCGCAGCAGCGCGCGAACCTGCTCGTCGGTCGGGGGCACCAGGCGGTAGACCAGCCCCCAGGCCAGCCGGGTGCGCAGGTCGTCGCGCACCGGCAGGTCCACCGGCGGCAGCCGCCCGGCCGCCAGGATCGGCACGCCCAGCGTCGTGGCCTCGACGAACATCCGGAAGGCCTCGTGCTGGCGGCGCCGATCATAGCGGTCGCAGTCGTCGAGGATCAGCAGCCGGGCCTCCTCGTCGAACTCCCAGGGCACCGGCGACTTCAGGTCGAAGGCCGCCACCCGCAGCCCGAAGGACTGCGTCTGGCTGGCCGCGGCCTGCATCAGATGCGACTTGCCGCTGCCCGGCGGACCCCACAGATACAGCGGCATCGTCGGGTTGGGCGCCAGCAGCGCCATCAGCACCTGTTCCCACTGCGCGTTGGCGCCGGGAACGAAGGTATCGAAGCGCAGCACCGGCTCCGGCCCGAAGGCCAGCGGCACCTGTCGCATCGTCGAGGACGGGTCACGGGACATGCGTGCGGAGAAGGTCGTTTCGTTGTCGTTCGGGCATCGGCACATCAGTCAGCCACATCAGCCACGGTAGAGCCGGCTGTCGACATAGGCCCGTCGCACCCGGCGCAGCGCCACCAGCACCAGCGCACCGGCCGGCAGCGCCAGCAGCACGCCGACGAAGCCGAACAGGTGCCCGAAGGCCAGCAGCGCGAAGATCACCGCGATCGGGTGCAGACCGATGCGCTCGCCGACCAGGCGCGGCGTGAGCACGAAGCTCTCGAGCACCTGGCCGACCCCGTAGATCAGCAGCACCGCACCGGCGCCGTACAGGCTGGCGAACTGCAGCACCCCGGCCAGCAGCGCCAGCGCCGCGCCCAGGCCGAAGCCCAGGTAGGGAATGAAGATCGCCAGCCCGGTGAACACGCCCAGCGGCAGCGCCAGCTCGAAACCGGCCAGCGCCAGGGCCGAAGTGTAGAAGGTCGCCAGCACCAGCATCAGCAGCAGCTGTCCGCGCAGGTACTGCCCGAGCACCTGGTCGCACTCCTCGGCGAAGCCGCAGACCGCCTCCAGATGGCGCGGCGGCACCAGACGGCGCAGCCGCCCGGTCAGCATCGGCCAGTCCAGCAGCAGGTAGAACATCACCACCGGCACCAGCACCGCATTGCCCACCAGCGCCAGCAGCACGCTGCCGCCGATGCGCGCCGAACTCAGCAGCGCGGCCAGCATGTCCTCGCCGCCGGCATCGAGATACTTGACCACGAAGGCCTTGATGCCGGCGATGTCCAGCCTGACGCTGATGCCGTACTGCGCCAGCCACGGCGCCAGCCCGTCGTTGATGCGGGCGGCCAGCTGCGGGATCTGCTCGCGCAGCCGGGGCAGCTCATGCGAGATGACCGGCACGATCAGCAGCAGCACGCCCAGCAGCGCGGCCATCGCGATCAGCTCGACCAGCAGCGCCGCCAGCGCCCGCGGCAGGTGCAGATGCCGCTGCAGCCGCCCGACCGCCGGCTGCAGCGCATAGGCCAGCACCAGCGCGGCCAGGAAGGGCGTGAGCACCGGCGCCAGCAGCCACAGCAGCAGCCCGGCCAGCAGCGCCACGCCCAGCCAGGCCAGCATCAGGCCCCGGGCTCGGGTCAGTCTCGGCAGAGAGGGGCTGGTCATCGGGTCGTGCGGGGTCCTGGGCAATGCGGATGAAGACTCTGGCCGGCCTCAGTGCCAGCGCGGCGGCCCGGCCTCGCGCAGCGCCGCCAGCTGCGCGCCGATGCGGCGCCGGTCGGCAGCGCTGCGGCCCGCATGGTCGAGATAGCACTGCAGATCCTCGATCGCCTCGGTGGTCAGGCCGAGCTGCGCCAGCGTCAGGCCGCGCTCGCGCCGGCAGGTCCAGTTCTCCGGCTCGAGCGCGACCTGCCGGTGCTGGATCTGCAGCAGGCGCGCCGGATCGCCGTCGGCCCGGTGGACCCGCTCGAGGTTGCGCAGCATGCGCGACAGGATCTCGCGCGCCGAGGCCGGCTGCAGATGCTCGGCCAGCAGCTCGCCCAGCGCGCCGGAGGCCGCCTCGACCCCGAGCCGCGACATCGCGTCGAGATCCAGCCAGGGCTCGAGCCGCTCCTCCAGCTCGTGACGCGACAGCGAGCGCCCGCTGAGCGGATCGATCACCGCCTCGCCCATCGGCAGGTGCAGCTTGACCAGGAAATGCCCCGGGAACGCCAGCCCGTCCGCCTGCAGGCCGATCTGGCCGGCCAGCTCGAGGTAGATCACCGCCAGGGACACCGGAATGCCGCGCCGCTGGCGCAGCACCTGATGCAGATGGCTGCAGGCCGGCTCGTCGACATCGCCGGCGATGAAGCCAAGATCCTTGTAGAGGAAATGATGCAGGGCCTGCACCCGCTGCAGCGGCGAGGCATCGGCGGCCAGGCGCCTGCGCAGCCGCCAGGCCAGGGTGTCGAGCTCGGTCTGCACCGCCTGCAGGTCCAGCCCCGGCTCCTCGGCCTGCGCGATCGCGGCCGCCGCCTCGGTCAGGGACAGGCTGTCGTCGTCGGCGACCAGCGCGGCGAAATACTCGAGCGGGGACAGGGAGCTGCGGTCCATGGAGCGAAAGTGTATCGACTGCACGCGCCTGGCCTGCGGATGCCTGGGGATTCGCGCCGATCTCACTGCCGCCGCGCGAACTGGCGCAGGTCCAGCCCCAGCAGCCGCAGCACGCCGAAATACAGCAGCGCCACCCCGCCGAGCACCCCGGCGAGCACCAGCGCACGCCAGCCCGGCTGGCTGCGCAGGCCGATCCAGTCGATGGCCTGGGCCGCCCAGGCCAGCGCCGCGCCCAGCGCCACGCAGCCCGCCGCCACCCGCAGCGCAAAACCGCCCCAGCCCGGCTCGGGCTGGTAGCTGCCGCGCCGGCGCAGGCCGGTCAGCAGCCAGGTCGCGTTGACCAGCGCAGCCAGGCCGATCGACAGCGCCAGCCCCGCATGACCCAGCAGGGGAACGAAGACCAGGTTCATCAGCTGCGTCAGCGCCAGCACGACGATGGCGATGCGCACCGGGGTGCGGATGTCCTGCTTCGCGTAGAAGCCCGGCGCCAGCACCTTGATCGCCACCAGCCCCATCAGGCCGGCGCCGTAGCCCATCAGCGCGATCACCGTCTGGCGCACATCCTCGGCGGTGAAGGCGCCGTAGTGGTACAGCACCGCCACCAGCGGCTGCGGAAACACCAGCAGCGCCACCGCACACGGCAGCGCCAGCAGCACCACCAGCCGCAGGCCCCAGTCGAGCAGGCCCGAGTAGCGCTCGGTCTCGCCCTTGGCCTGCGCGGCCGAGAGCTGCGGCAGCAGCACCACGCCCATCGCCACGCCCAGCAGCGCGGTCGGGAACTCCATCAGCCGGTCGGCATAGGTCAGCCACGACACCGAACCCGCCACCAGATGCGAGGCGATCTGGGTATTGACCAGCAGCGACAGCTGCGCGACCGACACGCCCAGCAGCGCCGGCGCCATCTGCCTGAGGATGCGGTGCACGCCCTCGTGGGCCCAGGCGCGGCGCAGCGCCGCCGGCCCCAGCCCCAGGCGCGGCAGCATGCCGATGCGTCGCAGCGCCGGCACCTGCACCGCCAGCTGCAGCACGCCGCCGACCATCACCCCGACCGCCAGCGCATAGACCGGCCGCAGCCCCCAAGCCTCGAACTGCGGCCGCAGCAGCCAGGCGGCGGCGATCACGCTCAGGTTCAGCAGCACCGGCGTGGCGGCCGGCACCACGAAATGCTTCCACGAATTCAGGATGCCCGCCGACAGCGCCACCAGCGACATGCAGCCGATGTACGGGAACATCAGCCGGGTCATCACCACCGCGGCCTCCTGGCCGTCGGCCGGCAGGCCCGAGGCCATCGCCCAGACCAGCACCGGCGCGCCGATCACGCCCAGGGCACACACCGCCACCAGCGCCCACAGCAGCACGGTGGCCACCGCATCGATCAGCGTCTGCGTCTTCTCGTCACCCTCGGTGGCCCGCGAGGCGGCCAGGATCGGCACGAAGGCCTGCGAGAACGCGCCCTCTGCAAAGAGCCGCCGCAGCAGGTTCGGGATGCGGAAGGCGACCTGGAAGGCATCGGTGGCCGCGCTGGCGCCGAAGGCGGCGGCAATGAGCTGCTCGCGCACCAGCCCGGTGATGCGCGAGGCCAGCGTGAGCGCAGACACGACGGAGGCAGAACGAAGCAGACTCATGGATGGGGACTTGAGCGTCAGGGGTCGCAGGTCTTGCGATTATCAATGCTATACTGCTAGGCTTTTCCACCCGGAACACGAAACACACCATGGCCACCTCGTCCAAAGCCAAGAAGAAGACCGTCCGCATTGCCTCGGGTCGCAAGCGTGCGCGTCAGGATGTCAAGCTCAACGCCGCCAACACCGCGCTGCGTTCGAAGTTCCGCACCGCCGTCAAGGGCGTGCTGAAGGCCGTCGCCTCCGGCGACAAGGCCAAGGCTGGCGACACCTTCAAGACCGCCCAGGCCGTGATCGATTCGATCGCCGACAAGGGCATCTTCCACAAGAACAAGGCCTCGCGCATCAAGAGCCGCCTGTCGGCCAAGATCAAGGCCCTGGCTCCGGCCCAGGCCGCCGCCTGAATCAGCTGATCCGGGTGGATCCCAGCAAAAGCCCGCTTGCGCGGGCTTTTTGCTTTGCGCGAAGGGCTCAGCCCCCCGCCACCTTGTCCGCCTCGCTGGTGAAGGCATCGGCGAAGAATTCCTCCTCCGGCAGACCGCAGGCCGCGACGAAGTCGCGCTGCGCCGACTGCACCATCACCGGTGCGCCGCAGGCGTAGACCTGATGGCCCGACAGATCGGGCAGATCCGCCATCACCGCCTGATGGACAAAACCGGTGCGACCGCTCCAGTCCGCATCGGGCTCGGAGAGCACCGGCACGAAGCGCAGCCACGGCAGCCGCGCCGCCGCCGCCTCGGCCCAGTCGCGCAGATAGAGATCGGCCGCCTGGCGTGCGCCCCAGTACAGCACCGTCGGCCGGGTCAGGCCCTTGGCTTCCATGTGCTCGATCAGCGCCTTGATCGGCGCGAAGCCGGTGCCCGAGGCCAGCATCACCACCGGCCTGGCGCTGTCCTCGCGCAGGAAGAAGGTGCCGAACGGCCCTTCCATGCGCAGGATCTCCTTCTCCTTCATCGCGCCGAAGACATGGTCGGTGAAGCGCCCGCCCGGCATGTGGCGGATGTGCAGCTCCATGACGCCCTGTGCCAGCTCGGGCGCGCTGGCCATCGAGTAGCTGCGGCGCGCGCCGTCGCGCAGGATGAACTCGACATACTGGCCAGCGTGGTACTGGAAGGACTGGTTGGCCGGCAGCTGCAGCTTCAGCACCGCCACATCGGCGGCCGGACGCTGGATCGACATCACCCGCGTGGGCATCTTCAGCACCGGGAACTGGTCGGCGGCCGTGACCTGGCGCGACTCGATGACGCAGTCGGTCTGCGGCGTGGCACAGCAGCTCAGGATCAGGCCGGCCTCCTCCTCTGCCGCGCTGAGCGCCTTGAGCTGGTGCGCGCCGTGGATCACCCGGCCTTCCAGCAGGCGGCTCTTGCACGAGCCGCAGGCGCCATCCTTGCAGCCATAGGGCAGACCGATGCCCTGGCGGATCGCCGCGGGCAGCATGACCTCGTCGCGCGCGACCTCGAACTGGCGGCCGGAGGGCTGGACGGTCACGGTGAAATTCATCTCTTATCCTTCGGGGTTGTCATCACATCACCACGGGGCGAGATTGTGCCGCACCACCACCGGGGCCTGCGCCCTGCACTGCCTGCCGCGGCGACCCGCCTGCTGCGGCGCCCGCGCCTGCTGATCGTCGGCTGCGGCGATGTCGGCCAGCGCGTGGCCCGGCTGCTCGGCGAGCGCTGGCGCCTGGTCGCGCTGACCTCGGACGCCGCACGCGTGCCGGCGCTGCGCGCGCTGGGCATCCGGCCGCTCGTCGGCAATCTGGATGAGCCCGCCACGCTGCGCCGGCTGGGCGCGCTGGCGCCGCGGGTGCTGCATCTGGCACCGCCGCCAGGCCACGGCGCGGGCGACCCGCGCACCGCGCACCTGCTGCAGGCGCTGGCCCGTCACGCGCCGCCGGGCGGGCAGCGGCTGGTCTACGGCAGCACCACCGGCGTCTATGGCGACTGCGCGGGCGCGCGCTTCGACGAGACCCGCCCGGTCGCGCCGGCCAGCGAGCGCGCGCTCCGGCGTGTCGCCGCCGAGGCAAGGCTGCGCCAGGCGGGCGGCAGCGGCCGGCTGAAGGCGACGATCCTGCGCATTCCCGGCATCTATGCCGGCGACCGCCCGGGCGGCCATCCGCGCGAGCGGCTGCAGCGCGGCACGCCGGTGCTGCGCGCCGAGGACGATGTGCACACCAACCACATCCATGCCGACGACCTGGCGCGCGCCTGCGTCGCCGCGCTGCTTCGCGGGCGACCGCAGCGGGTGATCCACGTCTGCGACGACACCGAGCTGAAGATGGGCGACTACTTCGATCTGGCCGCCGACCTGTGCGGACTGCCACGGCCACCGCGCATCAGCCGCGCCGAGGCGGTGCAGCGGCTCTCGCCGATGCAGATGAGCTTTCTGTCGGAGTCGCGCCGGCTGGTCAACCGGCGCCTGAAGGACGAGCTGAGGCTGACGCTGCGCCACCCGAGCGTGGCGACCGGTCTGCTGGCCTGAGGCCTGGAGCGCTCAGCGCCGACGCTGGCGGGGCGGGAACGGCGGCAGACCGCGCCAGTAGCGCATCATCAGCCAGCCGCCCAGCATGCCGCCGAGGTGGGCGAAGTGGGCCACGCCGTTGCTGCCCATCAGGCCGAACAGCAGCTCGATGCCGCCGAAGACCATCACGAAGATCTTGGCCTTCATCGGGATCGGCGGGAACAGCGGCATGATGGTGCGGTCGGGAAACATCATCCCGAAGGCCATCAGCAGGCCGAACAGCGCACCGGAGGCGCCCAGCGTCGGGCCGCCGCCGCTCGCCCCCAGGCTGACCACGATCAGCTGGATCACGCCGCCGGCCAGCGCGCTGGCGCCCAGGAACTGCAGATAGCGCTGGCGGCCCCAGATCGACTCCAGCTCCGAGCCGAACATCCACAGGCCCAGCATGTTGAAGAACAGATGCCCCATGCTGCCGTGCAGGAAGGCATAGGTGATCAGCTGCCACGGCATGAAGGAGCCGCCGCCCAGGCCGCCGCCGAGCGGCCAGAGCGCAAACAGCGCCTCGACCCAGAAACCGAACAGCAGCTGCACGCAGAACAGCGCGGTGCAGATCAGCATCAGGGCCTTGGTGACGGGCGGGATCTGGGGCATGTCGGCGGAGGTTGCGGGGATCCGCGAGGGATCTGGTGCCGGAGGCCGGACTCGAACCGGCACGCCTGTGAGGGCGGTGGATTTTGAATCCACTGCGTCTACCGATTTCGCCACTCCGGCAGGAGAAAGAGGATGCGTCGGTCGCGCGGCGGCGATTATGGCATGGCCCCACGACACGCCGCCCTTGCTGCCACAATCGCCCCGATCCGCGACCCCGAGGACCCCAAGGAGAGAAGATGCCTGACTACAAGACCGTCGAGGATGTCATCGGCGCGACCCCGCTGGTGCGGCTGCAGCGCCTGGCCGGCGAGGAGGCCGCGCGACGCGGCAACGTGATCCTCGCCAAGCTCGAAGGCAACAACCCGGCCGGCTCGGTCAAGGACCGCCCGGCCATCAGCATGATCCGCCGCGCCGAGGAGCGCGGCGACATCCGCCCCGGCGACACGCTGATCGAGGCCACCAGCGGCAACACCGGCATCGCGCTGGCGATGGCCGCGGCCGTGCGCGGCTACCGGATGGTGCTGATCATGCCGGAGGACCTGTCGATCGAGCGCGCGCAGACCATGAAGGCCTTCGGCGCCGAGCTGATCCTGACCCCGAAGGCCGGCGGCATGGAATACGCCCGCGACCTGGCCGAGCAGATGCAGCGCGACGGCAAGGGCCGGGTGCTCGACCAGTTCGCCAACCTCGACAACCCGCGCATCCACTACGAGACCACCGGCCCGGAGATCTGGAACGACACGCAAGGCCGCGTCACCCACTTCGTCAGCGCGATGGGCACCACCGGCACCATCACCGGCACCTCGCAGTACCTGAAGGAGATGAACCCGCAGGTGCGCATCGTCGGTGCCCAGCCCTCGGAGGGCTCGCGCATTCCCGGCATCCGCAAGTGGCCCGAGGCCTACCTGCCGAAAATCTACGAGCCGCGGCGCGTCGACGAGATGATCCTCGTCAGCCAGGCCGACGCCGAGGACATGGCCCGGCGCCTGGCACGCGAGGAAGGCCTGTTCGCCGGCATCTCGGCCGCTGGCGCCTGCTGGGCGGCGCTGCAGGTCTCGGCCCGGGTCGAGAACGCCACCATCGTCTTCATCGTCTGCGATCGCGGCGACCGCTATCTCTCCACCGGCGTCTTCCCGGCCTGAACGCACCACAACACAGCACGACACAAACCACTATGGTGCCTTGCGCACCATGAATGGAATGCTCGTGAACAGCGCTGCCCCACGACAAGGCAGCCACGCGCCAGCACGGTGCCGGCGCCACCGGCCCCAATCCGGAAAAAAATTCATCTCAGCCTCCCGGAACCCTCCCGTTTCCGAGGGGAACCGGTCGAAATCCCGACATGGGAGGCTCGTGATCTGAGCCATGCTTGGCATCGCAATTGCGATCCGTCAGGTTCCGATCGTGCGCACCACCGAAGTGCGCATGCCCTCCAGACCGCGGGTGAACCTCGAGATGAACGAACTGATCAACATGACCTGGGTGGCGATCTGCACCGCCCTGGTCTTCTTCATGCAGGCCGGCTTCGCGCTGGTCGAGGGCGGCCTGTCGCGGGCCAAGAACTCGATCAACGTGATCATGAAGATCTACCTCGGCACCTGCCTGGTCGGGGTGGGCTTCTGGGTGGCAGGCTACGGACTGGCCTTCGGCAGCAGCCAGGGCGGCCTGATCGGCACGAGCCTGTTCGCGCCCGAGGGCCTGAAGGCCTTCGACGCGGTCGGCCTGCTCTACCAGATGATGTTCGCGACCACCGCGGTCAGCATCGTCTCCGGCGCGGTGGCCGAGCGCATGCGCTACGGCGCCTACCTGGCCTTCGCGCTGCTGATGTCGCTGCTGATCTACCCGGCCTATGCGCACTGGACCTGGAACCCGTCGGGCTGGCTGAAGACGATGGGCTTCGTCGATCTGGCCGGCGGCGGTGCGGTGCACGCGATCGGCGCCTGGTGCTCGCTGGCGGGCCTGCTGGTGCTGGGGCCGCGCCTGGGCCGCTTCGGCCGCAACGGCGAGGTGCGCGACATTCCCGGCCACAACCTGCCGATGGTGGCGCTCGGCGGCTTCATCCTGTGGATGGGCTGGTTCGGCTTCAACGGCGGCTCGATCGGCGGCCTCGAAGGCGGCCAGCTCGGCACGGTGCTGCTGTCGACCTACCTGGGCGGCTGCGCGGGCGGCATCGGCGCGCTGGCCTTCATGCGCCTGAGCGGCCGGCCGGTGCTGATGAGCGCCTCGGTCAACGGCAGCCTGTGCGGTCTGGCCTCGCTGACCGCCGGCGCCGCGACGATGAGCCCGGTCTTCGCGCTCCTGACCGGCCTGGTCGCCGGCGCGGCCTGCACCTGGGGCGCCGAGGCGCTGCGCCGGCTGCGCATCGACGATGCGGTCGACGCGATTGCGGTGCACGGCATCGGCGGCGTCTGGGGCCTGCTGGCCGCCGGCCTGTTCTACCAGGGCGATCTGTTCGACGGCGCCCGGGTGATGGTGCAGCTGCTGGGCGCGCTGGCCACCTTCGCCTGGGCCTTCCCGGTCGCCTGGCTGCTGTTCAAGCTCATCGACCGCCTGATCGGCCTGCGCGCGCCGACGCTCAACGAGCAGCGCGGCCTCGACGCCACCGAGCACCACGAGATCGGCTACCCCGAGTTCCAGGATTCGCCGGGGCAGCTGCACAAGGAAACCTGATTCGATGGCCACTGAAGCCCTGTCCCTGCGCCGCCGCGCCGCCTGCGCGGCGCTGTCTCCCGTGCTCGACGAGGAGGCGCTGCTCGACGCGCTGCGCCTGCAGCACCAGTCGATGCGCGGCGACGCGGTCGCGGACATCATCCGCTACATCGATCAGGTCGCGCAGCGGCATCACATCGAGGCGCCGCTGCGCAAGAAGCTCTACGAGACCTTCTACAAGGCCCTGCGCCTGCCCGAGGACCAGCTGCCGATGGACCCGTGGCCGATGATGTATCCGCAGGCGCCCGCGGCACCGGCACCGGCTGCGCCCGCCCCCGCTGCGCAGGTCGCGGCGCCACCGGTGGCGGCGGCCGCCGCGATCCATCCGGTGGCCGCGGCGATGCAGGCGGCCGGCATCGCACCGGGGCCGGCTCCGCTGCCGACACCGACCGCGCCGGCACCCGCCACGGCCTCGGCGCTGCCGCCCGAGCAGGCGGTCTGCGCCGACCTGATGCGCAGCGCGCTGGCCGAGGTGCAGCGCTTCCATCCCGGCGCACTGCAGGATCTGGGAGACAGCGCGCTCGATCTGATCGACACGCTGAAGGTGCCGCTGTCGCTGCGGCGCACGCTGCGCGAGCTGTGGACACGGCCGCTGCAGGCGCACTGGGTGCTGGACCTGCCGGCGGCCGAGCTGTCGCAGGTGGTGCACCTGCTCTACATGGCGCTGTGCGAGGCACTCGGCCCGGTCGAGGCCGACCAGGTGCTGACCCGCGCGGTGCGCGCCGCCGAGCAGGGCCCGCAGGCGCGGCAGTTCTCGCCGCGCCGGCTGCTCTGAGCCCGGGGCGGGATCAGGCCGCGGCCGGCCCCATCCGGGCCAGCATGTCGGCGGCAGCCGCCTGATGCCGCCCGCTGTCCTCGCGCAGCACCACCTCGAGCAGCTCGCGCGCAGCCGCCTCGCGGCCGATCTCGAGACAGGTGCGGGCCATCTCGACGCGCAGGGCACCGCGCAGCTCCGGATCGATCGATCCGGCCAGCGGGCCGCAGGCACGGACGCCGACGACGAGGTCTCCTCGCCTTCGGCCGCCACCGGACGGACCAGCTCGGTCACCAGCGGCGTGGCCTCGACGGTGCGGGCCATGTCGGCCGCTGCGGTCGACACGTCGAAGTTGCGCGGCGCCGAGGCGCGCAGGGTCTCGACCGGCGAGGCGGACGGCAGCGCCGCCTCCTGCAGGCCGGGGCGACGACGCCACAGGATCACGCCGCCGGCCAGAACGCCCGCGCCCAGCAGCCAGGGCAGCCAGCGCAGCGCCGAGGCCGGAGCCGCCGCCTCATCGCCCTCGCGGGCCGCAGGACGAGCGACATCGGCCGCCGGACGGGTGGCCGGGCTCGCAGGGGTGAGCGTCGCCGACGAGGCCGCCGCTTCGGCCGGGACTTCAGCGGCGGCGGACGCCGGCGCAGACGCGGGCATCGGCTCCGGGGCAGGCGCCTGGACGGCCGGAGCGGCCGGCATCGAGGCTGGAGCGCTCGCCGGGGCGGGCGCAGGCGCGGAGGCTGCCACCGGCGGCGGCGTCACCACCGCAGCGACCGGCGCGCCTGCCGCCGGCAGCGCGGGCAGCGTCGCGCCCGACTTCAGCGCCGCCAGATGCGCCTCCACCAGCGCCATCGATGCCGCGCGATCCTCCGCCTTCAGCTCGCCCAGCGAGGGCAGCACCAGCGGCACGCCCTGGCGCAGCCGGTGGATGTTGCCCTTGACGAAGGCATCCGGATTGCGACGCAGCACGGCCACCATGACCTGCTGGCGCCCGACACCGGCCTGCCGGGCCACCTTGCCGGCGATGTCCCACAGATTGTCCTGCGCGACGGTCGTGCGGAAGGGCCGGGCCGTCTCGCCGACGATCGGCTCCGCCGCCGGCTGGGCCGATGCCACGGGCAGGAGCGCCAGCGGTGCGCAGGCCAGCGCGAGATGGATCAGTCGGCGCTTCAGAGGAGGCAGCATGGGGTGTTCACACCATCAAGGTGTCCATCAGGTCGATCATGAACTCGGTGTCCTCCTGGTCCTGCTTCTCCCAGCCGCTCAGGCCCAGCGCCTCGAGCGTGCGACGCCCGTCGGAGGCCGGATCGTCCATCGACAGCAGCAGCTGCTGCAGCGGCTCGCGCAGATGCGCGGCGCGCGGGCCCACCAGCAGCACATGCCGCACCAGGCTGATCTCGCTGGTCATCAGCGGGCGCAGCTGGCGGCGGATCGGCGCGCTCAGGTCGTCGAAGGCCTCCTTCAGGAAGAAGCCGCAGTCGGCCTTGCCCTGAAGCAGGGTTCGCGCCAGGACCACGTAGGTCGACACCGAGGCGGTGGACACGTTGCCGCGGTTCAGGTCGGCCGACTCCAGCAGGATCATGCCGATCAGGTTGACATCCGGGTCGCGGGTCACCGCCAGGCGCAGGCCGGGCTGCAGATCCTCGACCGACTGCGCCGGCGAGTCGGCCGGCACCGCGATGACCACCTCGTCGGGGCAGTCGCGCGGCGCGGCGATGGCGACGAAGCCCTTCTCGCGCACCAGCATCGCCGCGTCATAGGGATTGGCGTAGATCAGGTCGACCTTGTCGGCGGCAATCGCCTGGCGCTGCGCGGCGAAGTCCTCGTACAGCTCCAGATGGATGCGCTCGCCCAGCCGGCGCTGCAGCCAGGTGTTGAACACATACCAGCCGGCGATGTGCTCGGGCGAGAAGTCGGGGCTGACCGTCAGCTCCAGCGGCGTGGTCGCGGCGTTCTCGCTCACTTCAGTTCCTCCGCCCGCATCCGGGCATAGAGCGCGATGCACTCGTTGACCTTGCTGCGCGAAGGCTTGCGACGCACCGAGGTGTAGCCCACGACCCGGCCGTCGCGCACGTTCGGGATCGCGGTGGCGAACACCCAGTAGTGCGCGCCGTCCTTGCGCAGGTTCTTCACATAGCCCTGCCACTTCTCGCCGCGCTCGACGGTGTCCCACAGGTCCTTGAAGGCCGCCGCCGGCATGTCCGGGTGGCGCAGGATGCAGTGGTTCTCGCCGATCAGCTCGTCGCGCTCATAGCCGGACATGTCGACGAAGGCCTGGTTGGCGTGGGTGATCACGCCGGCGGTGTCGGTGCGCGAGACGATCAGCTTGCCGTCCGGATACGGCACCTCATGGTCCACGACCAGCACCCGGCGGGTGCGCCCGTCGTGGTAGCTCATCGTCAGCTCGCGCCGTTCCCCCGGCACCAGATCGGACTCGTTCATGTCGGTCATCATCGGATTCCCTCGATCACGAAGCGGACCGATCAGATGACCTTGCTGATGGCGTCGGCAGCACGCTTGACGTCGAGGAAGATCAGGCCCAGGCGCGAGTTCGGCTTGCACAGCGCGGTCAGCACCGAGTCGGGGCCGGCATGCGTCATCAGCACATAGCCCTTGGCGCCCTTGACCAGCACCTGCTCGAGCTCGCCGCGGGCCAGCTCGCGCGAGGTGCGGTCGCCCAGCGACAGCATCGCGGCGCTCATCGCGCCGACGCGGTCCTCGTCCATGCCGGCCGGCAGCATCGAGGCCATCATCAGGCCGTCGGTGGACAGCACGGCCGAGGCCTCGATGTCGGCGGTCGAGCCGTTCAGTTCGCTCAGGATCGAGTTCAGCAGGTCTTCACGCATGGGCGTTTCCTTCGGGAAAAGTGGTGGTTGGGTGGTCGAGGGGAGAGGGAGGCCATCCGGGCGTCCGGTGCGGCCCCCCCGCCACGCCGGATCACCCGCAGATCAGTCGATCAATCGATCAGGCGATCATCGCGTTCAGATCGAGGTGCGGCCGTAGCGCACGCCCAGCGCCCACACCAGCGTGGTGAACGCCTCCTGGTTGAAGCGCGGCATGCCGCTGACGATCAGGATGAAGTAGTCGTCGCCGAAGTACAGCGGCCAGAAACCGACCTCGCTGCAGCCGGCGGCATTCACCATGCCCCAGCCGTCGCTGCGCAGGCGCATGTTGCCGTGCAGCAGCCGCGAGTGGCGCTCATGCACGCTGGCGATGTCGCCGCCCAGCGCGGCCAGTTCCTCCGAGGTCTCGTGCGCGAAGCCGGCGGTGCCCAGGTACAGGCCGCGCTTGTCGGCCAGGATGGCCTTGCCCTCGTCGGAGAGCTGGGTCAGCAGCGGCGGCAGCATCGCCTCGATCGAGTCGGGCGGCACCTCGACCTGCATCGGCAGGCCCTGCACGAAGCCGGAAGACTGCAGCCGGTAGACGAACTCGAGCGCATCCTGCTGGTTCAGGCCCATCCAGTCCTGCACCAGATCGGCGCTCAGGCGCGGCGTCTCCGGCTCGCTGAGCAGGCGCTGCAGGAAGGTGCGCGCCGGCTCGCGGGTCGGCCGGCTCGCGGCGTAATAGGCGCCCGCCGGGGTCGGGTGCAGGTAGAACTCGCCGGTGAGCGTGTAGTGATCCATGGGCGCGGGCATCGGCAGACAAGCCGCCAGGAGAGTCGGTTCGGGAACTCGGCAGTCAGAGGGTCGGATCGATCTGCAGCAGCAGCGCCTCGATCAGCACCGAGACATCGCCGCGCTGGCGCGCATCGACCTCGAAGATCGGCGCAGTCACCTCGAGCTCGGCGAGCTGGCGCGCGTAGTCGTCGATCGTCGGGGTGGCGCGCGCATCCATCTGCGTCACGCCGATGACCAGGCGGGTGCTGTCGATGAATTCCTTGAAGGACTTGATGTAGAAGCGCATGTCCTCGAAGGGCGTCGGCCGGGTGTTGTCGAGCAGCAGCACCAGCCCGATCCCGCCCTTGGTGAGGATGTCCCACATGAAGTCGAAGCGCTCCTGGCCGGGCGTGCCGTACAGGTGGACCTTCTCCTTCGGGCCGAGGCGGATCATGCCGTAGTCCATCGCCACCGTCGTGTTGGACTTGCGCTTCTGCGTCATGTCCGAGGCATGCTCGTCGGTGCGGATCGGCTCGATGTCGCTGATCGAGGCGATCGCCGTGGTCTTGCCGGCACCGACGGGGCCGGTGAAGATGATCTTGTGGTCGGTATGGGCCATGAGAATGTGTCCGGGGCGTCCTGGGGGCGTCGTGGAGGAGGACGTCTTCGATTATTTGTGCAGCCAGCCGAACAGGCGGGTCAGCAGACCGCGGTTGTCCTTGGCCTTGCCGCGCTGCGACCTGCGGATCTGGCCGCCGTCGTCGGTGATCAGGTCCAGCGCGAGCGCCGCGTTGTAGAACGCGAACACATGGCGCTGGGCGATCTTCAGGGACTGGGCCGTCTCCAGCAGCGAGGCGCCGCGCGTGGTCCAGAGCGCGGCGATGCGCAGCGCGTGCGGGGTGCGGTGCAGCCGGGTCAGGTTCGGCCAGCTCTTGAGGTAGACGGTCGCCGCCGGATCGACGCCGACCGGCAGCCGGCCGGCCGAGGTCTCCAGCGCCGCCTGCCAGAGCACCTGGTCGAGCCGGCGCACCAGCGCGGTCCGGGTCAGCGTGTCCTGCAGATCGGCGAACTCCTGGCGGCTGAAGGCACGGGTCTTCGGGCGCTTGTCCACCGGCGCGCGCACCAGCTCGGCGAAGCGCTCGGCCGAGAACTCGCAGTAGATCAGGTTGGTGGTGCCGTCGACGGTGATGCGGCCGGCCGCGCTCTCCAGGTGCGCGGGCACCTGCCACTTGCCGCTGACCTGGAAGGCATCCTTCAGCACCCCGACCAGATGCTGGGCCGGGTCGAAGCGCAGCGCAGCGTCGGCCGCCAGCGCCGCGGCATCCATGTCGGCACGGGCGCCGCAGTAGCGCGCCTCGTCGACCAGCTCCTCCGGGCGGCAGCGGCGCAGGCCCTGGGCATCGAAGGCGGCCGAGGCCAGCGCAGGCACCGCCTCGGCAGGCGCTGCGGTGCGAGGCGCCTCCTTGGGCAGGTCCTTGGGCGTGTCCTTCGGCAGATCCCTGCGGACCGGCGCGACCGCAGGAGCCCGGGTGGCCATAGGCTGTGGCGCTGCAGCAGGCTGCACTGCGGGCGCGGTCACGGCGGCCTCCAGCACCGGCTCGGCCACCGGCGCGGCAACCACCGGAGCCGCCACCGGCACGGGGGCCGGCCCAGGGGCGGATGCCGCTGGCCGCACCGGAGCCGGCGCAGGTGCGGTGTCGCGGCCGAACAGCCGGCGCAGCAGTCCCCCGAAGCCACCCGGACGAGCCGGCGCAGGTGCCGGTGCGGGCGCCACCACCGGTGCAGCGGCAACGGGCGCCGGTTCAGGCGCAGGCGGGCTGGCAGGTGCGGGCGCCGCCACGGGCACGGGCTCCGGCGCAGGCTCCGGGGCCGGCGTGACCTCCTGCCACTGCGACGCCGGTCCGGTGTCGACGACCGGCCGCGCCTCAGCCGGGACTGCAGCCGGCGCCTCGGCCGCATCAGGCGCCGCCACCGGCGCCCCCAGGCGGCCAGCGCGCAGATCGGCTGCCGCCGCCAGCAGCGCGGCCGGCGTCACCGGCTTGTGCACCCACACGGCGCCCTCGACCTGCTGTGGCTGGGTCGACAGCGCGATGCCGGGCCGGCCACTGCGAGCCCGGAAGGCCTCCCAGTGCAGGCGAGACTCCAGCGTGTCGAAGTCGAAGATGGCCACATCGGCCACCTCCTCGCCGCTCGGCGCAAAACTGCTGCGGCCGGAGCTCGAGAAGAAGAAATCCAGCACCGCCTGCGTGCGCGGCGGCAGGGACAGAAGGGCAACCTTCAATCGGGTTTGCAGCTTGGAGGCTTCCACTGACTACAGGCTCAAGGTCGTAGGGAATCGATCATGGATCTGGAGTCGTCGCGCCAACGGCGTCTCAGACCCAGCCCGCAGGCACCGCACCGTGGCGCGCGACCAGCCGCTCGGCCATCGCGGCCTTCGCGGCGTCGTCGCGGCTGTGGCGATAGATCGCCAGCAGCTCGCGCAGGACCTCGTCGTCCTGCGGCGCGTCGAGAAGTGCTTCCTCAAGCATGCCACGGGCACCCTCCAGGTCGCCGTATTCGAGTAACGACATCGCCTGCTGGAATGGCGTCTCCCGCGCCACCTCGCGACGCTGCAGTTCCACCATCGCCGAGGCCCCGAGCACCGCGCTGTCGAACAGCGACCAGTCCTGCGCCGGCAGGCGGGTGCCGCGCGGCAGACCGCTGTCCAGATGCACCCGCAGCAGATGGGCATCCTGCGGATCGAGCCAGGGCTCGGCCTGGTCGAGCAGCTGGCGGCGCAGGCCACGCCCCCGGTCACCCAGCGCCAGGAAAAGATCGACCAGCGCGCCGAAGGCCCGCTCGGTCAGCGGCGGCTGGCAGGCCAGCAGCACCCGGCGCACATGCGCCTCGACATCCAGCGCGTCGCGCGCCACCTGACCGGAGAGATGCCGCCATGCGGCCAGGGGATCGACCCCGGGCGGACAGTCGAGCCGGCCGGCCCGCACATAGGCGAACACCGGATCGATCGCCCCCTGGATCGATCCCTGGAAGATCTGCTCGACTGCGCTCATTGCCACCCGCTCGCCCGGCCCACGCACCGGATCATGTGTCCTTCGATCACCGCACCCTGGTGCATCTCGATCGCCCCGTAATGGACATCGCCGCGAATGCGCGCCCCGGCGCGCAGCTCGACGAGACCGCTGGCATGCACCGGCCCCTCGATGCAGCCGTAGACCACCAGATGCGACACCCGCACCTCGCCGGCCACCCGTCCCTGGTCGCCGATCGTCAGCGTGCCCGCGTCGGTGCGCGACACCGTGACGTCGCCGTCGACCTGCCCGTCGATGCGCAGCCCGCCGGAGAAGATCAGGTCGCCGCGGACCTGCGTGCCGACGCCGAGCAGGCAGTCGATGCGCTCGAGCTTCGGGTCATCCGTCATCTGCCGGGTCGTGCGGAGGAAAGGCATGGCGTGCGGCCCTCGCGATCGATGGGAAGAGAGGTCGGGACGGTGGTGCATCGGCACATCATCCGTCATGGCGGCAACAGGGTCGAGTCAGCCGGCCGCCGGTGCAGCAGGCCCGCCCCCCTGCCCGAGGGAGCCCCGCAACGGCAAAGCCATGCATCCGCAGCACGGCATGAACCTGTGATAAATGCATCCAAACACCCCGCATATCTCCGATTTGAACACGACAGGCTCAGACAATGACCCAGGTCGATCTCATCGAAGGAAGCCAGGGTCGATTTTGCTCAAGAACGTCAGTTTTTGGTACCAAAATGATCCCGGATCAGGCGCCGCAGCCCATCGGCAGCCGGTCGGAGGCCGGTTAAGATCCGGCCTCCCTTGCGCAGCCCCTGGATCCACACCATGCCCCGCTGTGATCGCCCCACCGCCGCGATGCCCCAACGCCATCGCCCCCCCGGCCACCGTCGCCGCCTGCTGCTGAGCCTGCCGCTGCTGGCGCTGCTGGCGCAGGCCACGCCTCGCGCGCACGCGCAGCATCAGGTGCGCCGCGCCTTTCCCGCCGAGGCGCTGCGCGGCACGCTGCTGGTGCTCGATGCCCCGGAGGTGCGCCTGAACGGCGAGGCCGCCCGCCTGGCCCCGGGCGCACGCATCCGCGACGAGAACAACCTGCTGGCGATGAGCGCCGCGCTCACCGGCCGCCGGCTGACGGTGAACTACACCGTCGAAGCCCTGTTCGACGGCTCGGTGCTGCTGCGCGATGTCTGGATCCTGCGGGCCGACGAGATCGCGAACTTCTGGCCGCGCTCGCGCGAGGAAGCCGCGCGCTACCAGCTCGACCCGGTCGCCCAGGTCTGGAGCCGGCGCAGCACCTGAGCCCGGCCTGCGGACGCGCGCGCCCCACGGCCGCTCGTCCGACGACTTTTTCCACCGCCCTTGACCGGCCGCGCCTGGCGCCGCGCCGGTTGCCTTTGTTTCGATTTGCTTGCAATCATGAACAACGAACCCTCCGTTCCCACCGATGCGCCGGCGCAGAAGAAGGTCTACATCCGCACCTTCGGCTGCCAGATGAACGAATACGACTCGGACAAGATGTCCGACGTCATGAAGGCCGCCGAGGGCTACACCCCGACCGACGACCCGGAAGAGGCCGACCTGATCCTCTTCAACACCTGCTCGGTGCGCGAGAAGGCGCAGGAGAAGGTCTTCAGCGACCTCGGCCGCGTCAAGCACCTGAAGAAGAAGGGCGTGCTGATCGGCGTCGGCGGCTGCGTGGCCAGCCAGGAAGGCGCGGCGATCATCGAGCGCGCGCCCTATGTCGATGTCGTCTTCGGCCCGCAGACGCTGCACCGCCTGCCGCAGATGCTCGAGGCCCGCCAGCGCGCAGGCCGCCCGCAGGTCGACATCAGCTTTCCCGAGATCGAGAAGTTCGACCACCTGCCGCCGGCGCGGGTCGAGGGCTCGTCGGCCTTCGTCTCGATCATGGAGGGCTGCAGCAAGTACTGCTCCTACTGCGTCGTGCCCTACACCCGCGGCGAGGAGTTCAGCCGCCCGTTCGAGGAAGTGCTGACCGAGGTGGCGGGCTTGGCCGACCAGGGCGTCAAGGAGATCACGCTGCTGGGCCAGAACGTCAACGCCTACCGCGGCCGGATGGGCGACACCGACGAGATCGCCGACTTCGCGATGCTGATCGAGTACGTCGCCGAGATCCCGGGCGTCGAGCGCATCCGCTACACCACCAGCCACCCCAACGAGTTCACGCAGCGCCTGATCGACGTCTACGCCCGCGTGCCGCAGCTGGTGAACCACCTGCACCTGCCGGTGCAGCACGGCGCCGACCGCATCCTCTCGGCGATGAAGCGCGGCTACACCACGCTCGAATACAAGAGCACGATCCGCAAGCTGCGTGCGGTGCGCCCGGACATCAGCCTGTCCACCGACTTCATCGTCGGCTTCCCCGGCGAGACGGCCGAGGACCACGCGCGCACGATGAAGCTGATCGAGGACATCGGCTTCGACGCCAGCTTCAGCTTCATCTACAGCGCCCGCCCCGGCACGCCGGCGGCCGCGCTGCCCGACGACACGCCGCAGGAGGTCAAGCTCGCGCGCCTGCAGGAGCTGCAGGCCGCCATCGAGGAGAACGTGCGTCGCATCAGCGCCTCGCGCGTGGGCACCGTGCAGCGCATCCTGGTCGAGGGCCCCTCTCGGAAGTCCAGCAAGGACACGCCCGAGCTGATGGGCCGCACCGAGTGCAACCGCATCGTCAACTTCCCCGGCGGCCCGAACGCGGCGCGTCTGGTCGGCCAGATGATCGACGTGACCATCACCTCGGCGCTGCCGCACTCGCTGCGCGGCGAGGTGGTGGTCGCGGGCTGACGCTGCGCGGCGACCGGCAGGCCAGGTCGCTCACTGTGTCACGCCGAACGACATCACCCCGGCCTGCGTCGCCGTCGGAACGGAATACGTCACCGACAGCCCCGTGCCGAGCAGCCGCAGGCTGACACATTCGCGGAAGTTGATCGTCGTTCCGGTCGGAGTCGTGGACGATCCGGCCGGGCGATGGGCATAGCCATTGCGCGGCCAGTTTTGCTGGATCTTTTCATCGTGACTGTCGTCCGTGACCAGCAGCGGATTGCGACGCGTGCGCACATAGCTGTCGGTCGCGGCATCGGCGCTCTTCGTCACGAAGGCCGACTCGCTGAACACGGTCGAACTGGCGATGCGATCCATGGTCATCGACATGTCCCATGAACGACTGCTGCCGCCGACCGTCGGCAGGGTGCGGGCCACATTGGGCGTGAACACACCCCAGCTCCCCCCTGAACCGATCCACAGCACCATCAGATCACCGGAACCGGTGCGATAGGCGAACCAGCGATCCGTCCAGGGATCAGCCGGGTCGATCGAGCGCATCGTGAAGCCGCCCCGACCATCTGCAGCCACTGGAGCAAAGGGCGGCCATTGGGTCGTACAGGTTCTGGCCAGCACATCCTCATTGAAGCAGCGTGCCCAGACAATGTCGCCCGCACTACCGAGCTTGGCCGTGACCGTATGCCCCGCCGAGGGCGAGCCCTCGAGATTCATCATGTTGAACTCTCCGGCCAGGTCCGCCAGCGTCAGGGACTGCTCAGGCAATGCCACACCGAGTCGGTTGACTCCGTTGATTTTCGAGGTCATGACCATCACCCCCGCCTGCGAGACGACGGCGTCAGCCGGATCGCCGTTCAGGCCGGTGCTGCCCGCATAACGGCAGGTGCCGTTGGCACTCAGATGGGTGACCGTGCCATTGTCGGCGGTGAAAGTCAGCGTGGTGGCATCCATCGTGCCGCGGCTGATCGTGTCGAAATCACCATCAGCCTTCAGGCCCGCCGGGGCTAACCAGACAATGCGAACGGGACCGCTGCGCAAGGCGGCGCAATTGCTCGCCTGCGGCTGACTCAGCAAGGCAGCTGGCAGCCGCACCGTGGGACTGGCGCTGGCCACCGACGAGGTGAGCTGCGTCAGCGTCATGCCGGCCGTCGTCAGGTTCGCCTCCAGGCCGGACAGCACCTGCCCATAGGTGTTGCCGGTCTGCGTCGTGCCCGCAGGCACCAGGGCCGCCGTGACCGGATTGTCGACCCCCGTCGCATCGATCCCCCGCGCCGTCAGATCGGCCTGCACCGTGCTGACCGCCGCATCGACGCGAGCGGCCGTCACCAGCGCCGCCGTGTCGGCACTGAAGTTGCCGTAGAAGGTGGCCGGATCTCCTGCGGCCATGCTGGCCACCACCAGCTGCGTCAGCGGTGTCAGGTTCGCCGTGGCGGTGCGCCCGCTGCCATAGGCGACCGAATACAGATCGCCATCGGTCGTTCCGGCCGCACGGAGCACGCAGGGCAGACTGCCACCGGTCACCGTGACGGTATAGCTGCCATCGCTGTTGCTGGTGGCCGTGCCGCTGCCACTGGCGCACTTGACGTCGATGGAGCGCGCCGACTCGGCCGTCCGAGCCGCGACGATGCCAGACAACGTCAACGATCCCGAGGCAGGCGGGCTGTCCTCCCCGCCGCCGCCGCCGCATCCGGCCAGAGCCAGCACGGCGGCAAGAGCCACGGCATTCAGGCCAGCCGTCATGGGGGTTCGGGCCAAGGAAGTCACAAAGGTCGCAGGCATGGTCATTTCCTTTCTGTGCTGTCGTTCGTGCATCAGGCTCAGGCCATCAGAGCTTCCAGAGCAGTTCGGCACCGAGCGCTGCCTGGCTCAGGCGATGGCTGGGCAGTTCGATGCCGCCCACGCCCGACTGGCCTGGTCTGCTGGAGTGCGACACCTTGAGCCAGCCTCCCAGCTGGACATCGCGGGCAAGCGCCCGGCTGTAGCGAGCCTCCAGCGCCAGATCCCACCCGCCCAGGCGGTCGAAACGGCTCTGAGGGAAGGCGGTGTTCTCGACACGGCGCCAGATCGGCACCCCCAGCAGGAGCCGGACACCGTAATGCCGATCACGGCCGCGCAGGACCTCGGAATCGAGTGCCGCGCCCAGCTGCAGCAGCACCTCGGCCTGGGTCTCCTCGGTCGTCTGGCCGGGCGTGATGCTCACCAGTCCGTCAGGTCCGGCCACATACCCGAAGCGCCTGAACGACTGGGAACGCATGGCCAGTCCGCCGAGCGCGAACCACTGGTCCTGCACCCGTCGGTGGGCCAGCAATCTCGTGACCGTGTCGGAGAAACGAAACTGGTTGGTCTGCAGCACCGGACTGCCCAGCGTCACGCCAGCCACGCTCGGCGCAGTGGCCGACCATGTCTCGGTGACGGTCGACGGCGCAAAAGTGGTCTCGTTGTCGAGCGAGGCCAACCAGTCGGGCGTCACTGCATAGAGTGCGCCCGTCACCAGCAGGGGGCTGTTTGCATCGACCTCACTGCGCACAGGCAATGAGGATGCGGTCTCGCGATAGCGGCTGCGCTGCATCGCCAGCCCCACGAAATAGGAAAATCCGCCCTCGGAAAGCTGCGCCTGAACACGATCGGCTTCAGATGCAACGGCGGTCTCGGCCGCAGGTGCAGCCGCCGACAGGACAACCAGCCCAGCCGCAAGAACGGTCAGCGCAAGGGGATGAGTCATGAGACACCCGTGGAGTTCTGATACCCCACAGGGTGCCTTCCGCCTTCACTCGCCTCTTCGACCAAACGGCTGATGCATGCAGTCGAGCTGAGGCAGATCAAGCCGCGACAGGGAGCCCGTCAGCGGCTGCAGAGCCACCGGCTCAGCGCGGGCTGAGCGCGTCGTCCTCGGCCTCCTGCCAGCCGCGGTAGCGGGCGGCCAGCGCCATCGCGCGCTCGGCGTCGGCCGCGGTGACGGTGTCGGCATGGCGGTAGCCGCTGTCGAGCAGATGCTGCATGTGCCAGCGGTTGCCCAGCAGGCCGAAGACCAGATGGATCAGCAGCAGCACGCCCGAGAAGATCAGCGCGCCGACCAGTTCCAGCGGCACCAGCAGGCCCGCCAGCACCAGACTGGCCAGGCCGGCCAGGCCGACGCCCCACATCTTCAGCGCCAGCGCCCAGAAGCATCCCAGACCGAAGGCAGTCCACGACCAGCCGGGGCGAATGCTCTCCAGCGCACCGTCGGGATGCTTGAACACCTTGAACTGCCTCATTTCCAGCTCCTGAACTTGTTGTGGCCGCCATCCTATGCAGCCCGGCCGGGGAACCCCCTCGTTCAAATGGAGGGGTTCAAACGCCCAGCGAGCACTTGTTCACGGGGCAAGGTCAGGAAAATCCCTTGACCCCCTCATTCAAGGGGCCTCATCCGAAGCCCGCAACGAGGCGATTCAGTCGGTCGGAAGCAACAGACTGACCTTGCCCCTGTATTCCGTATCCCATAGCCAGACTACGCGCTGGCTTGCCGAGCTTGGCCGGCGAGCCAGTTTTCTTCGAACTGCATCGGGCTGACGTAGGCCAGCGTCGAGTGCAGTCGG
>NZ_JACCPY010000047.1 GCF_013426975.1 Sphaerotilus sulfidivorans
GCCACCGGCGCGATCCTGCTGCCGGTCGGCACCCAGATGACCAGCGCCTGCGCCTTGCGGAAGCGGGTGCCGTCGTCGATGCGGTTCCAGGCGGCGATCTGGTTTGCGCTCACCCGGTAGCGCTTGGCCAGCGCGGCCACGGTATCGCCCTTGCGGGCCCGGATGGCGACCTTGCGCAGCGGCGGCACGTCCGGCGCCAGTGCCATGTGGGCGTTGTCGGCGACATGCTCGGGCACATCGGCCGCACGGGTCTCGGCGCGCTGCACCAGCAGCGTGGAGCCGGCCTTGACCAGCATCTTCGGCGGGATCCGGTTGATCTCGCGCAGCTCTGCCTCGCTCATGCCGACCAGCTCGGCCGCCTGGGCGGTCTTCATCGTCTTCGGCGCGACCCAGGCGGTCCAGCTCGCCAGCGGCCCCTGGTGCGAGGCCAGGCGCTTCACGAAGGTGTCGGCGCTGTTGTAGGGCAGCAGGATCTGCGGCGTGCCGGCGGCCAGGATCACCGGCTTGTTCATCTGCGGATTGAGCGCCTTGAACTCCTCGAGCGGCAGTCCGGCCAGTCGCGCCGCCACCGCCACGTCGATGTCGCGACGGATCGGCACGCTCAGGAAATAGGGATGGTTCTCGAGCTTGGGCAGCGCCAGACCGAAGTTCTGCGGTGCCAGCACGATGTTCTTGACCGCCTGGAACTTCGGCACGTAGTGGCGCGTCTCCGCCGGCATCGACAGGCTCTCGTAGTCGGTGGGCAGGCCGGCGCGCTCGTTGCGGGCGATGGCGCGCTTGACGTTGCCTTCGCCCCAGTTGTAGGCGGCCAGCGCCAGCTGCCAGTCGCCGTTGAACATCTTGTTGAGCCGGCTCAGGTAGTCGAGCGCGGCGCGGGTCGAGGCCAGCACGTCGCGACGATCGTCGCGGAAGAGGTTCTGCTTGAGGTCGTAGTCCTTGCCGGTCAGCGGCATGAACTGCCACATGCCCGAGGCGCGGGCCGAGGACAGTGCCTGCGGATTGAAGGCGCTCTCGATGAAGGGCAGCAGCGCCAGCTCGGTGGGCATGCCGCGGCGCTGGACTTCCTCGACGATGTGGTAAAGGTAGCGCGAGCCGCGGTCGGTCATGCGCTGCACGTAGTCCGGACGGCTGGCATACCAGCGCTCGTGCTGGCGGACCAGCTCGCTGTCCAGATCCGGCATGCCGAAGCCGGTGCGCACGCGCACCCAGAGATCCTTGCGTGCCTTCTCGGCATCGATCACGCCCTGGCCATCCGGCGACAGCGGATCGACCGGCATGCCGGCGGCATCACGAGGATCCTCGAGCACCGGTGCGGCGGCCGGCGCGGCCGCAACCTGTGCGGGCAGCGGGGCCAGCGGGCCTTCCGCACTGCGGCCCTGGGCCGGCAGATCGCGCGAGCCGACGGTGGTGATCTGGGGCGGCGGCTGCACGCCGTCGTCGACGGTGGCGCAGCCGGCAAGCGCCATCATCAGCGCCGACAGGGCAAAGGTGGCACGGCGGGGAGATCGGTTCATCGGTAAGTGTCTTTCCACTGTCGGATCGCAGCGAAGACCGAGACCGGATCCAGGGCGGACGCACCTTGCGCAGCCGCACTCTCGATCACCCCGGGCTGCTCGCAGCGCAGGAAGGGATTGATCTCCCGCTCGAGGCCGAGCGTGCTCGGCAGCGTCGGGAGACCGCGTTCGCGCAGGCTCTTGCACTGCGTCTCGTGGCGGACCACGGCCAGATTGTCAGGCTCGACCGCGCGTGCGAAGCGCAGGTTGGCCAGCGTGTATTCGTGCGCACAGCATACCTGCGTGTCCTCCGGCAGCGCCGAAAGCCGCACGAGCGAGCGGTGCATCTGCGCGGCCGTGCCCTCGAACAGCCGGCCGCAGCCGGCCGAGAAGAGGGTGTCGCCACAGAAGAGCACGGGAGTCATGTCGTGATTTTCGCAGATCGGGCGGATCACGAAGGCCCGATGACCGCGGGTATGGCCGGGCACCTCGAAGACCGTGATCGACCAGGGGCCGATCTCGAAACGGTCACCGTCATGCACCGGCTCGACCGGCACCGGCATCGGCTCGTCGGAGGGCCCCAGGATGCGCGCGGTGCACCCGTGCGCCGAGCCGGCCAGGGCCTGCAGACCGCCGACATGATCGCCATGATGGTGAGTCACTAGAATGCCGCTCAGATGCAGCCCCAGCCGCTCGAGCGTCTCGAGCACCGGCGTGGCATCCCCCGGATCCACCACCAGGGCCTGCCGGCCGTCGTGGAGCATCCAGATGTAGTTGTCGGCAAAGGCGGGCAGCGCGATCAGATTCATGGCACAGGATTCGCTGATTATAGAGATGGCCCCCTGGCTGGAATCTCCGGCCGGACGCTATCTGCTGGCCTGGGAGCAGCGCCAGCTCGACCATGTGGTGGCGGACATCTTCGGCTATCACGCAGTGCAGCTGGGCTGGCCGATGGTGCAGGCCCTGCGGGCCAGCCGCATCAGCCACCGCTGGCTGCTCAACGACGGCACGCTGGAGGCCGGGCCGGATCTGGCGCTGCTGCCGCCGGGCGGCCTGGGCGCGGGCGGCAGTCCGCCCGAGGGCGGCGGCGCGCTGGCGGTGAGCGTGCTCAGCGCCTTCGAGACGCTGCCCTTTCCGTCCGGCAGCCTGGATCTGGTGGTGCTGCCGCACACGCTGGAGATGAGCGGCGACGCGCACCAGACGCTGCGCGAGGTCGAGCGGGTGCTGATGCCCGAAGGCCGGGTGGTCATCGTCGGCTTCAATCCGCTCAGCCTGTGGGGTGCCGCGCATGGCCTGGAGCGGCTGGGCGTGCCGGGCTGGCGCGGCCGCACCGGACTGCCGGCGCATGGCACCGGCGAGCTCATCGGCTGGCGCCGGCTGCGCGACTGGCTGCGGCTGCTGGGGCTGGAGGTGGAATCGGGGCGCTTCGGCTGCTACCGGCCGCCGTTCAGCACGCAGCGCTGGCTCGAGCGCAGCGCCTGGTGCGATGCGGCGGGCGAGCGCTGGTGGCCGGTGCTGGGCTCGGTGTACCTGATGGTGGCGGTCAAGCGGGTGAGGGCGGTGCGCCTGCTCGGCGGGCCGCAGTGGAAGATCAACCGACGACGCCGGGCGGCCGCGCCGGCCGTCGTCACCCGCGGCCGACCCGTGCCGCGTTGCGAGGACCGATGAACGACAGCAAAGACAGCGCGCCCCCGGTGCGGGCGCCGATCCGCCGGCCCCAGGTCACCATCTACACCGACGGCGCCTGCAAGGGCAATCCCGGCCCGGGCGGCTGGGGCGCCTGGCTGCGCAGCGACGGCCACGAGAAGGAGCTGTGCGGCGGCGAGAACGGCACCACCAACAACCGCATGGAGATGACCGCGGTGATCGAGGCGCTGGCCAGCCTGAAGCGCAGCTGCGACGTGGTGCTCTACACCGACAGCGAGTACGTCAAGAACGGCATCACCACCTGGATTCACGGCTGGAAGGCGCGCGGCTGGAAGACGGCCGCCAAGCAGCCGGTGAAGAACGTCGAACTCTGGCAGCGCATGGACGCGCTGTCGCAGCTGCACAGGATCGAGTGGCGCTGGGTCAAGGGCCATGCAGGCGATCCGGGCAACGAGAAGGCGGACGAGCTGGCGAACCGCGGCGTGGACATGGCCCGCGCCGGCACCGGAGCCCCGCGATGAGCGCGCTGGTGCTGATCCACGGGGCCTGGCACGGTGCCTGGTGCTGGCGGCGGGTGCTGCCGGGGCTGAGGGCGGCGGGGCACGAGGCGCATGCGGTCACGCTCACCGGCGTGGGCGAGCGGGCGCACCTGCTTCGCCCCGACCTGCGCCTGCGCGACCACATCGCCGACGTGCTCGGCCTGATCGATGCCGAGGAGCTGGGCGACGATCTGGTGCTGGTCGGCCACAGCTACGGCGGCCTGGTGATGACCGGCGTGGCCGATGCGCTGCTGGCCCGCGGGCTGAAGCCGCGCCATCTGGTCTATGTGGACGCGGTGACGCCACATCCGGGCGAATCCTGGTCCAGCCAGCACGCGCCGGAAACGGTCCGGGCCCGCCTGGAGGCCGCCGCGCAGCGCCCCGACGGCGCGATGCCGCCGCCGGACGCGGCCGTCTTCGGCCTGGACGGCGCTGACCGCGACTGGGTCAACCGCCGCCAGACGCCGCAGCCGGCAGGCGTCTACCAGGATCGGCTGGACTTCGACGCCGCGCGCATCGCCACGCTGCCGCGCACCTTCATCGACTGCACCGCACCGGCCCTGCCGACGATCGCGGTGATGCGCGAGCGGGTGCGCCGCGAGCCCGGCTGGCAGGTGCTCGAGCTGGCCACTGGCCACGACCCGATGATCAGCGCGCCTGATGCGCTGGTGACGCTGCTGCTGGACTGCGCACGCTGAGCCGGGCGCGGGGATGACGGGAGGGGGGGCTTCAGCGCCCTGCCGCCGCCGGCCGCGTCCGGTAGAACTGCATCGGCACGCCGGTGGCCAGGCTGGCCTTTTCCTCGCGGGCGGCACGGTTGAGCACGTTCTTCTTCATGCGCCCGACGACATGCATCTCGCAGGGCTTGCAGTCGAAGCGCAGCTGCAGCACCTCGTCGCCGTGCGTGATGGTCAGCGGCTCGGCGCGGATCGTGCCCTGCACGCCGGTGACGCCCTTGGCCTGCTTCGGGCACAGGCTGAGCGAGAAGCGCACGCAGTGCTTGGTGATCATCAGGCTGGCATCGCCGAGCGCCTCATGGCTCTCGTAGGCCGATTCGATCACCTTGACGCCGTGGCGGGCGTAGAAGTCGCGCGCCTTCGAGTTGTAGACATTGGCCAGGTAGCTGAGCGTGTCGTCGGGATAGGGCACGGGCGGCGTGACCTCCGGCCAGCGCGTCTGGCGCACATGGGCGTCCAGGCGTGCGGCTTCCAGCTGCTCGAAGGCGTCGCGGCGCAGCGCGTTGAGCACGCCCGGCGGCACGAACCACGGCCGGCGCGTCGCCAGCACGATGTCGGCGGCGTCGGCGCGGAAGATCGTCGCGCCCAGCTTGCCCAGGTGCTCGCGCAGCGCGGCCTCGCCCTTGATGGGATCGCGCGCGGGCTCCTTCTTCGGCAGCGCGATCTCGGCGCAGACCGTCACCCCGGTCTCGTCGCTCACCGTCAGCGCCAGCCCGTCCGGCGTGTCGTCGAGCCGCATCGTCACGCCGATGCGTCGCTCGGCCGACTTCTTCTCCAGCAGCCGCACCCAGTTCATGTCGCGGTTGCGGCTGAGCTGGGTGTCGCGGCGCAGGTCGGGATAGGTGTCCAGCGGCTCCTTCGGGACCACGCGCCAGAGGCGCTGCTTCGCGTCGAGCGGCTGTGCGGTGTCGATCGGCAGGCCGGTCAGCTCCTTCTGCAGCGTGTAGTAGGTCAGGGCGTCGTTGTTGTTGAGCGGATCGACCCCGGCGTCGAGCTGCACGTCCAGATGGTCCTTGTCGACGCGCACCACCCAGCCCAGCGGCAGGCCGGCATGCTTCGGGGTGTCGAAGGCGCCGATGTCGTCCTGGCGGCCGTTGACGAAGTAGTCGGTGCTGCCGCGGTTGAAGTTGCGGTCCGGATTGGGCGTGAAGGTGAAGCTGGCGCGGCCGGCCGACGCGGCGTGCAGCTCCGGGCGGCGTTCGAACAGGCTGTCGAGCAGCTGGCGGTAATGGGCGGTGATGTTCTTCACATAGCCCATGTCCTTGTAGCGGCCCTCGATCTTGAAGCTGCGGATGCCGGCGTCGACCAGCGCCTCGAGGTTGGCGCTCTGGTTGTTGTCCTTCATCGACAGCACATGCTTGTCGTGCGCGACGATGCGGCCCTGCGTGTCGGTCACGGTGTAGGGCAGGCGGCAGGCCTGCGAGCAGTCGCCGCGGTTGGCGCTGCGGCCGGTCTGGGCGTGGCTGACATAGCACTGGCCGGAATAGGCCACGCACAGCGCGCCGTGCACGAAGAACTCCAGCGTCGCGCGGTCGACCTGCGCCGCCACCGCGCGGATCTGTTCCAGCGTGAGTTCGCGTGCCAGCACGATCTGCGAGAAGCCGGCGTCCTGCAGGAAGCGCGCCTTCTCGGGCGTGCGGATGTCGGTCTGCGTCGAGGCGTGCAGATCGATCGGCGGCAGGTCCAGCTCGAGCAGGCCCATGTCCTGCACGATCAGCGCGTCGGCGCCGGCCTCGTGCACTTGGCGGATCATGCGGCGTGCGGGCTCCAGCTCGTCGTCGCGCAGGATGGTGTTGAGCGTCACGAAGATGCGGCTGCCGAAGCGGTGCGCATGCTTCACCAGCCGCTCGATGTCGGCCACCGGGTTGCCGGCCGAGGCCCGCGCGCCGAAGGCCGGGCCGCCGATGTAGACCGCATCCGCGCCGTGGTTGATCGCTTCGATGCCGATGTCGGCGTCGCGAGCGGGGGAGAGCAGTTCGATGTCGGGACGCAGGGGCATGGCGGCGGCTCGCGGTGACGGATGACGGACGACGGAAAGAAGGGCCCGGATTCTACGGAGAAGCCCGCAGCTGCGGGCCTGACCGGACAAGAACGCTGCGGTGGCGCTGCTAAGATGAATTTCAGCCTTCACCGCCATGACCCTGAACCGACGCAGTTTCCTGTTCCGAGTCCCTGCCGTGCCGCTGGCCGCGGCGCTGCTGGGGGGCTGCGTCGAGATGCCGCTGGCGCCGCTGCGCATCGGCATCAATGCCTGGGTCGGCTACGACCCGCTGGTGCTGGCGCGTGACCAGGGCGGCGTCGATGCCCAGGTGCTGCGCATCATCGACATGTTCTCCAACACCGACAGCCTGCGCGCGCTGCGCAACGGCCTGCTCGATGGTGCGGCGCTGACGCTCGACGAGGCGCTGCGTCTGGCCGACGGCGGCCTGCCGGTGGTGATCATCGCGATGATCAACCAGTCGGAAGGGGCAGACGCGGTGCTGGCGCGCCCGGATGTGCTGCAGGCCAGCGATCTGCGCGGGCGCGTCATCGGCCTGGAGAAGACCGCGCTGGGGGCGGTGGTGCTGGAGCAGCTGCTGCAGGAAGGATCGCTGCGCCCGAACGAGGTGAGCACCCTGCATGTCGAGGCGGCCCAGCATGCGGACATGCTGCGCGCGGGCCGCGTCGACGCGGTCATCACCTTCGAGCCGATGGCCAGCCAGCTCGAGCAGGCCGGCATGCGCCGCATCTTCGACAGCCGGCAGATGCCGGGCGAGATCATCGATGTGCTGGTGGTGCGCCGCGGCATCGCGCCGCAGCGGCTGCTGCCGCTGCTGCAGGCCTGGGAGCGCGGGCGTCAGGCGCTCGAGCATGATCCCGCGGCTGCGGCCGCGCTGCTGGCCATCGGCACCGACCTGTCGGAGACGGACTATCTGCAGACGCTGAAGGGGCTGAAGCTGCTGCCGCTGGACATCAGCCTGCAGGAGCTGCGGCAGGACGAGCATGGCCACAGTCCGCTGGCCGTGCATGGCCGGCTGATGGAGCGCACGCTGCAGCGCCTGCAGCTGCTGAGCCGTCCGGTCGACTGGAAGACGCTGATCGACGACCGGGCGCTGCGCCTGTGGCAGGCCGGTGCGACCACGAAGGGTCAGCCATGAACGGCGAGAAGAAGAAGTCCGTGGAATCGCCGGGACGCGGCAGCTGGCTGCTGCGCTGGCCGGCCCGGCTGCTGCTGCCGGTGCTGATGCTGCTCTTTGCGCTGGCGGTCAGCCTGCTGGGCCATCGCCTGCGTGTCAGCGAACTCGATGCCAGCGTGCTGCAGACCGAGCAGCAGCGCCTGCGCGAGCGGCTGGCCCTCGAGCAGGGCCGGCTGACGCAGGCGACCGGCCAGGGCGACATGGGACAGGCGCGCCGGCTGGTGGCCGGCCTGGCGCTGCACGAAGGGCTGATGCAGGCCTGGCTGATCGAAGAGGATGGGCGCATCGCTGCCGCACTCTCGCGTGCCGAGATCGGGCGGCGCCTCTCGACGGTGCTGATCGCGCTGCCACCGGCCGAGCGTGACGCCCTGATGGCGCTGCAGCAGGCGGTGCCGTCCGAGCTGCGGCTGCGCACCACCAACGGGCCCGGGCAGGCGCGACTGCTGTTCGGCGCGGTCGGCGTCGAGCCGGCGCGTCTGCTGCTGGTGCGTGTCGACATCAGCCATGCGCTGGCCGTGCGGCAGGCCCAGGCCCGCTCCGACCTGCTGCAGCAGCTGCTGCTGACGCTGCTGAGCGTGAGCCTGTTCGGACTGCTGCTGCATCTGCTGTGGTTCCGGCGTGCGGACCAGCTGCGGCATACCGCGGTGCAGCTCGGTCGGGGCGACCTGTCGGCGCGGGCCGGGCTGCGGGGCGCCGACGAGCTGGCCCTGATCGGCCGGGCGGTCGACCTGATGGCCTCCGATCTGCAGCAGCGCCAGACCGAGCTGCAGCAGCTGGCCGACCGCATCTCGCATTCGCCGGTGGTGGTGATGACCTGGCGCAACGCCGAGGGCTGGCCGGCGCGCTATGTCAGCGACAGCATCGCGCTCTGGGGCTACCGGCGCCAGGATCTGCTGTCGGGCCGCCTCCGCTACGCCGACCTGATGCATCCCGAGGACTTGCCGCGCATTGCCGGCGAGGTGGCACGGCATCTGGCGCAGGGGCCGGACGAGTACCGGCAGGAATACCGCATCCGCCACGGCGACGGCCGCTGGATGTGGATCGAGGACCGAACCTGGCTGGTGCGGGATGCGGCCGGGCAGGTGGTCGACATTCACGGCGTGCTGCTCGACGTGAGCGAGCTGCATGCGGCGCGTGCCGAGCTGGCGATCCAGGTGCGCCGGCTGCACGAGGCCGAGGCGCACGCCCGGCTGGGCAGCTGGACCTATGACGTCGGGCCGGGCCGGGGCTGGTGGTCGGCGCAGATGTATGCGCTGTTCAACGCCGACCCGTCCGCCGGCGTGCCGAGCTTCGAGGACTTCATTGCCCGGGTGCATGAGGCCGACCAGCCGGCGGTGCGGATGATGCTGCAGAGCTTCGCCCAGGGCGTGACGCCCGAGCGCAACGTCGAGGTCTTCCGTCGCCATCCGGATCTCGGCCCGGCGCGCTGGTTCAGCGTGACCATCTATCCCGAGCTGGGTGCGGAGGGTCGCATCCAGCGCTTCGTCGGCACCACGCTCGATGTCACCGAGACCCGCCAGGCCGAGGCGACGCTGCGCCGGATCAACATCGAGCTGGAGCAGCGGGTCGAGGCACGCACCCGCGAGCTGACCGAGCTGAACCAGTCGCTCGAGAGCTTCGTCTACACCGTCTCGCATGACCTGAAGGCGCCGCTGCGCGGCATCGAGGGCTATGGCCGGCTGCTGCTCGAGGAGCATGCGCAGCAGCTCGATGCGGAGGGCCGGCTGTTCGCCGAGCGCATCCAGGAAGGCACGCTGCGCATGGGGCAGCTGATCGACGACCTGCTGGCCTATGCGCGCATGGAACGCCGCGCGATCTCGGTGCAGGATGTGGAGCTGGCGTCGGTGCTGGGCCAGGTGATCGAGGACGCCCGCACCGACCTCGAGCGCGGCGGCGTGGTGCTGGAGCTGGAGGTGCCTCAAGCGCCGCTGGGCGTGCGCGTCGACCGTGAGGGCCTGATGCTGGCCCTGCGCAACCTGCTGGCCAATGCGATCAAGTTCAGCGCCGCCAGCCAGCCGCCACGGGTGCGCATCGCCGTTCGCCGGCTCGGCCCCGAGGCCTCGGCCGCGATCGAGCTGCGGCTGTCGGACAACGGCGTGGGCTTCGACATGGCCTATCACGACCGCATCTTCGAGATCTTCCAGCGCCTGCACCGGATGGAAGACTATCCCGGCACCGGCGTCGGCCTGGCACTGGTGCGCAAGGCCATGCAGCGCATGGGCGGCACGGTGCGCGCCGAGAGCCGCCCCGGCGAGGGCGCGACCTTCGTGCTGACGCTGCCCGCAGCCGTCTTCAGGCCGCAGGAGCCCGGCGCAGCTTGACGTAGGCGACGAAGCCGCCACCGGGCGCGTTGCCCAGCTCGAGCTGGCCGCCCATGCGCGTCACCGTCTTGTCGACGATGGCCAGGCCCAGGCCGGCACCGGTCGAGTGGGTGTGGGTGCGGGCCTTGTCGCCGCGGTAGAAGGGCGTGGTCAGCCGGGCGAGCTGCTCCGGGCTGACGCCGGGGCCCTCGTCGCGCACGCTCACCAGCACCCACTCGCCGGCACGCGCGAAGGTGACCGAGACCCGCGCCACCCCGTCCTCGCCCTGCGCGTAGCGGCGCGCGTTCTCGAACAGGTTGGCGAAGACGCGGTCCAGATCGGTCTCGTCGGCCATGACCCGCACATCGGTCGTCACCCGGGCCACCACCTTCAGATGCTCGCCGTTGACGCGGCGGATCACCGTGTCGAGCAGCACCGCCAGCACGATCGGCGCGAGCTTGACCTCGGTCGGCCGCGCGTAGTCCATGAACTTGTCGATGATGGCGTCGAGCTGGTCGATGTCGGCGGCCATGTTGCGCTTGGCCTCCTCGTCGTAGACGCTCATCTCGGTCTCGAGGCGGATGCGCGCCAGCGGCGTGCGCAGGTCATGGCTGATGCCGGCCAGCATCACCGCGCGGTCGTCCTCGATCTTGGCCAGCTCGCGCGCCATGCGGTTGAAGCCGCGGTTGACCTCGCGGATCTCGCGGGTGGTGGTGTCTTCGTCGAGCCGCTCGGCATATTCGCCATCGCGGATGCGGCTGGCGGCGAAGCTGAGCTGGCGCAGCGGCCGGTTGATCAGCCCGGCGATCAGCGCCGAGCCGCCCAGCGTCAGCACGAAGGTCAGGCTCATCACCACGAAGGTGGTCTTGCCGGTGACCGCCGGCTGCACCCGGTTGCGGTCGGCCTGCAGCCAGTAGTTGTCGGTCTCGATCAGGAAGCCGACCCACAGCCCCGGCTGGCCATTGACGCTGCTGGCCACGATGGTCTGCGGTCCGAGCTGGCTGCGCAGCTCCGAGCCGATGGCCCGGGTGAAGCGGTCGACCTCGAAGGGCTGCCAGCGGTCGTTGGGCTCGCGCGGCTGCAGCTTGACCGCCTCCTGCTCGGCGATGTTCTTGACCAGCGCGACCCGGTTGACCTGGTCGGTGTAGCGCAGCGCCGAGCGCGACAGGTTCACCAGGCTGGCGATCTGCTGCGCCGCCTGCACGCCCCGCGGCTCGAGCTCGAGAAAGCGCAGCGTGTAGACCCAGCCCAGGATGCCGGCGCCCAGCATCAGCGACAGCAGCAGGAAGGTGCGCCAGAACAGGCTCATCGGCATGTAGCGCCGGACCAGCATGCCCAGACCCCGCAGCAGAACCCGAGACAGGGGCTCGCGCTCGGGCACGGGATAGGTGGATGGGGTGGTGGAGGCCATGGAATCAGGTCGGCAGCGTCTGTCGGTCACCACGGCCCGGGGCTGCGGCTCGATGAACTCCCCTGATGCATTTCAGCGTCTCAGACAACTCTTCAGGCTGTTTGAAACGAAATGTATCAGGATTGTGAATTCATGCCGCGCCATCCGGCACGAAGACATAGCCGACGCCCCACACCGTCTGGATGTAGCGCGGCTGCGAGGGATCGGGCTCGATCATCTTGCGCAGGCGCGAGACCTGCACATCGAGGCTGCGGTCGAAGGGCTCGAACTCGCGACCGCGTGCCAGCTGCGCGAGCTTGTCGCGGCTCAGCGGCTGGCGCGGATGGCGCACCAGGGCCTTGAGCATCGAGAACTCGCCGGTGGTCAGCGAGATCACCTCGCCGTCGCGGGTCAGGCGACGCAGCGCCAGATCGAACTCGAAAGGACCGAAGACGACGGTCTGGGCTTCGCGCGAGGGCGCGCCGGGCGCCTCCATGACCGGGCGGCGACGCAGCACCGCATGGATGCGCGCCAGCAGCTCGCGCGGATTGAAGGGCTTGGGCAGGTAGTCATCGGCGCCGACCTCCAGGCCGACGATGCGGTCCACATCCTCGACCTTGGCGGTCAGCATGATGATCGGGGTCAGGTCGTTGGCCGCACGCAGCCGGCGGCAGATCGACAGGCCGTCCTCGCCCGGCAGCATCAGGTCGAGCACGATCAGGTCGATGGTCTCGCGGGTCAGGATGCGGTTGAGGGCCTTGGCATCCTCGGCCAGCAGCACCTCGAAGCCTTCCTGGGTCAGGTAGCGGCGCAGCAGGTCGCGAATGCGCGCGTCGTCGTCGACGACGACGATGCGGTCGGTGCGCTGGGCGTTGGCGGTGTTCATCAGGGGCTCCGGATTTGTAACAGTGGCGATTCTGCGCAGGTCGGACCGGCTTTTCATCCAGTCTGACCCCCTGTTACATCTATTGCGCTCTGGTGTAGTGCGGCACGGAATGCAGCTTTCCAGGGGGTTGCCGTTGAATTATTCACGATGTCTGTCAGCGGACCGATGGTTCGTGCCGTTGACAGGGCTTCACCGTCTTCATCGAACGGAAAGCTGCATGTCCTCTGTTCTTCGCACTTCGTCGCGCGCATGGCTGCTGGCCCTGCTGCCCGCGCTGCTGCTGGGCACGGCCGCCCAGGCGCAGACGCCGCCCATCGCGAGTGGGCCGGCGCATCAGCTGAGCCTGTCGGCCAGCGCACAGACCGAGGTCGCCCGCGACCAGCTCGCCGTCATGCTGCAGGTCACCCGGGAGGGCAGCGATGCCGCCCAGGTGCAGACCGCACTCAAGCAGGTGCTGGACACTGCCCTGAACGAGGCGCGCCGCGCGGCCGAAGGCCAGCAGATGACGGTGCGCACCAGCGGCTTCTCGATCCAGCCCCGCCATGGCCGCGACGGTCGCATTTCCGGCTGGAGCGGCAGCGCCGGGCTGACGCTGGAAGGGCGTGACGCCGCACGCATCGCCGCGCTGTCCGGGCGGCTGCCGGGCATGACCATCGTCTCGACCGGCTACAGCCTGTCGCGGGAGGCCCGCGAGCGGCATGAATCGGCGCTGACCGAGCAGGCGATCCGGCGCTTTCGCGAGCGGGCGGCCGAGATGTCGCGCCATTTCGGCTACGGCGGCTACACGGTGCGCGAGGTCACGGTGCAGGATGCCGAGGTCGACGGCGGCATGCGCCCGCCGATGGTGATGGCGCGCATGTCCCCGTCGATGGCCGCAGCCGAGGCGGCGGCACCGCTGCCGACCGAAGGCGGCCAGGCCACGCTCGGGGTGACGGTGCAGGGCACCGTCACGATGACGCGCTGAGCGCGTCAGGCACGACGCCTCGCGGCATCACTGCGCCGTCCAGCCGCCATCGACGTTCCAGGCCACGCCGCGCACGTTGTTGGCGGCCGGCGAGCACAGGAACACCGCGAGTTCGCCCAGTTCCTGCGGCGTGGTGAACTGCAGCGAGGGCTGCTTCTCGCCAAGCAGCCGGCGCACCGCCTCGTCGTTGTCGACGCCGTCCCGGGCGGCGCGCGCGTCGACCTGCTTCTGCACCAGCGGCGTCAGCACCCAGCCCGGGCAGATCGCGTTGCAGGTCACGCCGGTGGTGGCGTTCTCCAGCGCGGTCACCTTGGTCAGGCCGATGACGCCGTGCTTGGCCGCGACATAGGCGGCTTTCTGCGTCGAGGCCACCAGGCCGTGCACCGACGCGATGTTGATGATGCGGCCCCAGTTCTTCGCCTTCATCGACGGCAGCGCCAGCCGCGTCGTGTGGAAGGTCGAGCTGAGGTTGATCGCGATGACCGCATCCCAGCGCTCGACGGCAAAGTCCTCGACCGGCGCGACATGCTGGATGCCGGCGTTGTTGACCAGGATGTCGACGCCGCCGAACTCGGCCTCGGCGTAGGCCATCATCGCCTCGATGTCGGCGGGCTTGCTCATGTCGGCGCCGTGATAGCCGGCCTTCACGCCCAGCGCGGCGACCTCGGCCTTCGGGCCTTCGGCATCGCCGAAGCCGTTGAGAATCACGTCGGCACCCTGACGTGCGAGGCACAGGGCCACGCCCAGGCCGATGCCGCTGGTCGATCCGGTGACCAGCGCGGTCTTGCCTTTCAGCATCTGTCTTCCTCCGAAGAATGGGGGTTGGGGAGCGGGTTGGTTAACATGCATTATCGAACGCGAAGTTCCTGCTTCGCCTGACAGCCCCATCGTCGATGTCGAACCCCCTGTTGTCGCCATGCAAGAACCTCGACTGCACCATGTGACCTGTGCCCATCCCGGCGGTCTGCACCGCATGGCCTATGCCGAATGGGGCGACCCCGCCAATCCGGAGGTGGTCGTCTGCGTGCATGGCCTAGCGCGGCAGGGCCGCGACTTCGACACGCTGGCGCGCGCGCTGGCCGCCGACCGGCGGGTGATCTGCCCGGACGTGGTCGGGCGCGGGCGCTCCGACTGGCTGACTGACCCGTCGCTCTACCAGATTCCGACCTATGTGGCCGACATGGTCACGCTGATCGCGCGGCTGGGCGTCGAGCGGGTCGACTGGGTCGGCACCTCGATGGGCGGCCTGATCGGCATGGGCCTGGCCGGGTTGCGCGCTGCCGGCCAGCCGCCGCTGATCCGCCGCATGGTGGTCAACGATGTCGGCCCGGCGCTGGAGCCGGTCGCGATCGCGCGCATCGGCCAGTACCTGGGCCAGCCGCTGCGCTTCGAGTCGGTCGAGCAGGGCATCTCCTACCTGCAGACCATCTCGGCCAGCTTCGGTCCGCACACGCCCGAGCAGTGGGCCGAGCTGGGCCGTCCGATGCTGCATCCGGCGCCCGAGGGCGGCTGGCGGCTGCACTACGACCCGGCCATCGCGGTGCCCTTCCGCAGCTGGACGCCCGAGATCGGCCGCATCGGCGAGGCGCTGCTGTGGCAGTCCTGGGCGTCGATCGAGGATCCGCTGCTGCTGCTGCGCGGCGCCGAGTCCGATCTGCTGTCGGCACAGACCGCGCAGGCGATGGTGCAGCGCGGCCGCCAGGCGCGCTGCGTCGAGTTCGCCGGCGTCGGCCATGCGCCGATGCTGATGCAGCCCGACCAGGTCGACTGCGTGCGCGACTTCCTGCTCGGCGGCTGAGGCCGCTCCGGTGTGTTTCCTTTCTTCGTGATTCCCTTGCCTTGATGAAGACCTTCAGCCTCGACCCGACCGAGGCGCCTGCCGCGATCGTCCAGCTCGCGGACTCCACCACCGCCGGCCCGAGCATCGACAGCGTCACCGAGGAGCATGAGCGTCTCGATCGGGCCCGCCGCTTCGCCGAGCCCTTGCTGGCCAGCAGCCGCTTCGACACCGGCGAGAACGCGCTCGAGCATGCCGACGGCGTGGCTGCGATCCTGCGGGGCATCGGCGCGGCACCGTCGATGCAGGCGGCCGTCTACCTGGTCTATGCCGGGGACTTCCTCGCCGAGCCGGAAGTGGTGGTCGAGCAGGCCTTCGGCGCGTCCTACGCCAGCCTGGTCGCGCACACCCGACAGCTGGTGCGCATCCAGCGCAACGCGCGCGCCGCCTGGACCGACGAGACCGACCGCGAGCTCCAGGCCGAGCAGATCGAGCGGGTGCGCAAGATGCTGCTGGCCTTCTCTCGCGACCTGCGCGTGGTGCTGCTGCGGCTGGCCTCACGCCTGCAGACGCTGCGTTTCTACGCCGCGACCAAGCTGCCATGCCCGGCGGCGCTGGCGCGCGAGGCGCAGCAGGTCTTCGCGCCACTGGCCAGCCGGCTCGGCATCTGGCAGATCAAGTGGGAGCTGGAGGATCTGGCCTTCCGCTTCCTCCGGCCCGACGACTACAAGCGCATCGCCCGGCTGCTCGACGAGAAGCGCATCGAGCGCGAGCAGAGCATCGAGGCGGCACGCCGCCGGCTCGAGGCCGAGCTGGCCGGCGCCGGCATCACCGCCGAGGTGCACGGCCGCCCGAAGCACATCTACTCGATCTGGAAGAAGATGCAGGGCAAGAAGCTGCCCTTCGAGCGGGTCTTCGATGTGCGTGCGATGCGGGTCATCGTCGACTCGGTGCCGGACTGCTATGCGGCGCTGAGCCGGGTGCACGAGGTCTGGCGGGCCTTGCCCGACGAGTTCGACGACTACATCGCCCGGCCCAAGCCCAACGGCTACCAGTCGCTGCACACCGTCGTGGTCGACGGCCCCGAAGACGGCGCACGCCCGATCGAGATCCAGATCCGCACCCGCGAGATGCACGATCGTGCCGAGAGCGGCGTGGCCGCGCACTGGGCCTACAAGGAGGCCGGCACCAAGGGCTATGCGGGGGTCAGCGCCGCCGGCGACTTCGAGGACCGGGTCGCGCAGGCGCGGCGGGCGGTGCTGCAGCAGCTGCTGGCCTGGGAGCGCGACTTCGTCGGCCACAACATGCCGGCGCAGGGCTTCTTCGAGGACCGCATCTATGTCTTCACGCCGGCAGCGCGCCTGATCGAGCTGCCGGCCGGCGCCACCGCGGTCGACTTCGCCTACAACCTGCACACCGATCTGGGCCACCGCTGCCGCGGCGCGCGGGTCGATGGCCAGATGGTGCCGCTCAACACACCGCTGCAGAGCGGCCAGACCATCGAGGTGATCGCGGCGAAGGAAGGCGGCCCGTCGCTGGACTGGCTCAACCCGCAGCAGGGCTATCTGAAGAGCCAGCGTTCGCGGGCCAAGGCACGGGCCTGGTTCAACGCGCGGGCGCTGCAGGACACGATCGCACGCGGCCGCGAGGCGGTCGACCGGCTGCTGCAGCGCGAGGGCCGCACCGCGATCCGGCTCGACGATCTGGCCGCGCAGCTGGGTTTCCGCAATGCCGAGGCGCTGTTCGAGCTCGTCGGCAAGGACGAGTATTCGCTGCGCAACATCGAGAGCGTGCTGCGTCCGCCCCCTGCGCCGGCGCCGCTGACCCCGCAGGAGGAAGTCCAGGTCTCGCGCCCGGCCACCGGCGCGCTGTCGGGCAAGAGCGCAGTGCTGGTGGTGGGGGTGGAGTCGCTGCTGACCCAGCTGGCGCACTGCTGCCGCCCGGCGCCGCCCGACACGATCGGCGGCTTCGTGACCCGCGGCAAGGGCGTGGCGGTGCATCGCTCGGACTGCGCCAACTTCCGTCAGCTGGCCGCACGCCATCCCGAACGCATCATCGAGGTCCAGTGGGGCGAGGCGCCGCCGGTCATGGGCCGGGCGCCGGTCTATCCGGTCAATGTCTCGGTGATGGCCCACGACCGCCAGGGGCTGCTGCGCGACATCTCCGAAGTCTTTGCGCGCGAGAAGACCAATGTCATCGGCGTGCATACCCAGTCGATGCGCGGCACGGCCTGGATGACCTTCACCATCGAGGTCAGCAGTTCCGCCGCGCTGGCCCATGTGCTGGCTCAGGTCGCCCAGATCGGCGGCGTGCTCAGTGCGCGAAGAAAATGATTGACGCGAATTCGAACCGTGCTATAGTCGAGGGCTCGACAGGCACATAGCTCAGTTGGTTAGAGCACCACCTTGACATGGTGGGGGTCGTTGGTTCGAATCCAATTGTGCCTACCAGAGGTTTTTGTCCTTCTGGATGAAAAGCGGTTTTTCAGGCGCGTAGCTCAGTTGGTTAGAGCACCACCTTGACATGGTGGGGGTCGTTGGTTCGAATCCAATCGCGCCTACCAGAATCCCTGATCTGCTGCAAGTTTGCAGATAGGCAGGTTTTCTGGATAAAATCGAGTTTCTTCAGAAAGACGTGCAGGCACATAGCTCAGTTGGTTAGAGCACCACCTTGACATGGTGGGGGTCGTTGGTTCGAATCCAATTGTGCCTACCAGATATCCCAAAAGGCGCCGGCTGATCCCCGGCGCCTTTTTCGTTGGTGCCTCGCCATTCTCTGGCCGCTGTTCGCGGGCTCTGTTTTTGTCTTCGTTCTTTCCCGCGGAACCGGGGCCTGCAAAGCGAGTCAGACACTCTTGCATTTCCGGTCTGTCCGCGATCCACTGCTTTCGATGAACTCGGGGGCAAACCCTGACCGGAGCCCGGTCAGCCGGATGCCTAGAATCTTTGTGCAACGCACACAGGAGAAATTTGCATGCCATCGAATCGCCGCACCGCCGAGACCGAGGCCGAGCCCGGTCGCACCGACGGGCTGCGCGTGCTGAAGAAGTACCCGAACCGCCGTCTCTATGACACCCGCACCAGCAGCTACATCACTCTCAGCGATGTCAAGCAGATGGTGCTGGAGGCCCAGACCTTCGAGGTGCGCGACGCCAAGAGCGGCGAGGACCTGACCCGAAGCATCCTGCTGCAGATCATCCTGGAAGAGGAGAGCGCCGGCATGCCGATGTTCTCGACCCAGATGCTGGCGCAGATCATCCGCTTCTACGGCCACACCATGCAGGGCCTGATGGGCGCCTATCTCGAGAAGAACTTGCAGGGCTTCGTCGAGATGCACCGCAACCTGAGCGAGCAGACCGGCGGCCTGTATGAGGGCAAGGCCTTCACGCCGGAGGCCTGGACGCAGTTCATGTCCGGCCAGAACCCGGTGATCCAGAACATGATGAGCGGCTACCTCGACCAGTCGCGCCTGCTGATGAGCCAGATGCAGGAGCAGATGCAGAAGCAGGCCGAGAGCTTCTTTCCCGGCATGTCCGGCTTCACGCCCCCGAAGGGCTGAGCCAGCGCTGCAGCACCGGCCAGACATTGTCGAGAATGCGCGGGTGCGCGGCAGCGACCGGATGGATCCGGTCGGGCTGGAACCAGCGCAGCGGATCGGCCGGATCATCGGCAATGCCGGCCAGCAGGAAGGGCACCAGCGCGGTCTTCTCGGCCTGTGCCACCTGAGCGAAAAGCGCCGCGAAGTCGCGGGCATAGGCGGCGCCATAGTTGGGCGGCACCTGCATGCCGACCAGCAGCACCTTCGCGCCGGCTTCGCGTGCGGCGCGTGTCATCGCCACCAGATTGGCCTCGGTCTGCTTCAGCGGCAGGCCGCGCAGCGCGTCGTTGCCGCCCAGCTCGATCACCACATGCGTGGGCCGATGCTGCGCCAGCAGCGCCGTCAGTCGGGCGCGACCGCCGGAGGTGGTGTCGCCGCTGATGCTGGCATTGATGACGCCTGCCGCGATCTTGCGGTCCGCCAGCCTGCGCTCGAGCAGCGCCACCCAGCCGCTGCCGCGCGCGATGCCGTATTCCGCCGACAGGCTGTCGCCGACGATCAGCACGCGTCGCGTCGCCGCACCCGGCGCCTGGGCCGAGGCGGACCCGGCGACAGCCAGGGACAGCAGCGCCGCGATACAGTGGCGACGCTTCCAATTCGGGGCGAATCCAGGACAGGGCGACATGAAGGACACGGCAGGCACGGCGATCATCGAGGTCTCGGGCGTGAGCAAGCGGGTGCGCGACGCCACGGGCGAGCTGACGATTCTGCACGAGATCGATCTGGCGCTGCCGCGGCGGGAATCGGTGGCCATCGTCGGCGCCTCGGGCTCGGGCAAGAGCACGCTGCTGTCGATCCTGGCCGGGCTGGACGTGCCCAGCAGCGGCACGGTGAAGCTCGACGGCATCGACCTGTTCTCGCTCGACGAGGATGCGCGCGCGGCGGTGCGCGGCGAGCGCGTGGGCTTCGTCTTCCAGAGCTTCCAGCTGATGGCGCACCTGACCGCGTTGGAGAACGTGATGCTGCCGCTGGAGCTGCGCGGCGTGCGCGAGGCCAGGGCGCTGGCCACCGAGATGCTCGGCCGGGTTGGGCTCGGCGCGCGGCTGGGCCACTATCCGAAGCTGCTGTCGGGCGGCGAGCAGCAGCGGGTCGCGCTGGCGCGGGCCTTCGTGGTGCGTCCGGCGCTGCTGCTGGCCGACGAACCCACAGGCAGCCTGGACCATGCCACCGGCGAGGCGGTGATGCAGCTGATGCTCGAACTCAACCGCGAGGCCGGCACCACGCTGGTGCTGGTGACCCATGATCCGGGCATCGCCGCGCGCTGCGACCGGCAGATCCGCATCGAGGCCGGCCGGCGGGTCGGATAGCGGCGGATAATGCGCGGATGTCTCGATCCCTCCTCTTCGGCTTTCATGCCATCCAGGTCCGCCTGAAGACCGCGCCCGACACGATCCGCGAGATCCATTTCGATCCGACCCGCCGCGACGGTCGGATGCGCCAGTTCCTCGACCGTGCCCGCGAGGCCGGTCGCAACCTCGTCGAGAGCGATGCCAAGCGCATCGACAAGCTCGTCGGCAACCCGCGCCACCAGGGCGTGATGGCCTTCGTGTCGCCGCTGCCGGTGACGCACTCGATCGACGACCACCTCGACGGCGTCGAGGGCCCGCCGCTGCTGCTGCTGCTCGACGGCGTGACCGATCCGCACAACCTGGGCGCCTGCCTGCGGGTGGCCGACGGCGTGGGCGCGCACGGCGTGATCGTGCCGCGCGACCATGCGGTCGGCATCAACGCGACGGTGGCCAAGGTCGCCAGCGGCGCCTCCGAGACGGTGCCGTACTTCATGGTGACCAATCTGGCGCGCACGATGCTCGAGCTCAAGGAGCGCGACATCCTGATCGTCGGCACCAGCGATGCGGCCACCGACTCGATCCATGACCTCGACCTGTCCGGTCCGGTGGCCTTCGTGCTGGGCGCCGAGGACCGCGGCATCCGCGATCTCACCAGCAAGACCTGCGACCGGCTGGTGAGGATTCCGATGATGGGCGCGGTCGAGAGCCTGAATGTCTCGGTCGCCTCGGCGGTGTGCCTGTACGAGGCGCTGCGCCAGCGCCTGAAGGCGGGCACCGCCACGCTGCCGGCCGCCGCGGATACCCCCGCCTCGGCAGACATCTCGACCGAAGCGCCGACCGAGGCGCCGAAAGCGGACTGATGCGCGACCGCCGCTATGCCCACCCGTTCCGCGACCTGCGGGCGAAGCTGCGCCAGGCCGCGTCGGTCTGCGTGCTCAGCGGGGCGGGCATGTCGGCGGAGAGCGGCATCCCGACCTTTCGCGATGCGCAGACCGGGCTGTGGGCGAACCTCGACCCGATGCAGCTGGCCAGCGAGGCGGGCTTTCGCGCCGATCCGCAGCGGGTCTGGGACTGGTACCAGATGCGCCGCGACGGCGTGCGCCAGGCCGAACCCAATGCCGGCCATGTCGCGCTGGCGCGCTACGCGGCGCGTCATCCGGGCCGGCTGACGATCCTGACGCAGAACGTCGACGACCTGCACCAGCGCGCGGCCGCCCGGGCGGGCGAGGGCGCACGCATCGTCGCGCTGCACGGCTCGATCCTGACCGACCGCTGGCTCGACGCCTGCCCGCGCGGCGAGGACCTGATGCGCCGTCCCTGCGAGCCCTCCCGCGTCGGGCCCGGCCGTCCGCCGCGCTGCCCGGACTGCGGCAACCGGCTGCGCCCGGGCGTGGTCTGGTTCGGCGAGTCGCTCGACTACCGCGACCTGACCGCGGCCGAGGAGGCCGCCAGCGCCTGCGACGTGATGCTGGTGGTGGGCACCTCCGGTGCGGTCTGGCCGGCCGCCGGCCTGGCGGCGCGTGCGCGTCATGCCGGCGCGCATGTCGTCATTCTCAACACCCAGGCCAGTGAGATCGACGACGAGGCCCACATCGTCCTGACCGGCAGCGCCGCGACGCTGCTGCCCCGCCTGCTGGATCCGCTCTGAAGCCTGCATCGTCCCAGGCAGCCATGCGGGGAGGGCTGATCGCGCTGTTCGCGGCGACCTTTCTCGAACTGTGCGGGCTGTTCATGTACGGCCCGCTGCTGCTGTTCACCTTGAAGGCACGCGGGCTGGAGGAGGCCTGGATCGGCCTGTTCGGCGCGGTGCAGTGGCTGGGCATGGCGCTGGCCACGCCCTTCACCGCCGGCTGGGTGCGCCGGCTCGGCGCACGCCGCGCGCTGCTGCTGGCTGCGGCGGTGCCGCTGGTGGCCTATGCGGGCATCAATCTGAGCGATGCGGTGCCGCTGTGGGCGCTGCTCTATCTGATCGCCGGCATGGCGGGTGCGCTGCGCTGGATCGTCGCCGAGGCGATGGTGGCCGAGCTGGCGCCCCCCGAGCGGCGAGGGCGCATCGTCGGCCTGTTCGAGACGATGGTCGGGCTGACCTTCGTCGTCGGCCCGGCCTGCCTGTCGGCGCTGACCGGCGCCGGCCTGGAGGCGAGCTGGATCCGCTGGCTGGCGGTCGGTCTGCTGGCGGCGGCGCTGCTGCTGAGCCTGCGGGTGCCGGCACTGCACAGCCATCTGGAGGACGACGGTGCCCGGCCGGGCCTGAGCGGCATCCTGGACGCGCTGCGCGCCGCGCCGGCGGTGATGGCCGCCGGCCTGATCGGCGGCTTCTTCGAGGCGGGGCTGTCCAGCGTGCTGCCGCTCTACGGCCTGGCGATCGGGCTGGGCGCGGCACTGGCGGCGCTGCTGGTGTCGGCCAGCGGCCTGGGCAGTGCGGTGATGATGGTGCCGGTGGGCGAGCTGGTCGACCGCATCGGCCGTCAGGCGGTGTGGAAGCTCTGCGCGCTGGTCAATCTGGCCGCCACGCTGCTGCTGCCGTGGGTGGGCGAGGCCGGCGCGCTGGCCTGGCTGATCGCGCTGCTGTGGGGTGGCGCCGGCGGCGGGCTCTACACCGTGGCGATGATCGACATCGGCCACCGCCACCAGGGCGTCGCGCTGGTCAGCGCCACCGCTGTGCTGGTGATGTCCTACACGCTGGGCGGCATGATGGCGCCGGCGCTGGGGGGCATGGCGCTGCAGTGGTCGCCGCAGACCGGATTTCCGCTGCTGCTGGCAGCCTGGGCACTGGCGGGCGTGCTGGCGATCACGCTCATGCCAGACCGAGGGCCCCGACCGCCGCGCCCAGCGCGATCAGCCACATCGGACTGAGCCGGGTGCGCAGCATCACGGCCACCGTGACCAGCATCAGCACCGCGCTGCCCGTGGCCTGGCGTGCCGGCATGCGCCATGCCGGCTGCGACAGGATCCAGCCGCTCGACAGCAGCAGTCCGACGGTGATCGCCGACATGCCGCCGGTGAAGGCGCGCACCCCGAGGTGATCCCGCCGTCGCAGACCCCAGCGGGTCGCGGCCCAGGCCAGCGTGGTGCTCGGCAGCAGCATGCCCGCCATCGAGGCGAGCACACCCGCCGGCCCGGCGACATTCCAGCCGATCACCGCAACGAACAGCAGGTTCGGGCCTGGCGCGGCCTGTGCCAGCGCAATCGAGTCGGTGAACTGCGCATCGCCCAGCCAGCCGCGTTCCTCGACGACAAAGCGGTGGATGTCGGGCACGGTGGCCACCGCGCCGCCGATCGACAGCAGCGACATCGCCATGAAGTGCAGGAACATCGCCCAGAGGTCGACCGGCATGGCGGGGCTCATCGCTGACCTTCCGCGCGCCGGATCACCCAGGCGGCGTGCAGCACCGCGACGCTGCCCAGGCCCAGCACCACGGCGGCCATCGGCCAGCGCAGCGCGCCTACCGCCAGTGCGGTCATCCCGGCATAGACCAGACCGACGCGCCGGCCCAGCGGCTGCTTCGCCAGCCCGCCCATCAGCTTCAGGCCGGTCGCCAGGATCATGCCGGCGGAGACCGCGCCCATGCCGCGCAGCGCACCCGCCAGCGCCGGCAGATCCGGCGCCAGCCGGCCGTAGAGCACGGTCGCGGCCAGCACCACCGCCATCGGCGGCAGGATCATGCCGCCCATCGCCGCCAGCGCGCCGCGCCAGCCGAAGAAGCGGTCGCCGATCATCAGCGAGAGGTTGACCACATTCGGCCCGGGCAGCACCTGGCCGGCGGCCAGCAGCTCGAGGAACTCGGTCTTCGTCAGCCAGCGGCGCTGCTCGACCACCACCCGCTGCGCGATCGCGATGACGCCGCCGAAGCCCTGCAGCGCCAGCAGGCTGAAGGCCACGAACAGCGCCCAGGGCGAGGCCGGGCGGACGATGTCGGGCAAGGCAGGGCGCTCAGACATGGTCCGGATCACGGCGCAGACGGCGCTCGGCCCAGATGCTCAGCGCGATCGCCAGCAGCGTCCAGCCCAGACTGACGCCGTGCAGCGCCCCGAAGCCCTGCAGATCGACGATCACGCCGCCCGAGGCCGCACCGATCGCCTGGCCGAGATAGATCGCCGAGGTATTGAGCGCCAGCAGTGCCGGCGCCAGCGCCGGCGCCGCCGCGCCCAGCCGCGCCTGCTGGGCGGAATTGGTCGCGAAGGTCCCGAAGGCCCAGGGCACCATGACGATCAGCATCAGCATCACGCTCTGTCCGAGCGGCCACAG
>NZ_JACCPY010000048.1 GCF_013426975.1 Sphaerotilus sulfidivorans
GCACCGCCTCCTGCTTGAATTCCAATGTGTAGCGCGCCCTCGGCGCAGCCTTCGGCTTCGTCATTTCCGCTCTCCTTGCTGACATTGCATCACTCAGCATGGGAGACGGTTTCTGGGGGCAAGGTCACACCACCCGAGAAGAGACGGCCATGAACACAGCCAACAGCAACCGCGCCGACACCCCGCACTGGGGTGCCTCACGCCCTCAGTGAGTGTTGAGCCACGGGAGCACTCAAGCCCGCTGCGGCACGGCCGATGTCGTCGTTCAAGACGACTTCGGCCAAAGAAATGTCCGGCACACGATCCCCGCAGCCAGGCGCGACGCCAACAGCCTCCGACGTTCGGGAGTTCCAGAGGCGCTTCAAGGACGGCATGCGCGCCCTGGAGTTGGTTTCAGGCAGCGAAGGCGCGCCGTTCCGGCTGGAAGTGCGGAGCGCCATCGACAACCTGCACCAGTCCTTGTGGGGCTGCGACTGGCTGACACGGGTCTCGGTCGACAGGCACGTCCTGTCCACCGCCATTGAGCAGTTGCACAGCCTTCAGGTCGAACAGGACCGCGCGGATGGCGTTTTCGATGGTCTGGACAGCCAGTTCCTCACCGGCGAAGAGAACGTGGACGTGCAGCAAGTTCGCGATGCTCAGTTTCGGCTGCAGTCCTGCTGGTTCCTCGGACGATATGTCAGCCTGATCGCGCGGACAGTATTCCCTGGGCTTGTGCCCAACAAGCAGAAACGCCGCGACAGGCGATCCAAGTTTATCGACGCGAGCGATGACTATCTGGTTGCAGGCCGGCTGCTGTTGACCGACGCCTACCTTCTCGACCGCATGTCGCCGTCGGCAGTCAAGCACCTCCACGAACTGCTAGACGGCGTGGATAGTCTCTCCCGGCATCTAGCCGAAGTACTCGCACAGCCGGTCGACCCGTTCGCCAACGGAAGCGCCAGCGAGTCCGGCGATCGACGCGAGCTGATCCTGGACCTCGCAGACTGCTGCTTCAGGACCTTCCGACATGGCACGCCGGATGTCCTCCGCAGCCTGCTGGACACCCACGACATTGCCGATCACTACCGGCGCGACGACACGCTGAAGAGCTTGATCGGCATGGCGCTCGATCGCAAGCAGGAGAACGTCGTTCGTCGGGAGGATGTGTCTTACGTCATCGCCCGCACTCACGCCGAAGCGCCATGGAAGGCGGGCGTCTGGCTTCCGCACCTGGTTAGGTAGCCGCTCCAAGCAGCCGCTCCACGAACGAACTGCACCCCGGGGTGGTGGGTTGCGAACTTCGAAGAAATCAGCGCCCGAAGTTCGCGTGAGGTATTTTTCAAGGAAATTTACCATTCGGTTCCCTTCAGCGAAAACGCAAGAGGAGTACCGAAGCCCAGACGTGTAGCGAAGCCAAAACCGGAACCGCCGGCGCAGATGTGCAGCGTCAGTTCCACATCATCACGCCAGATGGATGTCCTGGCGGACCCAGCAAAGCAGCTGTGGCGCGCGAGACGCGCGAAGTCCATCCCGATCAGAGCCTGACGCTGATCGCCCATACCGCAAGGCCGTGCCAGCTGGCACGCACCTCCGGCCACCCCCGAGGGCCAACCTGCACTGCAGGTCGTGAACGGAAGCGAAGAAGGCCGCCAGCCGTCACGAAGCCGCACCGCAATGACAGCGGTTCCGCAGCCCTACCAGCCAGAACACGAGGCGTCTGGCTGGCACGAGCAGCCCTTCACTCGACACCAGAAGTCCGCCGGCCACCACCCACAGGGCCGTGGCTGGCGGAGCCGACCGCAATTCGTATTCATTCGACCTTGAAAGGCCTATCAAATGGCAAACGACAACACCTTCAACCAGCAGCGCACCGCGATCGCCGAAGCGGCTTCCACCGTGGCTGGGCAACCCGAGGTGCAGCAACCCCTCTCGCCCGTGGCACAAGCCCGCGACTCGCACGTCTACGTCGGCCATGTCGACAAGGTCATGAACATCATGACCGGGCAGTTCCTGTCGTTGACCTCGCTGGCACGCCGGTTCTCCGTCACCGGCGACGATGTGTCGGAGCTCGTCGCCGAGCTGCTGCATGCTGAGCGCGGCCTCATGAAGGTCGACACCGTGGCCTTCGAGCCCGGCCTCGATCGAGTCTTCGTCGACGAGAACAGCACCACCTTCTTGAACCTGTGGAGCCCGCCGAACCTGGCGCCTGTGGCGGGTGACGTGACGCCCCTCATCAAGCACCTGAATCTGATCTTCGATCAGGATCAGACGGCCGTCACCTTCTTCACCAGCTTCATGGCGCACATGATCCAGAAGCCGGAGCAGAAGCTGATGTGCGCGCCGCTGCTTATCGGAGGCCAAGGCATCGGCAAGAGCCTGCTGGGCGAGTTCTTCAGTTCGCTCATCGGCGCGCACAACACCGCCTCGATCGACGCGAGCAGCCTGACGTCCCAGTTCAACGACTACGCCCAGTCTCACCTGATCATCATCAACGAGTTCTCGTCGGCGGTCTCCAAGGCGGCTCGGGCCATGCTGAAGGGCCTGATCACCTCGCCGACGATCTTCCTGAACCGGAAGAACGTTCCTGCCATCCCGATCGCGAACCGCACGAACCTGCTGATGTTCAGCAACGACCACGCGGCCCTGCCGCTGGAGCGTGACGACCGCCGGTACTTCGTCTGGATCTCCCGCGCGCAGCGGCAGCCCCAGGAGTACTACGCCACGCTGGCCGCCTGGATGCAGGGTGAAGGCGCCGCGCACACGCTGCACTACCTCCAGAACTTCGACCTGACGGACTTCAACCCCAACGCCGCGCCGCCGACCAACGCGTCGCGCGAGGCGCTGATTCAAGAGTCGATGTCCGACCAGCATCAACTGCTGCAGGAACTGTTCGAGGCCGGTGAAGCGCCCTTCACCGGTGATCTGGTGGTCACCTCGGACGTCGTCGAGTACCTCAACAGCCAGCGCGGCCCGCGCTTCACTGTGCGCCAAGTCGCCGCGTTCCTGCAGCAGGTGCAAGGCGCTGCCCTCGGCCAGTGCCGGCTGACCGAGAGCGACGGCTCGACCCGCAAGCCCCGCGTCTGGGCCGTGCGTAACGTGGACAGCTGGGTCGGCCGGCTGGAGAGCGACATCGCCCGCGCCTACCGCAAGCCGGGCCTGCCGGTGCCTGTGGCGCCGACCAGCGCCAACGGCAGCGGCCTGGACCGTCCGCGCCCCAACCAGCGCCAGGCCCCCGCACAGGGCGGCCAAGACTGGGAAACCCCGCAGCTCTAAGCACAGCAGCGAGTCCCGAGGCCTCCCGGCCTCGGGATGCCATCAGGCGGGAAGCGCCACGCCCGCCAGGGCAAGACCCACGCGCAGGCCAGACCCGCCACAACGAGGAACGACCACCATGACCTACCCCCGCCCCCTGCAGCCCAAGGCAGCCCTACTGGAGTCCGAGGACACCACCAACGTGATCGGCAAGACCGTCACGCACTACCTCACCGACCTGGATCAGACCGGCCTGCCTTAGAGCAACTAACAAAACCGAATCAGCGTGCGCAGGCAGATGACGCAGCAGGCCAGGCTGAGCAAGGCAACGTGCGTCTCAACTTGGCGCTCGAATCGGACGCGCAGCTTGCCAAACGCTGCCAGCCACGCATGGGTGCGCTCGACCACCCAGCGGTGACGCCCCAGTCGCTCCCGGCTCTCGACACCTCGGCGCGCGATGCGCACCTTGATGCCCCTGGCCCGCAGATGGCTGCGGCAACGCTCGAAGTCGTAGCCCTTGTCGGCATGCAGCTTGTCGGGCCACCGTCGAGGACGCCCCCGCAGCCCCGCCACCGCCGGCAACGCATCGATCAGCTCCTCGAACACCACCGAGTCATGCCGATTCGCCCCCGTCACGCAGAACATCAGCGGCACCCCTGGGCCGTCGGTGACAAGGTGGCGTTTGCTGCCGAGCTTGCCCCGGTCCGTCGGGTTCGGCCCCGTGAACTCGCCCCCCGGGGGCTGGCCACGCTGGCCCCATCCACACACGCTCGACTGAAATCGAGCTGACCCGCGCCCCGCAGCTCCGCCAGCAACGCCAGATGCAGCCGGTGCCACACGCCCGCAGCCTGCCAGGCTCTCAGCCGTCGCCAGCACGTCATGCCGCTGCCGTAGCCCAGCTCCTGCGGCAGGTGTTCCCACCCAATCCCGGTTCGCAGCACGAACAGGATGCCGTTCAAGGCCCGCCGGTCGTCCACCCGCGGCCTGCCGCCCTGGGCCGAGCGCGGCGGCGCCTCAGGCAGCAACGGCTCCAACTTCTCCCACAGCGCAGCGCTGACTTCCTTGTCTTTCATCAGCCTTCAACGATTCAGACAGCGATGGCGTCGACTGTGTTTTGTTGGCCGCTCTTACTCTCGTAACCACTTCATGCTGGTCGAGCTGATGACGACCAGCGGCGTGATCCCCCAGCCGAACACCGACGTCGTCGTCTTCCACCACGACGGGATCGTGCGTGCGGTCATGCAGGTGAGTGGCATCGTGGCGATCCAGTCTGCCCAGGGCTTTCCTGGCCAGTACCGCACCCTGGTGTCCTGCGAGCCCATGGTGACCCTCGCTGACGTGCTGGTCGCCGAGGAGCATGAGTACTATCTCGACGACGAACTGGATCACTTGGTCTGCCGCATTAGCGAGAACCGGTGTCCTCCGACCAGCAAAGGGCGCATGCCCAAGGGCGCACCCATGCGCGATCAGAAGCAGGCGGCAGACTTGGTGCTGACCGCGATCGAAGACGCAATCCTGGCGTTCTGAACCCCAGACCGGCCGCCGCAGCGACCTCGAAGACACGAGGCACCGAGGCGAGCAGGTTCGACGCCAAGCAGCACAACGCCATAGCAACGCCTCGCCCGGTGGCCGCCGGGCGAGGCGTGCCTGCTTCCGAGGCAAGACCTGCCCCGGTGCCTCGGTGCCTCAGTGGGACAGCGGCCTCTCAAGCGAGCTGGAAGACGGGGTGACAGGCCGACGGCGCAGCGCGCTGGCAACCGCCACAGCACGTACACGGTCAGGGTCAAGCTGCAGGGCTTCGCGCGACCGCCGTTCGTGGCCGGCCAGCTCCAGGCGGAACTGGCGCAGCTGCTGCGCCGCACCGCCCAGAAGATCTGGCGTGTCGTGGTGACCAAGCCTGCCGAGATTCGGTCGATCGCGGGTGCGCTTCCCCCCGACCGCGAGATCGCGATCAAGCTGGTGACAGCCGCGCACGCGTTTGCCACCGCGCCTTCGGAGCTGCCGCCTGACCCTGCCCCCGAGCAGTCGCAGCCGCAAGACCAGACCCAGCCGGAGACACCGGCGTGAACGTCAAGGGCAGGCCTCAGCAGCACTGAGGCGTGCCCGCGACGCAACCAACGCAAGACAACAGCAACGCCTCGCCCGGTGGCCGCCGGGCGAGGCGTTGCGCCATCCGAGGCGAGGTGGCCACGGGTGCCTCAGTGCTTCGGTGGGGCCGGATGTCAGATTTCGGCAATCTGCACGTGTTGGCCGGCCCAGTTTCTGAGGCCGAGGATCGATTCGGTAAAGTGTTGCAGGGAGCCAAGGAAAAATGAAACTCGTCCGCAATGCGGGTACCGACCGTGTGCTCGATCTCATCCAGCCTCAGCTGAACAAGGGCACACAACTTGATCTGCTGACCCCAGCAGCATCCCTGTTCGCGTTCGAGGCGCTGCGAGAGGGCGCAGCTCAGCTTGCGGCTGCCCGCGTGGTGTTGCCCGACGACAAGGCCGACTTGGCACTGCTGGGTAGCGAAGCGGATCGTCCTGCGCGGAACCGGCTGCAGGCTCCTCGCCTGGCCAAACTCATGGCGGAGTGGATCCGCGCGAAGGCCGAGGTTCGCCGTGCACCGAGCGCCATCCCGCAAGGCTTGGCCGTGGTCAGGGTGCCTCCAGGCGCGCCGCTGCAGGCCGTGCACGGCTCGTTCGGGCTCAGCACCGACGGGCTTGGTCTCACACCGGGCAACCCGCTCAGCTTCATCCAAGCCTCGGAATCGCGCGAGGAAGCGCAGATGCTGGCGCAATGGTTCGATGCCCAATGGGCGGCACTGCCTGCCGCACCCGAGGCTCGCGCGGCGTTCGCAGCACAGCTCGACGAGCTGGCCAACCCGCGCGACCCGATGAGTATCTACGCCGCGATGCTTTACCACCTGTTCCAGGCCGACAGCCAGGACATGGACGAGGACCGCATCGTCAAGGCCGCCACTGGCATCCGTAATACCGTCGTCTGGAAGAAGCTGTACAAGTTCCAGCGCGACGGCGTGGTCGGCGCCATCGACAAGCTGGAACGCTTCGGCGGCTGCATCATCGCGGACAGCGTGGGCCTAGGTAAGACCTTCGAGGCCCTGGCCGTCATCAAGTACCACGAGCTGCGAAACGACCGCGTGCTGGTGCTGGCGCCCAAGCGCCTGCGCGACAACTGGACGCTCTACAAGGCCAACGACCAGCGCAACGTCCTGGCGTCCGACCGCTTCAACTACGACGTGCTCAACCACACCGACCTGTCGCGTGATGGCGGCCTGTCGGGCGACATCGACCTCGCGCACATCAACTGGGGCAACTACGACCTGGTGGTGATCGACGAGTCGCACAACTTCCGCAACAAGAAGACGCCGAAGCAGGGGGCCGAGACCCGCTACGACCGGCTGATGCGCAAAATCATCCGCGAGGGTGTCAAAACCCGCGTGCTGATGCTCTCCGCCACGCCGGTCAACAACCGCCTGGCCGACCTGAAGAACCAGATCGCCTTCGTGACCGAGGGCGATGACACGGCTCTGTTCGACCACGGCATCGCCAGTATCGACAGCACCACGCGCCGCGCTCAGAAGGCCTTCAACCGCTGGCTGGAGCTACCCGAGGCCGAGAAGACGCCCCAGCTGCTGGTGGAGATGCTGGGCTTCGACTACTTCAGCCTGCTGGACCACCTGACCATTGCGCGCTCGCGCCGGCACATCGAGAAGTACTACGGCACGGCCGAGACGGGCCGCTTCCCCAGCCGCCTGCCGCCGGTCAACATCAAGGCCGACGTGGACAAGGCCGGCGAGTTCCAGTCGATCAAAGAGATCAACCTGGAGATCCGGCGCTTGAAGCTGGCCAGCTATGCGCCGCTGCGCTACGTCAAGGAAGGGCGGCTGGCCGCGTACGACGAGAAGTACAGCACCGCCATCCGGGGCGGCGAAAGCATCTTCCGCCAGGTGGACCGCGAAGAAAGCCTGATCCACCTGATGCGCGTGAACCTGCTCAAGCGCATGGAAAGCTCGGTTTGGTCCTTCGGCCTGACCGTAGGCCGGCAACTGAAGGACGTGGACGCCACGCTGGCGCGGCTGGCTTCGTACAAGGCCGGCAGCTCGGGCGCTGAGGACGAGTTTGACGAGATCGACATCGCTGACATTGACATTGACGACCCGGCCTTCGAGCCCCTGCTGGTGGGTCGCAAGGTGAAGGTGCTGCTCAGCGACATTGACCTCGCCCGCTGGCGCCAGGACCTGACGGAAGATCGCAACCGCCTTGCCACGCTGAACGCAGCCGCGCTGCAGGTGAATGCCGCGCGTGACGATAAGCTGGGCAAGCTGCGCGACCTGATCGCCGAGAAGGTGCGCAACCCGATCAACGCCAGCAACCGCAAGATCATCGTCTTCACAGCCTTCGCCGACACGGCCGAGTACTTGTACGACCACCTGGCAGAGTGGGCGAAGACGCAGCTCAAGGTCGAAGCCGCCCTGGTGACGGGCTCGGGCCGCAACCGGTCCACCCTGCCCGCGCTGCGCAAGGATCTGTCCACCATCCTCACGGCCTTCTCCCCCCGGTCCAAGGAGCGGCCGGCCAGCCTGGCCGCCGAGGGCGAGCTGGACCTGCTGATCGCCACCGACTGCATCAGCGAAGGCCAGAACCTGCAGGACTGCGACTGGCTGGTCAACTACGACATCCACTGGAACCCGGTGCGCATCATCCAGCGCTTCGGCCGGATCGACCGCATCGGCTCGCCCAACACCAGCATCCAGCTGGTCAACTTCTGGCCCAACATGGAGCTGGAGGAGTACATCGGCCTGGAGCAGCGCGTCAGTGGGCGCATGGTGCTGCTGGACATCTCGGCCACTGGCGAAGAGAACATCATCGAGCAGCAGTCTGGCGACCCGATGAACGACCTGGAGTACCGCCGAAAGCAACTGCTGAAGCTGCAGGACGCGGTGATCGACCTGGAAGACCTGTCCAGCGGCGTGTCCATCACCGACCTGACGCTGACCGACTTCCGCATCGACCTGGCCCGCTACCTGAAGGCTCATCCCGGCAAGCTGGAAGCCATGCCGCTGGGCGCCTGCGCGGTTACCACCACGCACGAAGCTGACGTGCCGCCGGGCATCCTCTTCTGCCTGCGTGCCGAAGGCGCTGCGGCGGCCAAGGCGGTGGACCCCGGCTACCCGCTGGCCCCGGTCTACTTGGTGCACGTGGGCGAGCAGGGTTCAGTGCTGCTGCCCTACACCCAGGCCAAACACGCGCTCGACCGACTGAAGCGCCTGAGCATGGGCCGCGATCTGCCCGACGCCGGGGCCGTGGCACGCCACGCCAAGGCCACCCGCCAGGGCGAGGACATGCGCCACGCGCAAGACCTGCTGGCCGCTGCCGTAGCCTCCGTGGCGGGCAAGAGCGAAGAGCGCGCGGTGGCCAGCCTGTTCTCGCCCGGTGGCACCCATGCCATGAAGGGCGAGTTCGCCGGCATGAACGACTTCGAGGTGCTGGCTTACATGGTGGTGCTGCCAGGCTCACAAGGCACAGCGCAGGCTGGCGGCACGCAGGCGGCCTCCGCATGACGCTGGACGACCTGACCGGGGCCCTTGGCCTGCCCGAGGCCACGCGCGTGAACCAGCGCGTGCCCAAGAAGCTGCTGGCCGAGCAGGAGGTGGCCACGCCCGCCGACCGGCGCCAGATTCAGGACGGGGTGGACGAGGTCTTCTGGCTGGCGGCCCTGAAGCCACACCTGATCGGCGTGCCGGCCTACGAGGACGCGCACCGCCAGTACCTGGAACTGGCCGTGCTACGTCTGAGCCTGAAGCCTGGCACCAAGCCCGGCCGGCTGGTGGAGCTGCTGCACCGCGCTGTGCCGTACCCCGTGCTTCTGCTGACCAGTTCGGACGCCGGCATCGGCCTGTCGCTGGTGCACCTGCGCCGCTCGCAGAACGAGGCGGACAAGATGGTGCTGGACGGTGAGCTGATGGCGGTCACCCTGCCGCCAGGGCCGGCCCCGCGCACTGGGGCGGCCGCCCTCGGCGCCGATGCTTGCGCTGACTTCTGCGCCGCCTTCGCGCTGGCCCGGCAGCCCCAGGCCGACCTGCACGCGCTCTACCAGGGCTGGATGGACACCGTGGCCGCGCTGGACATCGCCCGCGAAACCGGCCGCTTCCAGCCCAGCCCCACCCGCGAGCAGGCCGCCCAGCGCCACCAGGCGCTGCAGCAGTGCCGCGAACTTCAGGCCCGGCTGCAGCAACTGCGCACCCAGGCGCAGAAGGAGCGCCAGCTGGCCCGCCAGGTGGCGCTGAACCAAGAGCTGCGCGCCGGCCAGGCCCAGCTGCAGGAACTTCAGCAGCGCCTGAACATGGGGGGCGCGTGATGCTGGCTCACCCCATGAGCTTCTCGGCCGCTACCGTTCCTTTCCATCATCTCCCGGTGTTGCCTCATGCCTCACCGGGGCAAGCACACGCCGCTGCGGCCAATGCCGCGAGCAGGGCCACCCATTCGGCCAAGACCACAACGAACTGAGAAGAACACCATGCCCATCGAAAAGATCGAACCCGGCGCCCCCGAAAGCCAAAGCGCCGACCTGGCGGCAGACAACCTCGCCCAGCTGCGCGCGCTGTTCCCGGAGCTGGTGACCGAGGGCAAGACGGGCCCGGCCATCAACGTGGACGTGTTGAAGGCCCTGGTGGGCGACGCCACCGTGACCGACGCCGACGAGAAGTACGGCCTGAACTGGCACGGCAAGCGCGCCGCGCGCCAGTTGGCGCTGACCCCCAGCACCGGCACGCTGCGCCCTTGCCCCGAGGACAGCGTGGACTGGGACACCACCCAGAACCTGATGATCGAGGGAGACAACCTGGAGGTGCTGAAGCTGCTGCAGAAGAGCTACGCCGGCAAGGTCAAGCTCATCTACATCGACCCGCCGTACAACACTGGCAAAGACTTCGTTTACCCCGATGACTTCAAAGACAACATCAAGAACTATTTGGAGCTGACGTGCCAGGTAGAAGGCGGTCGAAAGATCAGCAGCAACACCGAAGCCAGCGGACGGTTCCACACCGACTGGCTCAACATGATGTATCCAAGATTGAGGCTGGCCAGGCAACTGCTGCGTGATGATGGAATTATCTTCGTTAGTATCGATGATGGTGAATTCGAGAACGCGCGACGTCTACTCAATGAAATATACGGCGAAGAAAATTTCATCGCAAACTTCATCTGGAAGCGAAAAGCGGGAGGTGGCGATGATAGTGGGCATGTCGCGGCCGAGCATGAGTATGTGATTTGCTTTGCTAAGGACTCGGCGGCTGCAGGCATAGCTTCTGTGCAGCATGAAAGCCCTGCGATGACGGCAAAGTACAACCGTTCTGAAGGCGGGCGTCGCTACTATCTGGAGCGTCTTGATAAGACAAGCTTGACGTATAACTCGTCAATGGACTTCCCAATTGAATGTCCTGATGGAACCTTTATCCGCCCACCACAGCCAAATCCGGCCAATCCAACAACCAGTTGGCGCTGGGGTAAAGAAACAGTTCAAACAAGGGCTGCGGAGTTGATTTTTCAGAAGGACAAGACTGACCAGTGGCGTGTTTACACCCGAACTTGGGAGCCCAAGGACGGCGTTACGCCAAGAACCCTGATGGTTGAAAAGGAATATGGTCGAAATCGGGATGGGACCCAAGAACTAGACGCTTTGTTGGGGCCAAAAATATTCAACAACCCGAAGCCAACCAAGTTTCTTTCGCACCTACTCAATATCGGTGCCGCTGAAAAGGACGCGGTTGTATTGGATTTCTTTGCTGGCTCAGGGTCTCTGGCAGATGCACTAATCCGGATGAACTCTCGTGATCAAGGTTGTCGCAGGTTTATTCTTGTGCAGCTGCCGGAACCCACCGACCGCTTGGATTTCACGAAAATTTCGTCTATCACTAGAGAGCGGATCCTGCGTGCGGGGGCAAAAGCAAAAGCCGAAAATCCACTATTCAGCGGAGATGTTGGATTCCGTGTCTTTAAGCTCGACAAATCCAACATCGCGGCGTGGGCGCCGAAGCGGGACGACCTAGCTAAGTCACTACTCGATCACCTCGAACATGTGGTGACCGGTCGCAGCGATGACGACGTGCTCTACGAGATGTTGATCAAGCTGGGCCTGAACCTCTGTGTGCCCATCGAGCCCAAGCTCATCGCTGGCAAGACGGTACAGAGCATCGGCGGCGGCGTGCTGCTGGCCTGCCTGGACGAGCAGATCACCGTGGCCGATGCCGAACCGCTGGCGCTGGGGATCGTGGCATGGCACCGCGAGCAGCAGACCGCTGGCGAGGTGACCTGCGTGTTCCGCGACAGTGCCTTCGAGAACGACGTGGCCAAGACCAACCTGGCCGCCATCCTCGAACAGCACGGCATCGCCAAGGTTCGAAGCCTCTGAGCACTGGATTCGTGATTTCGCCTCTGACCACGTTTCAGGGGCAGCAGTTGACCAACAGGGAGGAGAAGAGATGGCACTGAGCGACGGGAACAAGCGGGAGTACACAGCGGAAGAGCTGGCAGTTTTGGCCGGCGTCATCGACTACGCCGATCGGATGCTCTACGAGGACAAGCACTTGAATGTGCTGGGCGGCATGGCTGACAGCTATGGCTATGTCGCAACGTCGCTCGCACCTGCGTACAGACTGCTGCGCAAGAACGCGTACGCGAAGACCGTGGTCATCGATACCGAGTTGCAGGGTCGGCTGACGTTCCGTCTGAGTCCCAATGAGGCGACTTACCCGAACAGTTCTTCCGGCTACTGCACACCTCACTCACCGCAAGGCCGACTGGTCACGTTCGTGCAGCCAGGCTACGAGAGCCGCAGCAAGCTGTGGGGTGACTACAGAGTTGTGGAAGTGCGCTCGTTCGAGCGCTTTGGTGGGCCGGAGTTCGAGCCGAATGTCCGCAACTTTTTGCGGATGGGCGTCACGGGCGATGAAGGCGCCGGCAGTGTTCAAGACCTTCGTGGATACCTGGAGCGGCTGCGTAAGCCGAAGCCGAAGGCGCCGGAACCCAAGCCCGAAGCGCAGGTCGAGCAGCCCGGTGTCGTGGAGCCAGAGGTGCCCGCAACCATTGCGCCGCCTCCCGTCGAGATCCCGATTGCTGAGTTTGCCGTCATCGACGAGCCCGACTCTGAGCCTGCCGACGTCCTAGCGGAAACTGATGACGAGTGGAATCCAGACAGCCCCCCTGCAAAGCTGGAGGACTACTACGGGTTGAGCGAGCGGTTCTTCACTCACCAGACGATTGAGCAGAACCAGATCATCGCGAGGTCACCCATCGGTCCCATGTTCGTTGAAGGGGTTGCTGGCTCCGGCAAGACCTCAGCAGCCCTGGGCCGGACCAAGATGCTGACCACCTTCAACGCAGCCAATGTCGTTGACGAACGGATCTTCAGGGACATCCTTGGACAGGGCCAAGACTACTGGTCTGCAGAGTACGCGGGTCAGTTCTCGCAGGAGAGCTGTGTCGGCTTTGTTCGGACAGGGGAACTGATTCAGTACCTGCAGGAGACCTGCCGCCGCATCGATCTGCCCGACTTGCCAGTTCACGAGTTCAAAGAACTCCAGACACGACTTCGGGACCATCGCAAGTTGACTTACAGCCCGGTGGCAGGACGTCGTTGGGTGGGGCTCCCGCAAAGCCGAGACGGGCATGAGGCTACGACCATGGCCTGGCTGCGCGCCACGGATCAGGCCATGGCGCGGAGGCTGGCTGATCTGATGCTGGAGAGCCTGCCCACGCTGGCGGAGATCGAGTCCCAGTACCAAGAACAAGAGCGCCCGAAGGTCGACCGTGTGATGGCGCCTGCCTTGGGCGCGCTTCGTGCCCGTATCGCAGAGCTGGCAGATGAACTGCGTGACCCTCCACGCGAAGGAGCGTTTGCGCTGGATCGTCTGGCGCTGCGACTGGTGAACGTGATCTCGGACGTTCGCAAGCAGGTCATGGGCTCGAAGCTGATCTGGACCATCGTCGCAGGCGAGACCCTGTTTGCGGCGGACGAGAACAGCCTCGCCCGGCAACTGATTGCGAAGAAGGCCGCACTTTTTCTGCGCACCGGGCAGCGCTTGGTTTTCGTGGACGGCGCAGGGCCGATTGACCAATCAATTCAATTGCGGACCCTCGCGGGAGAGCCCGTCGTTTGGGGTGACGACACCAAGGGGCAACTCGATGCAGGCCAAGTTCTGGTTCGAGATGCTTCCGGGCAGAACTTCCGAGGTGTGGTGTCCGACGTCGGCCACCTCTTCTTGAGACTGCTCCCGGAAGCTACAGACCGTATCTACGTGCTGCAGGAAGGCTCTCTTCGGCGTCTTCCTCGGGATGTCGGTTGGGGGCGTGTGAAGCTGAAGCTGATGGCGGTGGAAGCCGAGCGTGCGGACGAAGACGAGGCCGAGGAAGACGGTGAGGCCGTACAGGAACCTCAGCAGCCGGGCCAGCCACGCTACGCCACGCCAGACACTGTGTTCCACCGGTTCGTCCGGCGCAGCCTCCTCCGCCCCTTGGCGGCACTGCCTGACCTCTATCTTGACGTCCTCACCGCATCGGCGAAGCACTTTCCGAAGCCGGAATTGGCCAAGAAGATCAAGGCCCAGCTGGCGCAATTCAAGCTGGCGGACGATGACATCGATCTGCTGCTGTGTGTTGGGCACCTGCTGAGTCGGGGCTTGAAGCAAGGTGGGTTGCCAGCCCTCAGGGAGGCGACCTTCTACCAGGCGGTCTTTGTAGACGAGGTTCAGGACTTCACCGAACAACAAGTCTTCCTGATGGTCGAGCAGGCGAACCCCAAGTACCGCGCCATCACCGTTGTCGGCGACTTGGCGCAGAAGCTTCACCACGGGTCGACCATCGACGTGCGGGCGTGCTTCCCGGGACATAGTGTTGCCAGTGCGAAACTGACTGAGAACCTTCGCCAGACTGACGCTCCTGGCCTGGCACTGTTCAGCGCGATCTTTCGAGCCCAGTTCCACGGCGATCCGATGCCATCAGACGTCCTGTTGGCGCGGGTGGCCGAGACGGACTCCCCGATTGCGCGTCCCCAACTTGTGGCGTGCCCGAAGGAGGCTGATATGGATGCAGCCATCATCGAAACTTTGCGCGCAGCCAGGCGACACCAGACTGTCGCCGTGCTATTTCCGACCGCCGTGCAAGCTTCAGCGAGCTTTCAGAGACTCGACGCCCGGCTGCGTGAATTGCTGATCGATGCCGAGCTGTCCGAGAAGGTGAACCTGGCTCGTCGCCACGTTCGGCACTTTGCTGACGTGGCGAACGCGAAGGGACTTGAGTTCGACGTGGTGGTGATCGCCAACGTAGACCGCTTCGATCTCAGTGACCCATCCCAGGTGAACCGGTTGTACGTTGGCGTGACCCGCGCCAGGCGTTCGCTCGCGCTCTTGAGTCGGAAGGCGTCCCCGTCGCCAAAACTCGCCGAGCTGATGGCTACCTTTGATTCACATTCGGCCTCTGGCGCCCAATAAATGAAACTTCACTTCGAAGCCGATCTACCGTACCAGGCCGCTGCCATCGAGGCCGTGGCTGACCTGTTCCACGGCCAGGAGGTGTGCCGCACCGAGTTCACGGTGACGGTACGCGCCGCGCGCACCTACGACGACGCCTCAGCGGCCCAGGGCGCGCTGGAAGGCATGCTGGCCACCGAGCAAGGCGGCATTGGCAACCGCCTGACGCTGCTGGATACCGAGATCGAGGACAACCTGCGCGCGGTGCAGCTGCGCAATGGCCTGCCGCCCACCACCAAGCTGTCTCCCGACTTCACGGTGGAGATGGAGACGGGCACCGGCAAGACCTACGTCTACCTGAAGACGGCCTTCGAGCTGAACCGACGCTACGGCTTCACCAAGTTCGTGATCGTGGTGCCCTCGGTGGCCATCAAGGAAGGCGTGAACAAGACGCTGCAGATCACCCGCGAGCACTTCGAGACGCTGTACCCCAGCGCCAAGGGCTACGAGTTCTTCCAGTACGACTCGGGCAAGCTGGGGCAGGTGCGCAACTTCGCAACCAGCCCGAACGTGCAGATCATGGTGATCACGGTCGGCGCCATCAACAAGTTCGGCGACGAGCAGGAGGCGGCGGCCGAAGAGGCCGACGAGGCGCTGCGCCGCGAGAAGAGCAAGAACGTGATGTACCGCGCCAGCGAGAAGACGGGCGGCGAGAAGCCCATCGACCTGGTGCGCGCCACTCGGCCCATCGTGATCGTGGACGAGCCGCAGAGCGTGGACGGCGGCATCGACGGCCGGGGCAAGAAGGCCATGACACGCATGCACCCGCTGTGCACGCTGCGCTACTCGGCCACCCATGTGGACAAGCACAACATGGTCTACCGCCTGGACGCGGTGGACGCATACGAGCAAAAGCTGGTCAAGCAGATCGAGGTGGCCTCGGCCACGGTGGAACAGGGCTTCAACAAGCCCTACGTGAAGCTGGTGGGCATCAGCAACAAGCGCGGCGTGGTGACGGCCATCGTGGAGTTGGACGTGCTGGGCCGCGCCGGCAGCGTGCAGCGCAAGGACGTGGTGGTGCAGGACGGCGACGATCTGGAGCAGACCACCGGCCGAGAGATCTACGCCAACATGCGCGTGGGCACCCTGCGTGCGGCCACCAAAGGCGGAAAGGGTGGCCCCAAGTCCGAAGCCCTGATGGAACTGCACGTGCCCGGCGGCCAGCAGTACCTGACGGTGGACGAAAGCTGGGGCGGCGTAGAGCCGCTGGCCGTGCAGCGCGAGATGATCCGCCGGACGATCAAGGAGCACCTAGACAAAGAAAAGCGCCTGCGCCCTATGGGCGTGAAGGTGCTGAGCCTGTTCTTCATCGACGCGGTGGACAAGTACCGCGTGTACGACGCCGAGGGCAACCCGCAGAAGGGCGTTTACGCCACGATCTTCGAGGAAGAGTACAAGCGCTGGGCCCAGCACCCCGACTACCGAAGCCTGTTCAACGAGATCGACCTGAGCGCCGCCGCGCACGAGGTGCACAACGGCTACTTCTCGATCGACAAGAAGAAGGTGGCCGGCAAGGTGGTGGAGATGGTGAAGGACACCAGCGGCAGCACCGCCGCTGACGACGACACCTACAACCTGATCATGCGCGACAAAGAGAAGCTGCTCAGCTTCTCATCGCCGCTGAAATTCATCTTCAGCCACTCGGCACTGAAGGAAGGCTGGGACAACCCCAACGTCTTCCAGATCTGCAACTTCAGCGCGCGGCAGACCGAGCGCTGGCGCCGGCAGACCATCGGCCGCGGCCTGCGCCTGTGCGTGAACCAGGAGGGTCTGCGCCTGCGCGGCTTCGAGGTGAACACGTTGACCGTGATCGCCAACGAGAGCTACCAGGAGTTCGCCGACAACCTGCAGAAGGAGATCGAGGAAGACGGCTTCCAGTTTGGCGTGGTGCCGGATCACCTGTTTGCCGGCGTGGCCGTGCGCCAGGCGGACGGCAGCAGCAAGCCGCTGGGCTTCGACGCGTCCAAGGTGCTGGCCGAGCACCTGCGTGCGCAGAAGCTGATCGATGCCAAGGGCAAGGTGCAAGACGGCCTGCGCCAGGCGCTGAAGGACAACACCCTGAGCCTGCCCCCCGAACTGGAGGCACAGCGTGCACAGGTGCTGGAGCTGCTGAAGAAGGTGGCCGGCAAGCTGGAGATCAAGAACGCCGACGAGCGCCGCAGCGTGCCGGTGCGGCGTGCTGTGCTGGACAGTCCCGAGTTCAAGGCGCTGTGGGACCGCATCAAGTACAAGACCACGTACCGGGTGCACTTCGACAACGAGCGCCTGATCCGTGACTGCATCTCCGCCGTGATCGCGGCGCCGCCCATCAGCAAGGTGCGCCTGCAGTGGCGCAAGGCCGGCATGGAGATTGGCCAGGCCGGTGTGGTGGCGCAGGAGCGCGGCGGTGCCACCGTGGTGGTGCTGGATGAGGGCGACATCGAGCTGCCCGACATCCTGACCGAACTGCAGAACCGCACCCAGCTCACGCGCAAGAGCATCGGCCGCATCCTGGTGGAGAGCGCGCGGCTGAATGACTTCAAGCGCAACCCACAGCAGTTCATCGAGATCGTGGCCGACGCCATCAACCGCTGCAAGCGCATCGTGCTGGTGGACGGCATCCGCTACCAGCGCCTGGGCGACGACGAGTACTACGCGCAGGAGCTGCTGGAGCGGGAGGAACTGACCGGCTACCTGAAGAACATGCTGCAGGACACCCAGCGCTCGGTGTACCAGCACGTGGTCTACGACTCCGAGGTGGAGCGCGACTTCGCCGACCAGCTGGAGAAGAACGACGCGATCAAGGTCTACGCCAAGCTGCCCGGCTGGTTCAAGGTGCCCACGCCGCTGGGCAGCTACAACCCCGACTGGGCCGTGCTGGTGACCACGCCCGATGGCGACCGCCTGTACTTCGTGGTGGAAACCAAGAGCAGCCTGTTCGGCAGCGACCTGCGCAACGCCGAGGCGGCCAAGATCGAATGTGGCCGCGCCCACTTCAAGGCGCTGGCCGTGGGCGAGAACCCGGCGATCTACGACAAGTTCAAGGACGTGGCGGGGCTGGTGGAGAGGGCGCAGACCACCTCGTGAAGCAGCAGACCGGGCCTGGCGCTCGGCCACTTCTTGCCACAGTGAGGCGCTGAAGCGCGAGGCACGTGCGCCTGCAGGCAGCGTGGCCCGCACGGACGCGCCGTGAACCTTCAGAACGCTGCTGATCTTCGACAGCAACCGCCGCCACTTCTTCCGCTACGAAAAAGCAGAAGAGGTAGCCGACAACCAAAGTACACCCAGCCGCATGCTGGCCCGATCCAGCGTGGAGGCCACGCGCCAACCCGTTCGCAAGGGGGACGTGGTCTGGCTTCTACGGCGCCTAGGCATAAGCAGCCCAGGTCGCTACCGCTTCGTCTACGCCTTCGTGGTCGAGGCCGATCCACAGGTGGTCGCTGGCTTCAACCGCATGGAGGGCAGCACAGGCCTGTGGATGCCAGATTCGCCTGTGGTCAGCGACCAGGATTGGTTCGCTGCGTTCTTCAAGCGCATGGGCAGCGGTGGAACCAGCTTCCAAGCACTTCAGCCGGCCGACGTGGAACAGTTGCGCAAGCTCTTCGAGACTGCTGCCGCTGCGCCGACAACCGAGCCAGAGACGCTGGCTTCAGAAGCGCAGCAGCAGGGCTGGCCAGAAGATGCCGTGAGGTACGGCGCCATCAAGGCAAGGCGCGGCCAGGCGGAGTTCCGAGCGCGGCTGCTGGCCGCCTACGGCCGGCGGTGCTGCATCTCAGGCTGCCGGGTTGAGGCACTGCTGGAGGCTACGCACATCCGGCCGCACGCCGTGGAGCCGAACTACGACACCCGGAACGGTCTGCTGCTTCGGGCTGACCTGCACACCCTGTACGACCTGCACCTGCTTGGCGTGGATGAGTTCGGCAATGTCGTGCTGTCGTCTGAGGTTGCAGACCCGTACTACAAGCAGTTGGTGACCAGCGCGAGGAGGATCACACCGCCCGACAAAAGTGAGGACCGACCGAGCGAGGACGATCGCCGTGCCCGGATGCAGCTCTTCAGGCGGTGAGGCGTTGGCTGGCGGCTAGACGGGCAGACAGTCCAGTTCGGTCCAGAGGCCGGGCGGGGGCTGCTTGGGGTTCACCTTGGGTTTCGGTGCCGGAAGCGGCTTCTTTGAGCATGTCAGGCGTGCCTCAGAACGGGGCATGCCTCACCGAGTTTGGCATCTGCCGGTCACTTGCCACGGTGAGGCGGTGAAGCGCTGGCGCCCCACGACGTTCTCCCTGGCCGAGCGGGTACAGCGTGGCAGCCCCTGGCCTCGTCCAGATGTCATCGCCCTGGACCACGCCCCCGAAGGGCCGTAGGGCCACCCTCGGCCGGGAGAACCAGAGTCTTTGGCAACGCTGCTGGGCTCAAAAAATCGTCAGTGTTGCGCCCTTCGAGCAAGCCCAGGTCGGCGTGACCTGGGTTTGTTTTTTTTGCGCCCGTGCTCCTGCCCTGGCCGTCACAGCCGGCACGCTCAACCGCATCTCATCTCCCCGGTACCGCGTGTGCCACACCGCGCCCGTGGCCTTCCCGCCAGGGGCGTTTCCACGTCCGCTTGACCGAGGAGAACCCATGTCGTTCCTGTCTTCCGCCGTCCGTGCCGCTTTTCCCGTCGTTTTGACTGGCCCCTGGGCGCCCGTGCTTGTGCCGTTGCTGATCATCGCTGCCACCTGCACCACCGATCGTGCCGTGACCGTCCACCTGCGCTGACGACAGCCCGCCCCACCAGCCCCCTCGGTCTTCGGACCCCGGGGGCTTCTCGCTTTCTGGGCCGGGGCAGGGTGCCCAGGCCCACCTGCCCTGGAGTCACCATGTCGATGGTCTTCTGTCGCGGCTGTGGAAAGAGCATCCACGAGTCCGCGACCACCTGCCCGCACTGCGGGGCCCCTCAACGTGCCGTGACTGCTGCGCCCAGCCCGGCCTTCGTGCCGGGCCCGCACGGCAAGTCCTGGCCGGTGCTGTTCGTGCTGGTCTTCTTCGCCGGCTTTCTCGGCGTGCACCGTTTCTACGTCGGCAAGATCGGCACCGGCATCGCCCAGCTGCTGACCTTCGGCGGCTTCGGCTTCTGGCTGCTCTGGGACTTCATCCAGATCGCCAGGGGCCGCTTCACCGACGCGGCCGGCAACGTCATCGCCTACGGCCACTGACGCCGCCCCCCGCCTTCCCCAGTTCCTCCACCCCGACGAAGCCCCCTCGGCCCGCAGGCCCAGGGGGCTTCTCGCCTTCTTGGCCCGCACCCGCCCGGGCCTTCTGGAGTTCAATATGAGCAAGACTGCCAAGGCGCCCGTGCGCCCCGCCTTCCAGACCCGTACCGTCCTTCCTGCCGACCTGCCCGAGCACTTCCTGCTGGTGCGCCAGGCCAACGCCGGCAAGCTGGGCCTGCGCGCCCACGGTCACATCGTCTACCAAACCCTGCTCGATCCCGAGCGCCGCCGCGTCTTCCTACGTGTGATCACCAACAGCGGCTCCGGCTCGTTCTCCGACGAGCCGGTGCATGTGGACAAGCTGGCCCGGGCCGTGGCCAGCCGCGACCCGAACAAGCCCCTGCGCGGCAGCGCCCTGCAAGGCGCCATCGTCGGCAAGTCCGTCTGCAACGCCGGCTTCTTCGCGGCGGTGCTGGTGGCCGAGGGGCTGCTAGGACGCGACCCGGCCAAGCGCTTCGACCTGCTGGACCTGGAGCGCTGGCAGACCTGGACGGCCGAGCAGCTGGCCACCCCGGGCGAGCTGGCCCAGGTGCGCTTGAAGGAAGAGGCGGCCCACCTGAAGAAGGACAAGGGCGCGGCGTTCGTCGCGCCCGACGCCGGCTTGTCCGAAGAAGCTGGGGAGAACGGGGAAACCAGGGAGGCCGAGGCTACCGACAGCGCCAGCGGGGAGGGGGACCACACCTCCCCGACCGAGGACACGCCCGCCGAGGCCAGTCCTGACCCCGAGGAGGGCACGGGTCACCCCGAGGTGGACCCTGGGGAGGGTGCGAGCCACCGGGGCCGCCGTCGGGGTAAGGGCAAGGAGTGACGCCATGTCCAGCACCGCCCCCCCGCGCTGGCTCGCCCAGGTCACCGCGAAGGACCTCCACCTCGTCGGCCTGGACGCCCCGGACGACGATCACGGCGCCCAGCTGGCACTGCTTGACTGGGCCCGGGAATACGACGTGGACCTCGACCAGGTGCACGACTGCCTCGTGTTCCTGCAGTCCGGGCCGCATCTGCTGCTCGGCTCCAGCCCGCTGGCGCTGATGGCCTACTCGCCCCGGCGTGGCAGCTTCCGCGCCTCGTTCGACCTGGACTTCCCGGAGGGCATGGCCGAAGCCGGCATGGCCCGGGCGGGCGTGTGGCTCACCGTCCTGGCGTCCGAGCTGGGCGAGCTGCCGACCGCCCCGGGTCACTGGCTGGCCGCGACCGTGCGCACGTCCGGGCTGAGCGGCCAGAACGTGGGCATCCTGGCCTGGGTGCAGAAGTACGCCAGCGAACTGCGCCTGCCCGGCCAGGCGCAGCATGGCCCGGCGCTGACCGACTACGACCGCCAGTTGTCCAGCGCCATCTGGCGCTGCGCGGCCTACGCGCTGCGCTGAGGGACAGGCCGTGCGCGACGCTGACGGCCGCTACATGGCGGCCTGCCACGACCGGCACCTGGAGATCGTGCGCCTGGTGGTCGGCCAGCGGCTGACCTGTGTTCCGCATCGGCATCGCGCACCTCGTGTGCCCAGTTCCGCTCGTGCACCTGGGTGCCTGTGCAGATGCGTACCTGCTGGACGGCTGCCGTGCACCGTCACCCCCAGTTTCCCCACTTTCCCCACGCTGGACCGGGACCCCTGACGGGAGACACCCCCCCTTAAGGGGTGTCTCCCGCAGCCCCCCCGGCGACCTCGTCATTCACCCTGGCCCCTGGCGCAGCGAGCGCCCGGGGCCTTCGACTTTCTGGAGGACACCATGTCCCAAACCACAACCGACCTCGGCGACAAGCCGGTGGTCCTGCTGGCGGTGTCGAAACCGCTGTTTGCGCTCGGCCAGGTGGTCGCCACGCCCGGCGCGCTTGAACTGCTGGCCCGCCACGGCGTCGAGCCGGCGGAGCTTCTGTCGCGTCACGTGGCAGGGGACTGGGGCCAGCTGTGCCGCGACGATGCCCTCGCCAACGACCTGGCCGTCCAGCACGGCGATCGCGTGCTCTCGGCCTACGTCCTGCCCTTGGCACCGGCCAGCCATACCGGCGGAACCGGGGAAAGCGGGGAGGGTGCCGAGCGTGTCTGGATCGTGTCTGAGGCGGATCGCTCGTCCACCTGTCTCCTGCTGCCTCGGGAGTACTGAGCATGGCCGCCGCCGACAACACCCAGGGCGAGCCCCGCTACGTCCAGCCGCTCGATGCCACGGTGGCCCGGGCGGTCGCCCAGTTCGACGAGGGTGACCGCGAGGCCTTCGAGGAGCGCGCTGCCATCTTCGAGTACGACGGCGGCCTGCCCCGGCACGAGGCCGAACGCCGCGCGCTGGCGCTGGTGCGCGCCGAGCAGCAGCGCCGCGCCCGCCCGCCGGGCTGACGCGCCGTGATGGCCCTGCGCTGACCGGACAAGCACCGCAGGGCGACGCTGCCCGCCAGGGTGACCTGGTGGCAGGTCTGCTTGGCCCAGTGCTGACAACGGCTAAGCGCTACGACGCAGCCCGTCCGCGGCTCAGGGGAACGGACTTGCTGGGCGGCGACCGCCCTGGCGCCGGCTTCCCGAGGATCGGTCAAGCAGTCCGCTCACCGGTCCTTTGCGCAGCAAAGCCTTCCAACAAACCGATGGAGTCGCCCGGCTCCAGCCCTGGCCCCTGGTCCCGACTTCGGTCCTGTCCCAGGCCGCCAGCGGCTCGAACTTCACCTGTGAGCCCATCGCCATGTCCAACACCGAAACCCGCTTCCCCTTCACCCACCGCAGCCTGTCCAAGCTGCCGCCTTGCCCGGCGGCCAGTCCTTCCACCAGCACCGAGTACTCCGACACCGAGGTCGTCGGCCTGAAGCTGCAGGTGTCCAAAGCCGGTCGCAAGGTCTTCTACTTTCGGTACACGATCAACCGCCAGAAGCGTGCGGCCAAGATCGGCGAGTTCCCCGCCATCGACGTGACCGAGGCGCGCAAGGCCGCCCTGGAAATGCGCGCCCAGATCGACCGAGGACTCGACCCGCAGGCCGACCGAGACGCGCTGGCCGTGATGCCGACCTTCCGCCAGTTCGGCGAAGACAGCTACATGCCCGATGCACGGACCCGCAAGGCTTCGTATAAGGATGATGCCGGCCGGCTGCGTGTGCATGTCTACCCAGTCCTGGGTGACAGGAAGATTTCCGAGATCAGTACCCGCGATGTGCAGCAGTTGCTCGCGCGTGTAGCCGACAAGACCAGCAAGTCCACCGCCAACCGGGTGCACAGCCTCGTGGCACGGATGTTCAAGCTGGCCCAGGTCTGGGGCGTGATCGAACGCAGCCCCTGCTACGGCCTGTCGAAGTTCAAGGAGCCGAAGAAAGCGGAGCGTTTTCTGACGCCTGAGGAGATCACGCGTTTTCAGGCAGCGCTGGCTGAAGACAAGAACACCATGGCGGCCAGTGCCCTACGCCTGTTGCTGCTCACGGGTCTGCGCCGCAATGAGGTGATCCGTGCGAAGTGGGATCAGGTGGACCTGGCCGCAGGTCTGCTGCATCTGCCGAAGACCAAGACCGGTGCCCGCTACGCGGTGCTTAACTCCGCGGCCAAGGAACTGCTGGCATCCTTGCCCAGCCGTGGTCAGGGGGGCTGGATCTTTCCGGGCACCAAGCCCGGCCAGCCGATGGCTCAGCCCACCCGGGTGCTGGTGCGCGCCCTGAAGCGCGCTGGCATCGACCGCCTGCGCGTACATGACCTGCGGCATACCTTCGCGGCTACCTGCGTGAACTCCGGCGCCTGACCTTGCCCCCAGAAACCGTCTCCCATGCTGAGTGATGCAATGTCAGCAAGGAGAGCGGAAATGACGAAGCCGAAGGCTGCGCCGAGGGCGCGCTACACATTGGAATTCAAGCAGGAGGCGGTG
>NZ_JACCPY010000049.1 GCF_013426975.1 Sphaerotilus sulfidivorans
CCCGCGCCTTCAGCGCCGCGTTGTAGGCCTTCCAGTTCGTCGTGCGGTACTTCGTCCGCTTCTTCTTGGCTTCGCTCACCGCGTCAGTCTACGAGCGCTCGGACGCTCGCTTTGTGCAACAGAGCCATCCGACACCGTGAAGGAAGAATCTGCCACCGCGTGATGCCTGCGTTGATGGAACAAGGTCAGACCTGCGTGGGGAGTGCTCGGTTAAATCTAGGAGGCGCTCGCAAGAGCAACCTCGGCTAACGAATGGAGCCCCCACGCGCGTCTTTCATCAGGGTCAGCGGCACAGACAGCCGCAGCAAAGACCGGTTGTAGTTTTGCAGTCCGCACCTTGTTCTCCCTGTCGGTCGCTGGTTTCTTGTGCGTTGGCTGGATCGTTTGAACGCTGCTCAGGCGGGTTTCAGAAAAACCCGCCCGGAGAGGTTTTGTTGACTTCGCGGGGATGCCCTTGTAGTAATTTAGACCGCACGCCCCGCAGGCGTAACAGCCACTTGCAGACTTTCACCTGTACCCCTGTTGCACACAAGCTGTTGTCGCGCAAGGAATTTTTCAATCTTCTGCATGCTTTCTCCCCCGTAAAAATCGACCCCAAACCCTGCAGCAGGGTTTGCCGTTGACGCCATCTTTGTAATGGCAGTCAGCGCAGCGATTGCAGGATTTTTCGTCTGCGGATCCATGAACCCGTGCTGGGCGTGACGAATTTCTCGACCCGCCGATGCGCCCGCGCAGCAAGCCCCCAAGCTCAGCAGTTGCCCTTCTTGGCCTGACCCGGAGGGCAGAACCTGCCCTGACCGCCGCCGCCGCCCGAGTCGTGCCGGCCGGCCGGGTCGATGACGACGGAGCCGGCGGGCGTGTAGACCGCGCAGCCGGTGAGGGTCGAGGCGAGGAGCGCCAGGGCGATCAGTGCTTTCATGGAATGGGCCTTTCTGTGATGTAGGAAATGGACCCGCCCAGTCTAGGCGCGCGGTGTGCGGCAGGCCGGACGCGGCTTTTCATTCGCCCGCGTTCGGGGGCGTATTTGGCGGATCCGCGGCCCGGCCGGCCGGTCAGAGCCGCCGATGCTCCAGCGCCGGCAGCCGGGTGCGAATCTCGGCGGTGCGCTGCTCGTCCAGCGTGGCGACGACGATGCCTTCGCCCTCGGGGAGTTCGGCGACGATCTGGCCCCAGGGGTCGACGATCATCGAGTGGCCCCAGGTGCGGCGGCCGTTCTCGTGCTGGCCGCCCTGCGCGCTGGCCAGCAGCCAGCACTGGTTTTCCACCGCGCGGGCGCGCAGCAGCAGTTCCCAGTGCGCCTGGCCGGTGGGCCAGGTGAAGGCGGCGGTGACCACCATCAGGCTGCACGGCGGGCTGGCGAGCTGGCGGTACAGCTCGGGGAAGCGCAGGTCGTAGCAGATGGTGATGCCGGTGCGGTGCGCGCGGCCGTCGCGGGCGGTGATGTCCAGCGCCAGCGGGGCGTGGCCGGCGCGCAGCGTCGCGGCCTCGTCGTGGCGGCGCTCGCCGTCGTCGAAGCGGAACAGATGGATCTTGTCGTAGCGCCCGGCGCGCCGGCCCTCGGGATCGAACACCAGCGTGGTGTTGGTGGCGTGATCGGCGTCGCCCGGCACCGCCAGCGGCAGCGAGCCCGCCACCAGCCAGACCCGGTGGCGCGCCGCGATCTGCGCCAGCCGGCGCTGGATCGGCCCGTCGCCATCGGGCTCGGCGATGGCCAGCTTGTCGCGGTCGCGCAGGCCCATCAGGCAGAAGTATTCCGGCAGCGCCACCAGCTCGGCGCCCTGCGCGGCGGCCTCGGCCACCCGCGCCTCGGCGCGGTCGAGGTTCTCGTCCGGGCGCGGGCCCGAGACCATCTGGACGGCGGCGATCTTCATGCTCATGGCGTGCGTGGCTCCCGCGGCGAAGAAGAGGAAGAAGAGGACGAAGACGACGACGACGACGGCGGGGGCGCGGCGCCCTGGTCGGGACGCGGGCGTGCGCCGGTGCTGCGGTCGACGCCGGTCACCTCCGGCGCGTCCCAGCGGCCGGTGATGCGGAACTCGCGGGTGGCGGCGTCGGCCAGCGGGCCCTGCAGCACCATCTGCGTCAGCAGCGTGCCCAGGCCGACGGCCGGATTGATCACCGCATAGGCCAGCGAGGCCGCGCCGGCGTTGAGGTCGGGCACCACCCAGACATGCAGATCCTGCGTTTCCTGCGCCAGGCTGGTGCTGCCCTCGGTCAGGATCATCGCCTGCAGTCCGCGGATGCGCAGGTTGCGGGTGCTGGCCTGGCCCTGGCGAATGGCGATGTCGCCGTCGATGCGGTCGAAGCCGAAGCCGCTCTGGAACAGGTCGCGGAAGTCGAGCAGGAAGCGCCGAGGCAGCGACTGCAGGCTCAGCACGCCCAGCAGCCGCCCGGCGCCCGGATCGGCCTGCGGAAAGCGCCCCTGGTCCAGATCCAGCCGCAGATGGCCGCCGAGCCGCGCGGTGGCGTAGTCGGTGGGCGTGCCGGGCCACTGGATCTGGCCGCCGAGGTGGCCGCGTCCGCCCTGCATCTGCCCCGGCCAGCCCAGCGCATCGAGCAGCGCGCCGCCGTCGATCAGGTCCAGGCGGAAGGTCAGCCGGGTCTGGCCGGTCGGGTCGCCGGTGGCCACCGGCGCGGTGCCGGGCAGCCACAGCCCGACCGCCTCCAGACGCGCCTCGGGCCGCAGCAGGGCCAGGCGGTCGATCAGCCAGCCGCCGCTGGCGCGCGGGCCGGCGCGCAGCTCCAGCCGCCCCAGCGGCTTGCCGGCGAACTCGACCGCATCGGCCTGCAGGTCGATCTGCGGCAGGCGCTGCGCGGTGCCGGCGGCGTCGGCGCTGGAAACGGCGGCGGCCGTGGTGATGCCGGGCGCCACCGGCTCGGCACCGGCTTCGGTGTGCGGCGTCAGCATCAGCCGCGACAGCCGCGCGCGCAGCGCGGCCGGGCGCTGGCTGGCGGGCGCGGCGGCGGTGTATTCGGCCTCGCCGTCGAGCTGATCGGCCTGCAGGCGCATCAGCCAGCGGTCGTTGCGGGTGGCGTCGCGCTGCAGCTGGGCCTCGACCCGGTCGAAGCGTCGCCCGCCCAGCGTCAGCCGCTCGGTGCGCAGCTGGATGCGGCCGGGCAGGGGGCCGGGATCGATGCTGCTGGCGTTGCTGGAGGTGGCCGGTGCGGGAGCGGCCGGCGCTGCCGCGCCTGCGCGCCAGTCGGCCGGGGCCTCGTGATGCAGCCACTGCTGCCAACGGTCGAGCGACAGCGCCGGCAGCGCCACCAGCGCATCGACGCCGCGCGCCGGCCAGACGCGGGGATCCTGGCCCTCGACGGTGGCCTCGCCCAGCGCGATGCGGCCGCGTCGCACCGCGCCACTGCCGTCGGCCTGGGCGTCGCGCAGATAGCCGACCTGCAGCAGCGGCCGGGCCGCGCTGCCGGCCTCGACGCGCAGCAGCTCGGCGCCATCGGGCGCCGGCTCCAGCCTCACCCGCAGCGGCAGCGCCTGCGCGGCCGGCTTGGCCAGCGGCGCCGGCAGCGGCGAGCGCACCCCGACCAGATCGCTGTCGATCGCCAGCCGGGTGCCCAGCCGGCCCAGGCCCAGCTCGATGCGGTAGTCGGCCTCGCCGTCGAAGGGCTGCAGCAGCGAGCGCAGCACCGCCGGCTCGTCGAGCGCGCGCAGGCCCTCCAGGCTGGCACGGCCCTGGCCGCTCAGCCGCACCTGGCCGTCATCGCCCAGCCGGCCCGCGAACTGCAGCGGCCCGCCGGCCACCTGCGCCCGGGCCTCGAGCACCCTGAAATCGCGCTCGCTGAACTCCAGCCGGCCGTCCAGCCCGGTCAGCTCCGGCGTGTCCGGCCGCATGCGCAGCCGCGCCTGCTGCAGCTCGACCCGGCCGCGCACGGTGGTGCGTTCGGCCTCCAGCACCGGAATGGCCAGATCCAGCGCCAGCCGGCTCTCGCCCTCGGCGCGCACCGGGGTGAACAGATGGTCCAGCCAGCCGTCGATCGGGCTGTCGACCAGATAGCTCAGCATGTCGGCGGCCGGGCCGCGGCCCTGGCCGGAGAGCTTCAGCACCGGGTCGTGCACGAAGTCGGCGATGCCGCCCTCGACGCCCTCGAGCTGGAAGCGGCCGCTGCCGGTCTGGCCCAGCCGGCCGCGGGTGTCCTCCAGCGTCAGCCGGTTGCCGTCGATGCGCAGCCGCCCCGACACCTCGGAGAACAGCGGCCAGCGGCTGCCCGGCGCGGCATCGAAGCCGACCTGCTCGAAGCGGCCCTCGATCAGGAACTGCCCGGGCTCGTCGCGGCCGGTGTAGGGAAAGTCCAGCACCGCGCCGCGCACCCGCGAGCGCACCTCGCGGGCCTGGCCCTCGCGCAGCGCGCCGGCCAGGTAATGCCGGGTCGAGGCGCCGATGCCCAGCGGCAGGTAGCGGTGCACCCGCTCGGCGCGCAGCGTGTCGACCCGGGCCTCCAGGTCCAGATGGCCGGGCAGCCAGCTGTCGCGGCCGAAGCGCTCGCCGCCGGGCGGGCCGCTCTTCCAGCGGCCGGAGAACTCGCCCTGGCCGTCGGCGGTGGCGAAACGCGCCTGGCGCACCTCGACCGAGATGGCCGGGCGGGCCTGCGGCTGGCTGCGCTGCAGCGTCCAGCGCACCTCGGCCTGCAGCCGCTGCACCGGCACCCGGGGCTCCTCGAAGACGCCGGGAAACTCGAGCGCGCCGTCGCGGCCCATGCGTACGCCGGCGCGGCCGCCGCGCTCGGTGGCCTCGAAGTCGACCCGCGCGCCGTGCAGGCCGGGGCGGCCGGGCGTGGCGGTGCGCTCGAGCTGCGCGGTGGCCGGCTCGGCGCTCAGGCCGAGCTGCTCGGCCTGGCCGCGGGCGCGCCAGCGTGTCGGCAGTTCGGCCTCGCCGCTCCAGTCGTAGCGCAGCTGGTGCACCCGGCCGCTCGGGCGGGTCTCGGCCAGCAGGCGGCGCATCGGCCCGCCCAGCGGCATGGCCTCGGCCGAGCGCGCCAGCAGCGCCAGATCCAGCCGCGAGGCCGCGAAGGTGCCGCCCTGCCACGCGCCGGGCCGGCCCTCGAGCGTCAGCGTCAGATCGGTGTCGGGCCAGTGCGCGGCCTCGCGGCCCTGGCCGTCGGCCGGCAGCTCGAAGGACAGGCCGCGGGCGCGGATGCGGCTGCCGTCCTCGCCGCGCTCCAGCTCCAGCCGCCCGGCGATGCGGTGCAGCGTCAGCGGCGGCAGCGCCTGGGCCAGCCGCAGCGCCACCGCCTCCAGGCGCAGGTCCAGCCCGGCCTGCGCCAGGCCGCCTTCCTGCACCGTCAGCCGGCTGCCGAGCTGGCCGCGTCCCTCCATCAGGTCGAAGGGCAGGTCGATGTGGCGGCGCAGCCGGCCCACGTCCACATGCGGCCAGTCGGCGCGGATCTCGCCCGACCAGCGCCGCCAGTCGCCCGGCGCCAGCCAGCGCGAGGCCGACAGCAGCGGCCCGGCCAGATCGGCGCTCAGCGTGAAGCGATCCCCCCAGCCTGCGGGGGGCGTGGCCTGCAGCCGCGCGACATGGCGGCCCAGGCGGTTGCCCAGCTCGATGTCGACATCGCCCAGCTCCAGCAGCCCGGCCTGCGGGCGCAGCGCATCCTGCCAGCGCAGCCGCGCGTCCTGCAGCCGGATGTCGGGCTGGCTGAACAGCCAGTCGGCCAGCGCGCTGCTGCCGTCGTCCGCGTCGCTCCGGTCGTCCGCCGGCGCGATCGGCAGTCCGGCGAGCAGGATGCGGCCCTGCGCGTCGCGCTGCATGTCGAGCACCAGCGTCTGCAGCACGATCCGGTCCATGCGCGGCGCCCAGCCGCGCTGCGGCAGCGGAATCAGCGAGCCGGGCGTGATGCGCAGCTCGGCGCGGCCCAGCTGCAGCGCGGCGCGGCCCTGCGGGTCGAGCAGCTGCACGCCGTCGAGCCGCAGCGTCGGCGCCCAGAGGTCCCCCAGCACCTCGATGTGCGTGATCTGCACTTTCATGCCGATCGCCTGCGAGGCCCATTGCGCCAGTCGAGGTCGCCAGAGGTCGGCGCGCGGCAGAATCCCCCATTGCAAGGTCAGCCATGCCGCAAGCACGATGATGCCCAGGCCCGCTGCCGTGCCGACCAGCCCGCGCAGCAGGCGAGGCATCCTGCCTGTCGAGGCGGATCCGGAGGTGTCGGCAGTCGGGATCGGATCGGCGAGCGCGTCGGGCGATCGGGGAGGGGCAGACATGAACGCAGCGAGCAGCACAGGCGCCGGCAGGATGGAAGCAGAGAAGCTAGCACAGACCCGAATGAATTCGATCGATACCCTTCCGCAGGCGCAAGATCCGACGCCGGCCCTCGCGGCCCGCGCGGACCACAGCCGTTATGTGCAGCGCGTGCGCCGCGTTCGCGGCGATTCCCTGGCCTGGCTGCCCCCGGGCGAGCCGGTGCGCGAGACGATGGAGGCCGCGCTGCAGACGGTGCTGGCGCAGGGCCGCCCGCTGGCCTCGGCGCTGCGCATCGTGCGCCAGCTGGTGATGGAGCGCCTGGTGGTGCTCGATGTCGAGCAGCAGGCCTCGGTCGAGACCGTCACCCGCGCGATGACCGAGCTGGCCGAGGTGACGCTGGAGGCCGCGCTGGCCTTCGCCCGCGCCGAGCAGGACGAGCGCCACGGCGCGCCGCGCACCGCCACCGGCGCGCCGATCGACTTCTGGATCATCGGCATGGGCAAGCTGGGCGCCCGCGAACTCAATGTCTCCTCCGACATCGACCTGATCTATGTCTACGAGGAAGACGGCGCCACCGCCGGCCGGGCCGACGGTGCGGGCGTCATCTCGGCGCACGAGTACTTCTCGCAGGTCGCGCGCACGCTGCGTGCGCTGATCGGCGACCTGACCGACGACGGCTTCGTCTTCCGCGTCGACCTGGCGCTGCGCCCGAACGGCAACTCCGGCCCGCCGGTGGTCAGCCTGGCGATGCTGGAGGAGTATTTCCTGGTGCAGGGCCGCGAGTGGGAGCGCTTCGCCTGGCTGAAGAGCCGGGTGGTGGCGCCGCGCGAGGCGGTCACCTCCGGGCGCGCGCGCGCGCTGCGCGACGTCGTCACGCCCTTCGTCTACCGCCGCTATCTGGACTACGGCGTCTTCGAGAGCCTGCGCCAGCTGCACCAGAAGATCCGCGACGAGGCGATGCGCCGCGCCGCCGGCCGGCCCGAGCGCGCCAACGACGTGAAGCTCTCGCGCGGCGGCATCCGCGAGATCGAGTTCATCGTGCAGCTGCTGCAGGTGGTGCGCGGCGGCCAGTTCCCCGAGATCCGCACCCGCCCGACGCTGAAGGCGCTGCAGCGCCTGGCCGGGGTCGGCCTGATCCCGCAGGACACCGCCGACCGGCTGGCCCGGGCCTACACCTTCCTGCGCCAGATCGAGCACCGCATCCAGTATCTGGATGACCAGCAGACACATCTGTTGCCGACGGTCGACGCCGATCTGCGCTGGATTGCCGCCTCGATGCGGCTGGACTGCAACGCCGAGGCCTGCGATCTGCTCGACGCGCTGTGCGCGCACCGCGAGCTGGTGGCCACCGAGTTCGATGCGCTGCTGCACGAGGGGCGCAGCACGCCGCCCCGGCCGGGCAGCAGCGGCGGCACCTGCCGCGGCTGCTCCGGCCCGCCGCCGACGCTCGACAGCCCGGCGCTGCTCGACGGCCTGTCGCCGGAGCTGGCGGCGCGGCTGAAGCTGCTGGTCGATTCGCCCCGGGTGGCGCTGCTGCGCGACGAGGGCCGGGCGCGGCTGGCGAAGCTGCTGATGCGTGCGCGCCGCCTCAGCCGCGACATGCCCGGCATCGGCGACACCGCGCTGCTGCGCTTCATCGACTGGATCGAGCCGCTGCTGCGCCGCGACAGCTATCTGGCCTTGCTGGCCGAGCGCGGCGAGGTGCTGGGCCGGCTGCTGCGTCTGCTGGGCCTGGCGCGCTGGCCGATGCGCTACCTGATGCTGCATCCGGGCGTCATCGACGAGCTGGCCGATGCACGGCTGCTGGGCGAGCGCTTCGAGCCGGGCGCGCTGTCGCGCGATCTGGAGGCCCGCCACCAGGCCTGGGTGCGCTCCGGCGAGGCCGACGAGGGCGAGCTGCTCGACACCCTGCGCCGCGCGCACCATGCCGAGACCTTCCGCACGCTGGTGCGCGATGTCGAGAGCGAGATCAGCGTCGAGCAGGTCGCCGACGACCTCTCGGCGCTGGCCGACGCGATGCTCGACCTGACGCTGTCCTGGGCCTGGCGCCATCTGCGCCAGCGCCACCGCGAGCAGCCGCGCTTCGCGGTCATCGCCTACGGCAAGCTCGGCGGCAAGGAGCTGGGCTACGGCAGCGATCTCGACATCGTCTTTCTCTACGACGACGACGACGAGCGCGCGCCCGAGGTCTATGCGGCCTTCGCGCGCAAGGTCATCACCTGGCTGTCGCTGCGCACCGCCGCCGGCGCGCTCTACGAGATCGACACCGCGCTGCGGCCGAACGGCAACTCCGGCCTGCTGGTCACCTCGATCGAGGCCTTCGCGCGCTACCAGCAGGGGCGCGGCAGCAACACCGCCTGGACCTGGGAGCATCAGGCCATCACCCGGGCACGCTGGTGCGCGGGCGATGCCAGCCTGGCGTCGCGCTTCGAGGCGGTGCGCCGCGCGGTGCTGACCGCGCCGCGCGACCAGGATGCGCTGCGCCGCGAGATCGCCACCATGCGCGAGCGGGTGCGCGAGGCCCATCCGGTGCGCCCGACCCGCTTCGACCTGAAGCACGGCCGCGGCGGCATGATGGACATCGAGTTCGCGGTGCAGTGGCTGGTGCTGGCGCACAGCGCCGCGCATCCCGAGCTGCAGGACGATGTCGGCAACATCGCGCTGCTGCAGCGGGCCGAGCGGGCCGCGCTGCTGCCGGCCGGCGTGGGCCTGGCGGCGGCCGATGCCTACCGCGAGCTGCGCCGCGCCCAGCACCGCGCGCGCCTGGACGAGGCCAGCACCCAGACCGAGATCGCCGAACTCGGTGCGCTGGCCGCGCACCGTCAGGCGGGGCTGGCGCTGTGGCGGGCGGTCTTCGGCTGAGTGACCGGCTCTGGAGCGCGGTCGGGCTGCTGCTGGTGCTGCCGGCGCTGCTGGTCGGCACCGGGCCCGGGCTGGCGCGGCAGGTGCTCACCTGGCAGCCGGCGCTGGCCTGGGCCGAACCCTGGCGCTGCTGGAGCGCGGCCTGGGTGCATTTCAGCCTGATGCATCTGGGCGCCAATCTGGCCGGCGCGCTGCTGCTGCTGCTGCTGGGCCATGTCGCGCGGCTGCCGCGCGAGGCGGCGCTGGCCTGGGCGCTGGCCTGGCCGCTGACCCATCTGGCGCTGCTGGCCGAGCCGGCGCTGCTGCGCTATGGCGGACTCTCCGGCGTCCTGCATGCCGGCGCGGCGGTGGCGGCGGTGGCGCTGCGGGTCCAGCCCGGGCGGCTGCGCGCCGAGCGCGGGCTGGGCGCCGCACTCGGGCTGGGTCTGGTGCTGAAGGTGCTGAGCGAGCAGCCCTGGGCGGTGCTGCAGGTGCAGCCGCCGGGCTGGGACATCCGCATCGCGCCGCTGGCGCATGCCGCCGGGCTGCTGTGCGGCCTGCTGGCCGCGGGGCTGCTGCTGGCGCTGCCCGCGGCGCTCGGGCTCAGATCTCGACCTTCGAGCCCAGCTCGACCACCCGGTTCGCCGGCAGGCTGAGGAAGTCGGCCGCGGCCGCCGCGTTGCGGTGCATGTTGGCGAAGAGCTTCTCGCGCCACAGCGACATGCCCTCGCCCAGCGTGGGCATCACGATGTCGCGCGACAGGAAATAGCTGGTGTCCATCGGGTCGAGCGGCACGCCGCGGCCCTGCAGCAGCTTGAGCGCCTCGGGCACGTCGGGCTCGTTCTTGAAGCCGAAGTTCAGCGTCACCTGCCAGCAGTCATGGCCGAGCGGCTCCATCGTGATGCGCCGCTCGAAGCCGATCCACGGGATGTCGTGGTGGCGCACCGTCACGAACAGGTTGTGCTCGTGCAGCACCTTGTTGTGCTTGAGGTTGTGCATCAGCGCATTGGGCGTGATGTCCGGCTCGGCCGACAGGAAGACCGCGGTGCCCTGCACCCGCAGCGGCGGGCTGACGAAGATCGCCTCCAGGAAGGTGCGCAGCTCGATCGCGTCGTCGCGCAGCCGGTGGCTCATCAGCGCGCGGCCCTGGCGCCAGGTCAGCATCAGCGTGAACATGCCGATGCCGATCACCAGCGGGAACCAGCCGCCGCCGAACAGCTTGAGCATGTTCGAGGCGAAGAAGGCGATGTCGATGACGAAGAAGAAGCCGGTGGCCGCCACGCACAGCGGCAGCGGGTACTTCCAGCCGTGGCGGATGACGAAGAAGGTCATCACCGTGGTGATCGTCATGTCCAGCGTCACCGCGATGCCATAGGCCGAAGCCAGGTTCGTGGACGACTTGAACAGCGCCACCGCCAGCACGATGAACAGATACAGCCCCCAGTTCACGAACGGGATGTAGATCTGGCCCAGGTCCTTGACCGAGGTGTGCAGGATGCGCATGCGCGGCAGCAGACCGAGCTGGATCGCCTGTCGGGTGACCGAGAAGGCGGCGGTGATCAGCGCCTGCGAGGCGATCACGGTGGCCGCGGTGGCCAGCCCGACCAGCGGCAGCGCGGCCCAGTCCGGCGCCATCATGAAGAAGGGGTTCTCGATCGCCGCCGGATCGCGCAGCAGCATCGCGCCCTGGCCGAAGTAGTTGACGACCAGCGCCGGCATCACCACGCCGTACCAGGCGATGCGGATCGGCCGCTTGCCGAAGTGGCCCATGTCGGCATAGAGCGCCTCGCCGCCGGTCACGCACAGCACCACGGCCCCGAGGCCGATGAAGGCCACCAGCGGGTGGCCGACGAAGAAGCCGATCGCATGCCGCGGATCCAGCGCCACCAGCACCGCCGGGTGCTCGATCACATGCGGCAGGCCCAGCGCCACCAGCACGCCGAACCACACCAGCGTGATCGGCCCGAAGGCGCGGCCGATGCCGCCGGTGCCGAAGCGCTGCACCGCGAACAGCCCGGTCAGCACCAGCAGGGTCAGCGGCAGGATGAAGGGGTGCAGGCTGGGCGCCGCGACCTCGAGGCCCTCCATCGCCGACAGCACCGAGATGGCCGGCGTGATGACGCCGTCGCCATAGAAGATCGCGGTGCCGAACATGCCCAGCATCATCAGCACGCCGTGCAGGCGTGGGCGGTCGCGCACCGCATGGGTGGCCAGCGCGAGCATCGCGATCAGGCCGCCTTCGCCGTTGTTGTCCGCGCGCAGGATCAGCAGCACGTACTTCAGCGAGACGATGGTCGTCATCGTCCAGAAGATCAGCGACAGCACGCCCAGGATGTTGTCGGGCGTGACCGGCACATGGCCGGCGTGGAAGACTTCCTTCAGCGCATAGAGCGGGCTGGTGCCGATGTCGCCGTAGACGACGCCAAGCGCGCCGAGGGTCAGCAGCGCCAGGTCCCGGCGGGAGCCGGGCTGCTGCGAGTGGGATGAGCTCACCGGATGAGGGCGGATCGTGACATTCGCCAGTGTTCGCAAGTCACGATTGTGCCTTCGCCATGCGGTCCTGCGCACCGCCGGTGTGGCGCCGAACCCTCAGGTCCGACGCCCGGGTTCAGCGGCCCTGATTCAGGGGCTCGGGCTCAGCTGCCGAGCAGCGGCAGCAGGCCGCCGCGCTGGTCGAGCGCGATCAGGTCGTCGCAGCCGCCGACATGGGTGTCGCCGATGAAGATCTGCGGCACGGTGCGCCGGCCTGTGATCTCCATCATCTGCATGCGCTGCGCGGGATCGAGATCGATGCGGATCTCCTCGATCTGCGCCACGCCGCGCGCCTGCAGCAGCTGCTTGGCGCGAATGCAGTAGGGGCAGACCTGGGTGGTGTACATCCGGACGGGGTTCATGGCGTGGTGCGGTGAGGCTGCGGGTCGGAGAGGCCTGATTGTCGGCCCGGATGGCCGGGCCGGTGTTTCAGGCGGTCTTCTCGACCGGCAGGCCGGCCTCGCGCCAGGCGGCCAGGCCGCCCTCGAGCACATGCACCCGTTCGTGGCCGAGCTTGCGCGCGACCGCCGCGGCCTTGCGCGCCCGCATGCCCGAGGCGCAGACCAGCACCAGCGGCAGCGTCTTGTTGGTCGGCAGGCCCTTGGCACCTTCCAGCTGGCCCAGCGGAATGCTGCGCGCGCCGCCGATGTGTCCTGCCGCGAACTCGGCCGGCTCGCACACATCGATCACCACCGCCTTCTCGCGGTTGATCAGCTGCACCGCGCCGTTCGGGTTGACGGCATCGGCGCCACCGCCCTTGCCGAGGTTCGGCAGCATCAGCGCGGCGCCCGAGGCGATCGCGGTCAGCAGCCAGATCCAGTTGTCGAGAAGGAAGTTCACGGAAGTTCGGCGTCGGACGGGGCCGCGCGCAAGGGTTGGCAAGGGTGCGGATTATAGAATTCGCGCCGATTGCAACCCGACGACGACCGACTGCCATGTACAAGCTTGTGCTGATCCGCCACGGCGAATCGACCTGGAATCTGGAAAACCGCTTCACCGGCTGGACCGATGTCGAGCTGACCGCCACCGGCGTCGAGCAGGCCCGCCAGGCCGGCCGCCTGCTCAAGGAGGCCGGCTACGAGTTCGACGTGGCCTACACCTCGGTGCTCAAGCGCGCGATCCACACGCTGAACCACTGCCTGGACACGATGGACCGCGACTGGCTGCCGGTCGTCAAGGACTGGCGCCTGAACGAGCGCCACTACGGCGGCCTGCAGGGCCTGAACAAGGCCGACATGGCCAAGCAGTACGGCGACGCGCAGGTGCTGGTCTGGCGCCGCAGCTACGACACCCCGCCGCCGGCGCTGGCGTCCGACGATCCGCGCGGCCAGCGCCAGGATCCGCGCTACGCGAAGCTCGTGCCCGAGCAGGTGCCGCTGACCGAGTGCCTGAAGGACACGGTCGCGCGCGTGCTGCCGTTCTGGAACGAGGCGATCGCCCCGGCCATCCGCTCCGGCCAGCGCATCGTGCTGGCTGCGCACGGCAATTCGATCCGCGCGCTGGTCAAGTACCTGGACAACATCGGCGACGACGACATCGTCGGCGTGAACATTCCCAACGGCATTCCGCTGGTCTACGAACTGGACGCCGACCTGAAGCCGATCAGGTCCTACTACCTGGGTGACGCCGAGGCCGCCGCCAAGGCCGCCGCCGCGGTCGCCAACCAGGGCAAGGCCTGAGCCTGATCACGGGTTCATCGGTGATTGAACCCGGATCCGGATCCCGGTACGCTGGAAACCCTTCTGTTTCAGCGCCGCTTCCAGCCGGGGCTGCAGCTGCCTGAGCTTGGCGGCGACGGCCGGGTTGCCGGCCAGCATCGTCCAGCCCTCGTCATCGGACGGGCCGCTGCGCACATGGCGCAGCAGCGCGGCCGGCAGAAGCGGGCGCACCGCCTCCATGCGCGCGCCCGACTGGGCCAGCCGCTGCTGCAGCCGCTGCAGCGGCTCGCACTGGTTCAGCGCCCGCTGCAGTGGCAGCGGGTCCGGCACCGAGACTGAAGCGCCCGGCGCGGCACGAGGAACGAAGCGACGATGGATATCCTGATCACCCATGGCAGACTGGCCCGCACGCGCTCCCTGCACCTGCGGCCGCTGCAATTGTGGCTGATGCTGGGCGCGCTGCTGCTGGCGCTGCTGCTGCTGTCGGGCACCGTCTATCACTTCGTCTTCCTGAAGGCGGTGCGCGAAGGCTGGCCGGTGGTCAGCCAGATCGTCGGCCCGGTGATCGGCCGCGATGCGGTCGACCGCGAGCGCTACCTGCGCGAGAACGTCGAGGCGATGGCGCTGCAGCTCGGCGAGCTGCAGGCCAAGCTGCTGAAGATCGAGGCGGTCGGCGAGCGGGTGTCCGGACTGGCCGGCCTGAAGAACGAGGAGCTGCGTGCGCTCGACGAGGCGGGCCGCGCGGCCTCGCAGGCCAGCCCGTTCGCCTCCGGGCCGGGCGGCGGACCCTTCGTGCCGGCGCCGTCCGGCGGCGGCGCCGCCCGGCTGGAGCAGCTGATGCAGCAGATCGAGCTCGAGGCCGATCGCCAGTCCGACCTGCTGGTGCTGGCCGAGTCCCGGCTGCTGTCGCGCCGGCTCGAGCAGATGCTGGTGCCCAGCATCCGGCCGGTCGAGGTCGCCATCGGTTCGGGCTTCGGATTCCGCATCGATCCGTTCAACGGCCGCACCGCGCTGCACACCGGGCTGGACTTCGCCGCACCGGTCGGCACGCCGATCCGCGCGGCCGCGGGCGGTCGGGTCATCGAGGCCCAGCATGACGGCGCCTATGGCCTGGCGCTGAAGATCGACCACGGCCAGGGTCTGGTCACCCGCTATGCGCACAGCAGCGAGATCCTGGTGCGTCCGGGCGAGCTGGTGCGCCGCGGCCAGACGGTGGCGCGCGTGGGCAGCACCGGCCGCTCGACCGGGCCGCATCTGCATTTCGAGGTGCTGCTCGAGGGCGTGCAGCAGGATCCGGCGCGCTTCCTCGCGCTGGGCGAGCGGCTCGACGCCGATCTGCCACCCCGGCCCGGGGAAGCGCTGCCCGGCTCCGGCAGAGTTGCAAAAGGCCGGTGATAAACTCGAAATCCGTCCGAGGGCATGCCTGACCAGGTGTGCCGGCCTGGCCTGCCGCGCTGCTCTAACCCGGCCGCACCTCAAACCACCTTGTTCCCGGATCCTGCGGCAAGGGCTGAACCGCCGCGGGTCCTCTGCACGTCGCGCACGATTCCGTTCATGTTGCCCAAGCTCCTGACCCAGATTTTCGGCAGCCGCAATGACCGCCTGCTCAAGCAGTACCGGCGTGTGGTCGAGCGGATCAACGCGCTCGAGCCCCAGTTCGAGAAGCTGAGCGAGGACGAGCTGCGCGGCAAGACCGCCGAGTTCCGCCAGCGCGTGGCCGCCGGCACCTCGCTCGACGACCTGCTGCCCGAGGCCTTCGCGGTGGTGCGCGAAGGCGGCAAGCGGCTGATGAAGATGCGCCACTTCGACGTGCAGCTCATCGGCGGCATGACGCTGCACAACGGCAAGGTCGCCGAGATGCGCACCGGCGAGGGTAAGACGCTGATGGCGACGCTGCCGGTCTACCTGAACGCGCTCTCGGGCAAGGGCGTGCATGTCGTCACCGTCAACGACTACCTGGCCTCGCGCGATGCCGAGACCATGGGCCGGCTCTACAACTACCTGGGCCTCACGGTGGGCGTGAACCTGCCCAACATGCCGCGCGAGGCCAAGCAGGCCGCCTACGCCGCCGACATCACCTACGGCACGAACAACGAGTTCGGCTTCGACTACCTGCGCGACAACATGGTCTACGAGACGGCCGACCGCGTGCAGCGGGGGCTGAACTTCGCCATCGTCGACGAGGTGGACTCGATCCTGATCGACGAGGCGCGCACGCCGCTGATCATCTCGGGCCAGGCGGACGACCGCACCGACATGTATCTGCGCATCAACGCGGTCGTGCCGCACCTGAAGAAGCAGATCGGCGAGGCCGATCCGCGCACCGGCGAGGGCGTGATCGAGCCGGGCGACTTCACCGCCGACGAGAAGACGCACCAGGTCTTCCTGACCGAGGCCGGCCACGAGAAGGCCGAGCAGCTGCTGGCCGAGGCCGGGCTGTTCGCGCCGGGCGCGTCGCTCTACGACGCGGCCAACATCACGCTGGTGCATCACCTCTACGCCTCGCTGCGCGCGCACCACCTGTTCAACCGCGACCAGCACTATGTCGTGCAGAACGGCGAGGTGGTCATCGTCGACGAGTTCACCGGCCGCCTGATGAGCGGACGGCGCTGGTCCGATGGCCTGCACCAGGCGGTCGAGGCCAAGGAAGGCGTGAAGATCCAGGCCGAGAACCAGACGCTGGCCTCGATCACCTTCCAGAACTACTTCCGCATGTACGCCAAGCTCGGCGGCATGACCGGCACCGCCGACACCGAGGCCTACGAGTTCCAGGAGATCTACGGTCTGGAGACGGTGGTGATCCCGCCGAACCGGGCGATGATCCGCAAGGACGAGCTCGACCTGGTCTACAAGACCGACAAGGAAAAGTACGACGCGGTGGTCGCCGACATCCGCGACTGCTTCGAGCGCGGCCAGCCGGTGCTGGTGGGCACGACCTCGATCGAGAACTCCGAGCAGGTCTCCGAGCTGCTGAAGAAGGCCGGGCTGCCGCACCAGGTGCTCAACGCCAAGCAGCATGCCCGCGAGGCCGACATCATCGCCCAGGCCGGCCGGCCGAAGATGGTGACCATCGCCACCAACATGGCCGGTCGCGGCACCGACATCGTGCTGGGCGGCAGCATCGAGAAGCTGATCCAGCAGGTCGAGGCCGATCCGGCGCTGTCGGAGGCCGACAAGGCCGCCCGCGTCGACCAGCTGCGCGTCGAGTGGAAGGAGCTGCACGAGCAGGTCAAGAAGCTCGGCGGCCTGCGCATCGTCGCCACCGAGCGTCACGAGAGCCGCCGCATCGACAACCAGCTGCGCGGCCGTGCCGGCCGCCAGGGCGATCCGGGCTCCTCGCGCTTCTACCTGTCGCTGGAGGATCCGCTGATGCGCATCTTCGCCGGCGACCGGGTCAAGGCGATCATGGACCGCCTGAAGATGCCCGAGGGCGAGGCGATCGAGGCCGGCATCGTCAGCCGCTCGATCGAGAGCGCGCAGCGCAAGGTCGAGGCGCGCAACTTCGACATGCGCAAGCAGCTGCTCGAGTACGACGACGTCGCCAACGACCAGCGCAAGGTGATCTACCAGCAGCGCAACGAGCTGCTCGAGCAGACCGAGATCTCCGAGCAGCTCGCCCACCTGCGCCGTGGCGCGCTGACCGATGTGGTGCGCACCTTCGTGCCGGCCGAGAGCGTCGAGGAGCAGTGGGACATCGACGCTCTCGAGAAGGTGCTGCGCGAGGAGTGGCAGCTCGAGATCGGCCTGAAGGCCCTGGTCGAGGCCAGCCATGAGCTCGACGATGCCGACATCGTCGAGAAGGTGGTCGCCGCCGCCGATGCGTCCCACGCCGCCAAGATCGCGCTGGTCGGCGAGGAGCAGTTCAACAACTTCGGCCGCATGGTGCTGCTGCAGTCGATCGACAGCCACTGGCGCGAGCACCTGGCCGCGCTCGACTACCTGCGCCAGGGCATTCACCTGCGCGGCTATGCGCAGAAGAACCCGAAGCAGGAATACAAGCGCGAGGCCTTCGAGCTCTTCAGCCAGCTGCTCGATGTGGTAAAAATGGATGTCAGCCGCGTGCTGCTGACGGTGCGCATCCAGTCCCAGGACGAGGCGGCCCGTGCGGCCGATGCGATCGAGGCGGTGGCGGAGCGGGTCGGCAATGTCACCTACACCCACCCGAACGAGGATGGCAGCGTGTCGCAGGATCCGGCCCAGCCGCTGCCCGAGCACCTGACGCAGCGTGTCGGCCGCAACGATCCGTGTCCCTGCGGCAGCGGCAAGCGCTTCAAGCAGTGCCACGGCAAGCTCGCCTGATTCCCCGCAGGTCGGCCTGACCGGCATGAAAGAGACAGGGGCCTGCGGGCCCCTTGTCGTTTTCTGCCGGACCGCGCTCCTGCCCGTGCTTCACCTTTCGACAGCAGGACCGTCGCCGATGACCCCAGACACCTTTCGCCACAGTCCCGAGATCCTGCCGGGGCGCCGCCTGCGGCTCGAGAAGATCCACGCGCGCCATGCCCCGGCGCTCTACGCCAGCGTGCGCCGCTCGATGCCCGAGCTCGACTACATCGCCTGGGGTCACCAGCGCTGGGACGAGGAGGCCGCGCGCCGCCACTGCGAGAGCACCCGCGAGTGGATCCTCACCGAAGGCGAGGGCGTGAGCTATCTGGCCTTCGAGTACGACACCAGCACCTATGTCGGCTGCGTCGACCTGCACAGCGTCGACTTCGGCGTGCCGCGCTGCCAGATCGGCTTTGTCGGCTGCAGCCGCCAGCGCGGCCGGGGCCTGGTGCGCGAGGCCGCGCTCACGCTGATGGACTGGGCCTGGCGCCAGGGCATGGCCCGCATCGAGGTCTGGTGCGATGTGCGCAACACCCGTTCGCTGGCTTTCGCCGAGAGCCTGGGCATGCTGCGCGAGGGTCTGATGCGCCAGGTCGAGCGCGACGGCCGCGGCCTGCTGTGCGATCACCATCTGCTGGCGCGCCTGGCCAGCGATCCGGTGCCGGATCCGCTGCCTACAATGCCCGCGCGCCCGGCCCGTGCCGATTCCGATCCGGCCGTGGCCTGAATTCCTCCTCATCTGCCCACCGACCGACTGCCATGCCCGTCAACCTCTCCGCCCCGAATCCCCAGGATCTGCACCCGGTCGCCGGCGTGCAGCTCGGCATCGCCATGGCCGGCGTGCGCAAGGCCAACCGGCGTGACCTGACCGTCATCACGCTTGCCCCGGGCTCCAGCGTCGCCGGCGTGTTCACGAAGAACCGCTTCTGCGCCGCGCCGGTGCAGATCTGCCGCGAGCACCTCGCCGCCGGTCCGGCCAAGCGCGCCATCGTCATCAACACCGGTAACGCCAACGCCGGCACTGGCGACGACGGTCTGGTGCGTGCGCGCTCGGTCTGCCTGGCGCTGGCCAAGGCGCTGGAGATCGCGCCCGAGGAGATCCTGCCGTTCTCGACCGGCGTGATCATGGAGACGCTGCCCAGCGACCGCATCCAGGCCGGCCTGCCGGCCGCGCTGGCCGACGCCCGGGCCGACCACTGGGCGGTCGCCGCCGAGGCGATCATGACCACCGACACGCTGCCCAAGGCCGCGTCGCGCCAGGTCACGATCGGCGGCAGGACCGTGACGGTCACTGGCATCAGCAAGGGTGCCGGCATGATCCGCCCGAACATGGCGACGATGCTGGGCTTTGTCGCCACCGACGCGGCGATCGATCCGGCCCTGCTGCAGCCGCTGGTGACCGAGGCCGCCAACCTCAGCTTCAACCGCATCACCATCGACGGCGACACCTCCACCAACGACTCGTTCGTGCTGATCGCCACCCACCAGGCCGGCAACGACACGATCACCGCGCTGGACTCAGCCGAGGGCCGGGCGCTGCGCGATGCGGTGGTGGCGGTGTCGCAGCAGCTCGCGCAGGCGATCGTGCGCGACGGCGAGGGTGCGACCAAGTTCATCGCCGTCACCATCGAGGGCGGCCGCACCGAGGCCGAGTGCCTGCAGGCCGCCTACGCGATCGCGCACTCGCCGCTGGTCAAGACCGCCTTCTTCGCCAGCGACCCGAACCTGGGCCGCATCCTGGCGGCGGTCGGCTACGCCGGCATCGACGATCTCGACCAGACCCTGATCGACCTGCACCTCGACGACGTGCATGTGGTCCACCAGGGCGGTCGCCGTCCCGAGTACCGTGAGGAAGACGGCCAGCGCGTCATGAAGCAGGCCGAGATCACCATCCGCGTCGGCCTGAACCGCGGCGAGGCGCAGGCCACCGTCTGGACCTGCGACCTCTCGCACGACTATGTGACGATCAACGCCGACTACCGCAGCTGATTGTCGGCTCAGGGCCCGCAGTGGCTGCTGGTGTCGCTGGCCTGACGGATCAGCGTCTGCGCCAGCAGCTGCTCGGCGCTCGACAGGGCGCCCGAGCCGTCCGCGGGGGCTGGTGCGGGCGCGCAGGCCGGCGCCGGTGCGCTGGTGCAGCCGCTCCCGGTGCTGCCGCTGCTGCTGTTGCTCCACTGCGCCAGCAGGTCGAGCGTCGAGGACAGCAGGTCGCCGCAGTGCAGCGAGCCGGTGCCTGACGAGGTGCCGCTCGCGCTGGTGCCACCGGTGCTGCTGCTGTCGCACGGATCGGCCAGCGACCAGTTCAGGATGCTGCCGGTCAGGCAGCCCGAGGCGTCGGGGATCGGGCTGGTCGTGGCGGGCGCGCACTGCACGTCGCAGCGCCCGTTGCCGTCGACATCGACGCCCAGCGTCAGCGAGCCGCTGCGGCTGTCGCCGTCGGCATCCGTCAGCACGAAGCCGATCTTTTCCTGGTAGTCGCGTGAAGCGCCGGCGGGCGGCTGGTAGCTGTAGCGGCCGGTCTCCATGTTGAAGGTGAACTCGCCGCCGCTGGCGGTGCGCACCGTCACGGTGTCGGAGGCGCTGGTGGACGGATCCCAGCGGTGCTGCACGCCGTCGACGACCAGCGCGCTCAGGTGGCCGCCGTCGGCACCGGCGGCCCGGTCGATGCCGCCGGCCACCAGCTCGCCCTGGATCGGATCGGCCACCGTCTGCGCCAGCGCCGCGTCGAGCTGGTCGAAGCGGGTGACCAGCAGCGGCGCAATCGTGTCCTGGCCCTCGCCGTCATGCGCGATCGGCGCCAGTGCCGCGGCCGGCACATCCTTGCCCAGGCCGATCGCGTAGGAGCGAATGTCGTTCGCCTCGACGAAGCGCTCCCAGACTTTCTGCTCCGCCGCATCGATGCCGACATCGCCGCTGGGCACGTTCGGGCGGCCGTCGGAGAAGAAGTAGGCGATGTTCTGCCCGTCGACCAGTCGCCCTGGGTCGTCGAAGGCGCCGCGAGCCGCATCCAGCGCTGCGTCGTAGTTGGTGTTGCCGCTGGCGCTGAGGCAGCGCAGCGTCGAGCGAGCCTGGTCGACTGTCATCCAGCAGGCGCCCCGCTCGCTGGCACCGCTGGAGAAGGTCACCAGGCGCACCATCACGTCGCCCCGGTCGGCGTAGCTGTCGATCAGCTTCTCGATCGAGGCGATCGCGCTCTGCAGTCGGGTCTGGCCGCCGATGCCGTCGCGGGTGCTCATCGAGCCGGACACATCCAGCGTGATCAGCAGATTGGTCTGCACCGGGCTGAGATCGGCGCAGCGCACCACGCACAGCGGCACGGGCGAGTCGTCGCGCACCGTCACGTCGATGCTGGCGCTGCTGCTGCTCTGGCCATCGCTGACCTGCACGCCCAGCGACAGCGTCAGCGCATCCTCCTGGCCGCGCACCGGATGGTCCAGCGGCGCATGCAGCGTCACGCTGTAGCGGCCCTCGGCGTCGATGGTGGCGGAGATCACCGCCTGGCCGGCGGCACTGCCGACCAGCGGCCGTGCCGCGCTGCCGTCGCCGCTCCAGCTCAGCGCCACGCCGCCGCTCGACAGCAGTGCGGTCGGCGCGCTCAGCGTGAAGCTCAAGGCGCTGCTGTCGACATCGCTGAACTGCAGCCGGCCGCCGGCCTGGGTGGCGGGGGTCTCACCGCTTTCCGGTCGGCCCTGGGCCAGACCTTCCTCGCTGAGGGTGAGCGTGGTGCCGCGCAGCGTCGGTGCGTCGTTGACCGGCGTGATCGACAGCGTGAGCGTCGAGACGCTCACCTGCCCCCGGCCGTCGCTGACGGTGCAGCTGGCCACCGGCACCGCGCCGGCGTAGTCCTGGGCCGGAGTGAACAGGAACTGTCCGTCGCTGCCCACCGTCAGCGTGCCCACGCCGGCGATCGTCGCGCTGCTGCCGGCCGTGAAGCTCTGGTCGTTCCAGGTGAAGTGGGTGACGGTGAGCGTGTCGCCGTCGGGGTCGCGGTCGTTGGCGAGCAGGTTGCCGCTGACGGCGGTGTCCTCCCGGGTGGTGGCCTGATCGGCCTGCAGCACCGGTGCGTTGTTGGCGTCGGCGATCACGGTGGTGACCGAGAAGGCGCCCGGGTCGCCGCGCAGCACCTCGAAGCCGCCGCCGGAAATGCTGCCCAGCGTGACGACGATGCTCTCGCTGCCCTCGGCGCGCCCGTCGGCGAGGGTGGGCAGGTCGAAGCTGGCGCTGCGGCTGCCGGCCGGGATCGTCACCGACAGGACCGGCGCATAGTCGCTGCCGGCGCTGGCGCTGCCGCCGTAGTTCAGCCGGATCACCACATCGGTGACCGCCGGCTGCGACAGGGTCACGGTGTAGCCGGCTGCGGTGCCGCCCTCGGCGACCGTGCCGGGGCCGGTGATCGACACCAGGCAGGTGTCCTCGGCCCTGGGCGTGCCTGGGCCGTGCGGGCCGGCATCGTCCTGCAGCGTCGTCGTCACGCTGCGCTCGAGCGGGTGGGCGACGATGGCCTCGAAACCGCCGCCGTCGATGTCTCCGACCGAGACAGTGATGGTTTCCGAGTCCTCGGCCAGCGCGTCGTCGATCGTGCTCAGATCAAATTCGACCGAACTCTGCCCGGCCGGAATAGTGACCGAAGTGACCGCGGTGTAGTCCGAACCGTCCGTGGCAGTGCCGGAGTAGGTGAGCTTGACGGTGACGTCAGTCGCGGCCGGCTGGCTCAGGCTGACGGTGTAGCCACTGGCGGTCTGTCCCTCGACGACCGAGCCTGGACCTGTGATCGAGACCAGGCAGGTGTCCTCGGCGCCCGGCATGCCACCGCCGGGGCCTCCGACATCATCGGTAACGAGGGTGGTGACCGAACCCTTGTCCGGATCTGCCGCAATCGCCTCGAAGCCGCCGCCGGTGATCTCGCCGACCGAGATGGTGATGCTTTCCGAGCCTTCGGCCAGTGCGTCGTCGATCGTGTTCAGGTCGAAGGTCGTGCGGGTCTGACCCGCAGGAATGGTGACCGAGGTGACGGCGGTGTAGTCCGAACCGTCCGTGGCGGTGCCGGAGTAGGTGAGCTTGATGGTGACGTCAGTCGCTGCAGGCTGGCTGAGGTTGACGGTGTAGCCACTGGCGGTCTGTCCCTCGACGACCGAGCCTGGACCGGTGATCGAGACCAGGCAGGTGTCCTCGCTGCCCGGCGTGCCGCCGCCCGGGCCTCCGACATCATCGGTAACGAGGGTGGTGACCGAGCCCTTGTTCGGATCCGCCGCGATGGCCTCGAAGCCACCACCGGTGATCTCGCCGACCGAGATGGTGATGCTTTCCGAGCCCTCGGCCAGCGCGT